>CAIRQX010000026.1 GCA_903880855.1 uncultured Burkholderiales bacterium | reverse complement strand
GAGAAGCACAGGCGTTGCGGCTGGCACCGCGAAGCGCTTCCAGGTGTTCAGCACGCCTGCACCCAAAGCAACAAGAGACATCAAGGCGATGTAAGGAAACATCCAACGCGTCATCACGACTGCCGCTTCAAATCCTTGCGGCGATTGCTGGAGGCCACTCGCCATCGCCCATACCAACCAAGGTGCGCCCAAAACACCCGCAACGCTGGCCACAAACAAGGCCCATGCCAACACGGTGGTGACGTGGTGAATCAAGACATGCGTGGCTTCGTCCCCTGCCTGCTGGCGGCTGGCGGCTAATACTGGAACGAAGGCTTGGCTGAAAGCGCCTTCTGCAAAAAGGCGCCTAAATAGATTAGGGATACGAAATGCCACATTGAAAGCATCAGTCAAGGCACTTGCGCCAAAAATCGAGGCAATCAAGAGTTCCCGCACCAAACCGGTGATGCGAGACACCAAGGTCAGGCTCGAGACGATAGAGGCGGATTTAAACAAGGACACGGCCACAAGTGTAGCCAGACAGCGTTTCCCGCTACAATCGTGGGCTTTGCTGACAACATCCACAGACACTTAAGGAACCCAAACCATGGCATCTGCTAAGCCAAAGAAAAAGAACCCGCGCCTAGCGTCGGGCCGTAAACGCGTCCGTCAGGACGAAAAAATCAACGCCGCCAACACCTCGTTGCGTTCCAAGTACCGCACCGCGGTCAAGAACGTCGAGAAAGCTGTCTTAGCTGGCGACAAAACCAAAGCTGCCGAATTGTTCGGCAAGATGCAAACCGTTGTCGACACTGTCGCTGACAAAGGCATCTTCCACAAAAACAAAGCGGCTCGTGACAAGAGCCGCCTCGCAACCAAGGTCAAGGCCTTGGCACTCGCTGCCTAATTATTAGGCAACCCGCCCAGCCTGAAATATCAGGCTGCCGTTTGTAACGGGTGCGCTGTCAGCAAAGCAAAAAAGCAAAAACCCGCCTTGGCGGGTTTTTTGTTGGGGGTATGAAAATCTCTTTGGCTAGTTCGCTTTGACAATATTGGTGACGCGAGTTGCCAAGATTTAAAGTGCTTTTTCCTTAATCGGCGGGTCAGGCAGCAAACAGGCCTCCAACACCTGTAAATCATTGTCTTTGGCGAAATTCATCACGAAATCCCACGCCATCGGCTCTTCTTCACGCAAGTCGGTGTGGACGATGACGCATTTATTACCGTCTACGGTATTGGGAACACACCAAGGTGAATAGCTGATGTAACTGTCAGGAGTCGCGCCACCTGGTCGAAACTGACTCATCACGCCTGCCAATCGCTCCGCCCAGTCACTTGGCCGAAAGGTTCGGCCCTCATGCGTGAGGCCCAAGATGAAGACTTCTTTGGTGTGTGGAGAAACCATCGGATAGAGGTTGGAATAAAGGGCAACGCTACGAGGATCGCTCGGATTTGCGAATGAGAAACCATTCTATCTTGCATACGACAAGCGATTAGCACAAACCCTAATAACGCCGAGATTTCTCGGCAGTGATGCCCCTAAAATCGCACCTCAACGGCTCAACCTTCGTTGGGTCGTTTCTATTTTGGAGTTGTCATGAATACGCCTGCATCGCCCCACACCATGAACACCTACGGACGTCTGCCCGTGGCCTTGTCGCATGGCAAAGGCTTGCGCGTCTGGGATACCAACGGTAAGTCATATATAGATGGTTTGGCGGGTATCGCCGTCAACACCTTGGGCCATGCCCACCCCAAGCTCACCCCCGCTTTGCAAGACCAAATCGGCAAGATGATCCACAGCTGCAACTACTACCACATACCCAACCAAGAAGCCTTAGCGGCCAAGTTGGTGGAGTTGTCGGGTTTGACCAATGTGTTCTTTTGTTCGACCGGATTAGAAGCCAATGAAGCAGCATTGAAGCTGGCCCGTAAATTTGGTCATAGCAAAGGCATTGAGAAGCCTGAAATCGTGGTCTACGAAAAGTCATTCCATGGACGCTCACTCGCCACCTTGGCAGCCACTGGCAACGACAAAATCAAAGAAGGCTTTGGCCCGATGATGGAAGGCTTTATCCGTGTGCCTGTCAACGACATCGAGGCGTTGAAAAAAGCCACGGTGGGGAACCCCAATGTTGCCGCTGTATTCATGGAAACCATTCAAGGCGAAGGCGGCATACAGCCCATGCGCATTGAATATTTAAAAGCCGTGCGCCAACTTTGTGATGAACAAGACTGGTTGATGATGATCGACGAAGTGCAATGCGGCATGGGACGCACCGGCAAGTGGTTCGCGCACCAGTGGGCTGGCATCTTGCCGGACGTCATGCCTTTGGCTAAGGGCTTGGGTTCTGGCGTTCCGGTGGGAGCAGTAGTGGCTGGCCCCAAAGCCGCGAATATTTTTCAGCCTGGAAACCATGGGACCACCTTTGGTGGCAATCCGTTGGCCATGCGCGCGGGCATCGAGACGATTCGCATCATGGAAGAAGATGGTTTGCTAGAAAACGCCACCCACGTTGGCAACCATTTACGTTCTGCGTTGGAGAAAAACTTATCGCATCTCCAAGGCGTCAAAGAAATTCGTGGACAAGGCCTGATGCTGGGCATTGAGCTAGAAAAACCCTGCGGCGTGATCATGAACCGGGCACTAGAAGCCGGTTTGCTTTTGAGCGTTACAGCCGATACCGTGATCCGTTTGGTTCCACCACTCATCATCACTACTGCAGAGGCCGACGAAATCGTCTCGATCTTGGTACCTTTGATCAAAAGCTTTTTGGCTGAAAACGAATGAAACACTTTTTGCAATTCACCGACCTCACGGTAGATGAACTCGCCTATGTGTTCACCCGTGCGTCTGTGATCAAACGCAAATTCAAAGCTTACGAAAAACACCACACGCTGGCTGACCGCACGCTGGCCATGATTTTCGAAAAAGCTTCTACACGCACGCGCGTGAGCTTTGAAGCGGGCATGTACCAAATGGGCGGCGCGGTCGTGCATTTGACGACGGGCGACAGCCAACTCGGACGCGCCGAACCCATCGAAGACAGCGCCAAAGTAATCAGCCGGATGGTCGACTTGGTGATGATTCGCACCTTCGGCCAAGACAAGATCAATAGCTTTGCTGCCAATTCGCGCGTGCCGGTGATCAACGGTTTAACCAATGAGTTTCACCCTTGCCAAATTTTGGCTGACTTGTTCACCCTCATCGAACACCGTGGCGATACGCTCCATCCACTGCAATGTTTACGCGGCAAAGTTGTCGCTTGGGTGGGTGACGGCAACAACATGGCGAACACTTGGTTGCAAGCCGCAGATATGTTGGGCTTTACTGTGCACCTCAGTACGCCCAGCGGGTATGAAGTCGACCATGCTATTGCAGGTTTGCGTTCACGCGATAGTTACAAGGTGTTTAAAAATCCCATGCAAGCCTGCGAAGGTGCAGACTTGGTCACTACCGACGTGTGGACCAGCATGGGCTATGAAGCAGAAAACGCAGTCCGCCAAGAAGCATTCGCCGATTGGTGCGTCGATGCTGACATGATGGCGCAAGCCAAACCGAATGCCTTATTCATGCACTGCTTGCCCGCTCACCGGGGCGAAGAAGTTGCGGCTGATGTGATTGATGGACCTCAGTCAGTCGTTTGGGACGAAGCTGAAAATCGCATGCATGTGCAAAAGGCGTTGATGGAGTTTTTATTACTGGGTAAGCAATAAGCGCTTAATTAAATTCCTGCCGGATAAACCGGCCATTCGAATGTAGTTTGATCAGTTACCCGTTTTGAAATCACAGGTTTGCTATGCGCTGAGATAACCATACAGCCACGGTATATCCATCAGCCTTTTGCCTGCCGAACGCAAACCCACATCTCTCGCCCACTGCATTGGACCGGTGGCGTGAAAAATTTCTCCATTGCGAATCGCACGCGCTTGCACGCGGGCATTGCGTTGCCAACGGGCTTGCGCGAAAGCTGCAAAACGTTGGCGCACATCTTGGTTGGCCAACGTAGTCCATTGATGGGCTAACTCCGCTGCATCCTCAATGGCCATACCTGCGCCTTGGGCTAAATAAGGCCGCATGGGATGCGCGGCATCACCTACCAAAGCAACGCGAGCTTGCGCGTGTTGCGCGGCATTTTGCATGGGTGGGCGATCGTATAAAGGCCATAAACGCCAGTCACCGCAGGCTTCGACCAGCGCTTGTAAATGTGAACAAGCACCCCTCAACGCGCTTTGCAGGTCGGCACGCGTCTCTATTAAAGATTTAGATAAATTCCAATCTTGTAAGTCTTGGTTTGCAACACCGTACATCTGTCCTTCGGTGAGGCACACCACATTGAGCCATTCACCGCCGCGCACGGGATACTGCACGACATGTACCTTGGGCCCCATCCACACCGATACATCTTGGCTTCGCAAATGCGCTGGCAAGTCAGTTTGCGCCACTAATGCGCGGTAAGCCAAATGTCTTGTCATGCGTGGAAGACCATCGCCCAACACTTGTTGGCGCAATGTGCTCCAAACTCCATCGGCGATCACGAAAGCGTTGCTGTATTCTTTTGTAGTCTGTTCTTGTGCACGCTTAGATAGGACCTCGTTCGTACCTTCTAACGCTTCACCCAATGAGACAGTGACACATACTTGCTGAGAATCCTGTTGCACGTTCTGCACAAGAGAATCACATTGCACATGAACGCCCGATACGCGCGCTGCATGCAGCAACACATTTTGTAAATCTGCACGATGGATAGTGAGGTAGGGAGCGCCGTATCGCGTCGACATATCAGCCAAGGGCGAAGTAGCCAGGACTTCACCCGTGCTGACACGCCGCGCTTTCCAATTAGCAGGGTAAGAAGCCACCTTTTGCATAGCAGTCGACAACCCCCACGCATTCAAAATGCGCGTGACGTTGGGGCCGAGTTGGATACCAGCACCGACTTCCGTTAATTCAGGTGCGCGTTCCAAAATTTGCACAGAAGCATCGGTACGCGCCAGTGCAAGTCCAGTGGCAATCCCTGCAATACCTCCACCTGCGATCAATACTTTTTCTGACATGGATGACATTGTGCATGGCACTTACGCAGTAGTTGCTTTGTGCAACTATTGGGGAATCGGTTACGGGAGCACAGCACCTTAGCTTGTTCCTCTATAAATTCTCACAATGACTTTATGATCCAAGATTCCGACACCATAGTTAGGCGACCCATGAAACGTAGAACTCTTCTTCAAGTATCAGCGGTCTTAGCGCCCTCTCTGGCGACGCAGTGGGCCCAAGCGCAAGACAAATACCCTAGCAAAACCATCAACTGGATCTGCCCATATGCTGCTGGCGGCAACGCTGACAGCCGCTCACGCCAAGTTGCCAAAGCAATGGGCGCAATATTGGGTCAACCCATCATCATCGACAACAAAGCAGGCGCTGGCGGCAATATCGGCACCGAAATAATTGCGCGTAGCAGACCCGACGGCTACACCATTGGAATGGGTAACTTTGCGCCTCTCGCCGTCAACCACGCTTTGTTTAAAAAATTGAACTTCGATCCCCTCAATGATCTTGTTCCCATTGCATTGATTGAGCGCGGTCCTTTGATATTGATGGTGCGCAACGATTCACCCTATAAGAGCGTGAAAGACATCGTTGCGGCCGCTAAGGCTGAACCGGGGAAATTGAGTTATGCATCAGGTGGTATCGGGGGATCTCATCATTTAAGTGGCGCATTGTTTGAACACACAGCGGGCATCGACATGATCCATGCTCCTTACAAAAGTGGTTCAGCGGGCGCAACCGATTTAATGGGCGGTCAGGTGCAAATGATGTTCGAGCAAATGTATGTTGCGATGCCCGCCATCCAAGGCGGGCGTATGCGCGCATTGGGCATCACCAGCAGAAACAGATCGCCCCTGTTACCCAACCTGCCGACTATGGGCGAGCAAGGCTACCCTGCGGTGGAGGTACTGAATTGGCAAGGGCTTATAGGCCCCAAAGGTTTACCCGCCGACATCATCAAGCTGCTCAACAGCGCTTGCAACCAAGCCTTGCAAACTGCTGAGGTGAAAGAAAAAATCTTGAGCCAAGGCAACGAGCTTGGTGGCGGAACACCGGAGTTGTTCGCCGCACTCATCAAATCAGAGGCGCCACGATGGGGCAAAGTGGTGCGGGATGCGAAGATTGAGCCGGAGTAAGAATTAGGCACTTTCTGCTGCTTAGCATCTAGGATTAAAGAACTGCTTGCAGACCTTTGCGCTCCAAAATATTCAGTAGTTTCAGCGATGGGCCACTGGGCTTTTTGTCTCCCAATTCCCACTTTTGGATCGTGGAGACGCTGATATTGAGAATTGCCGCAAAGACTGCTTGGCTTACTTGCTCCTTGTCGCGTAATTGTTTGATTTTTATCGGAGAAATTGGCTTCACCTCTAGATTACAAAGCGCATCGAACTCGAGCATGCGGCGCTTGCTAATGAGGCCACTGTTATGCAAGCCCAAGGCTGATTCATGGACTTCTTGAAGTATTCTGCTTTTACTTTTTGCCACCATCACATATCTCCATTTAATTCAATGAGTTCCCCAGCAATGACTGCATTTGCTAGCTGACTCGGCTCAAAACTCAACAGCGTGAGTGCCAACTGCTGTAAAGATTTGAGCTCATCGCTGTTAATATTCGATCTTTCATTCTTTTCAAATCCGAATAGAAAGAACCAACGTTCAACAAACTTGGTTGCAACAATCGTTCTTGCCCCAGAACTTTTTCCTCGACCATGAAGCGCCAATCGTTTCTTCACAACATACCCACCAAGATCAGCGTCGAAAAGGCAATTGACCATTTCTTGTGTTGCGTCTAAAAGATCTTCTTGGGTAACCTTGTTTTTCCGCATCCATCTCGCAAAGGTTTTGGTTGCGAAGACTTGTAGTTTTGTTGTCATAAAAGTATTGCACCTGGTGAAACACTTGTCAAGAAAATTCTGAATCAAGTGTTGTTTTGGGTAATACTTTTATGCTAATTAATAGACGTCCTTGGGGCAATTCAAAACAATTTTAGTGC
The DNA here is from genome assembly GCA_903880855.1 of uncultured Burkholderiales bacterium. Classification (GTDB taxonomy): domain Bacteria; phylum Pseudomonadota; class Gammaproteobacteria; order Burkholderiales; family Burkholderiaceae_C; genus Limnohabitans. Next base: position 3,220 of record CAIRQX010000026.1, on the reverse strand, counting down.
GGGTAATGCTTGTGCCAAAAATTAAAAAAGGGCCCCGTAGGGCCCTTTTACTAAAAGCAAAAACGTATTGATTTAAGCCTTCACCGCCTCAGCAGCCTCTTGGTATTCCGCAATCTGGTCAAAGTTCAAGTACTTGTAGATCTTGCTGCCATCCGCGTTGATGACGCCCATGTCTGCCAAGTATTCAGCTTGCGTTGGAATGCGTCCCAACTTAGAGCAAATCGCCGACAACTCAGCTGAGCCCAAATACACATTCGTGTTTTTCCCCAAACGGTTAGGGAAATTGCGGGTGCTAGTGGACATCACCGTGGCGCCCTCTTTCACTTGCGCTTGGTTGCCCATGCACAACGAGCAACCTGGCATTTCCATGCGCGCGCCAGCATTGCCGAATACGCCGTAGTGGCCTTCTTCAGTGAGTTGCTGCGCGTCCATTTTGGTGGGTGGCGCCATCCAGAGCTTGACAGGAATATCGCGTTTGCCTTCAAGCAATTTGGATGCGGCACGGAAGTGACCGATGTTGGTCATACAGGATCCGATGAATACTTCGTCGATCTTGGCGCCAGCGACATCGCTCAAAGTTTTTGCGTCATCGGGATCATTCGGGCAACACACGATGGGCTCTTTGATCTCGTTCATATCTATTTCAATCACATCAAAGTATTCCGCATCTTTATCAGCTTGCAATAACTGCGGATTGGCCAACCAAGCTTCCATCGCTTGAATACGACGCGTGATGGTGCGTGGGTCCGCATAGCCTTGGGCAATCATGTTTTTCAACAACACAATATTGCTTTGGATGTATTCCATGATCGGCTCTTTATGCAAGTGCACGGTACAACCAGCGGCGCTGCGCTCAGCAGATGCATCAGCCAATTCAAAGGCTTGCTCTGCTTTCAAATCAGGCAAACCTTCGATCTCCAAAATACGACCTGAGAAAATATTTCTCTTGCCCTTTTTCTCGACCGTCAACACACCTTTTTTGATGGCGTACAAAGGAATCGCGTGCACCAAGTCGCGCAAGGTCACACCAGGTTGCATCTTTCCTTTGAAGCGCACCAAGACGCTCTCCGGCATATCCAAAGGCATCACGCCCGTTGCAGCAGCAAACGCCACCAAGCCTGAGCCTGCAGGGAACGATATGCCGATAGGGAAACGGGTGTGGCTATCGCCTCCAGTGCCCACGGTGTCAGGCAACAACATGCGGTTGAGCCAAGAATGGATGATGCCGTCTCCTGGCTTCAAACTGATACCACCGCGATTACTGATGAACTCTGGCAACTCGTGGTGCATCTTCACGTCCACGGGTTTGGGATAAGCAGCGGTGTGGCAGAACGATTGCATCACCAAGTCGGCGCTGAAGCCCAAACAAGCGAGGTCTTTCAACTCATCACGTGTCATGGGGCCTGTGGTGTCTTGCGAACCCACCGAAGTCATGCGTGGCTCGCAATAGGTGCCTGGCAACACGCCTTGGCCTTCTGGCAAACCACAAGCGCGGCCGACCATTTTTTGCGCCAAGGTGAAACCTTTGCCATGGCCTTTTGGCACTGCGGGCAAACGGAACAATGTCGATGCTGGTAAACCTAGCGCTTCGCGTGCTTTGGCAGTCAAACCACGACCGATGATCAACGGAATACGACCACCGGCACGCACCTCGTCAAACAACACATCGCTCTTGACGGTGAAGGTTGCAACTTCCTTGCCGTCTTTCAAGGCCTTGCCTTCGTAAGGGCGCAATTCAATCACGTCGCCCATATTCATTTGCGACACATCGAGTTCGATCGGCAATGCACCAGCGTCTTCCATGGTGTTGTAAAAAATCGGAGCGATCTTGTTGCCCAAACACACACCACCAAAACGTTTGTTAGGCACGAATGGAATGTCTTCACCCGTAAACCACAGCACGCTGTTGGTGGCCGATTTACGGCTAGAACCGGTTCCCACCACATCACCCACATAGGCCACCAAATGGCCGCGCGCACGCAAGTCTTCGATGAACTTCACAGGGCCACGCTTGCCATCTTCTTCGGGTGTGATGCCATCGCGTTTGTTTTTCAACATCGCTAACGCATGCAATGGAATGTCAGGACGGCTCCACGCATCAGGCGCTGGAGAGAGATCATCAGTATTCGTTTCGCCCGTCACCTTCAACACGCTGATGGTGATGCTCTTAGGCACTTCAGGACGGCTGGTGAACCACTCAGCATCGGCCCATGACTGAACGACTTCTTTGGCAAACGCATTGCCCTTGTCGGCTTTTTCTTTGACGTCATGGAACTGGTCAAACATCAACAAGGTTTTCTTTAAACCTGCAGCAGCAACTGGCGCGCAAGCTTTGTTGTCGAGCAAATCGATCAAAGGCGTGAGGTTGTAACCGCCAAGCATGGTGCCCAAAAGTTCAGTGGCTTTTTCAGCAGACAACAACGCACATTTTTCAGTGCCGTGCGCAACAGCCGCTAGGTAAGAAGCTTTGACCTTCGCCGCATCGTCCACCCCAGCAGGCACGCGGTGGGTAATCAAATCGACCAAAGTCGACTCTTCACCGTTGGGAGGGTTTTTCAACAACTCAATCAACTCGCCCGTTTGCTTGGCACTCAAAGGCAAAGGTGGGATTCCCAACGCAGCACGTTCAGCCACATGGTCTCGGTAAGCTTTCAACATCGTTCTCTCTCCTAGCTAAATAAATTAATTGGGGTCAGGTACAGATTAAAAATTAGGGTCAGGTACACATTTATTTTCTGGCCACGCTTGGTGCTGGGCCATCGAGCAAATTGAATGCGGGACCTTTTTTCATGGCTTCTGCCACAGCGACTTGCGCGGGGCTTTGGCATTCGTCGGCCATGCGTTGGCCGAGCTTGCTGTTCATCAACATGGATTTGTTTGCGAGTTGTAACCACATGGCTCCAGCTTGGGCATCTTCTAACCGGATTGCACCAGTGGCGGTGGGCACTGGCGAAACATGGAAACGGTGTTTGCCCATTTGTAACGTAAAGAAGCCGCGGTTTTGTGTGTCGGGGGTGATGTGTACCACATTGCCCATTTCGCACACGATGCGTCCAGTGTGGACTTGTTCGGCGACGGCCAATGCTTTTTCGTCTAAATCAAGAGCAAACGCACTTGGCGCAAAAAAAATACCGCAGAGAACAAATACCAGAGAGGATAAGAAAGGGCTACCGTCCACACCCCACACAAATGCTTTCAAAAAATTGTTTTTCAAGCTTGG
>CAIRQX010000025.1 GCA_903880855.1 uncultured Burkholderiales bacterium | reverse complement strand
GTGGTCGCAGACATTTAGTTAGGTGTGTAAGCCAAACGAACATAGATCGGAGCATAGGCCTCAGCCTGGGTAATGTCCACCAGCGATTCTTTGGCCAACTCGAGCAAGGCTAAGAAGGTAACAACCAAGACGGGCAAGCCTTGGACGGGGTCGAACAGTTTTTCAAATTCGACAAAGCGCTGGCCTTGTAGTTTTTTGAGGACTTGGCTCATGTATTCGCGCACAGACAACTCTTCGCGAGAAATTCTGTGGTGCTGAACCAACTTGGCGCGCTTCAATATATCGGCCCAAGCTTGGCTCAAGTCGAGCACATGCACGTCTGGAAAGCGTTGTTGAAGCGATTGCTCGATATAAATCTGTGCTTTAAGAAAGTCGCGGCCAAATTGTGGAATCTCATTGAGCTTGGCTGCTGCGAGTTTCATTTGCTCGTATTCGAGCAAGCGGCGCACCAACTCTGCACGTGGGTCTTCGGGCTCTTCGCCCTCAGCCACTTTCTTAGGCGGCAACAGCATGCGTGACTTGATCTCAATCAGCATGGCTGCCATCAACAGGTACTCGGCTGCGAGCTCTAAGTTGCGCGAGCGGATTTCGTCGACATAGCTCAAATACTGGCGGGTGAGCGCCGCCATGGGGATGTCCAAGATATTGAAGTTTTGCTTACGGATGAGGTAGAGCAGTAAATCCAATGGACCTTGGAAGGCCTCTAAAAAAACCTCGAGCGCATCGGGCGGGATATACAAATCATGCGGCATGGCGAACAAAGGTTCCCCGTACAACTTGGCCACAGCCACGTTGTCGATCACCTCCGGCATGACGGATTGCAAGTCAGACACAGAAATTAGGCGTTGGTTTGGTAGACGTAGGGCTTTTGCGCGACGTTGCCTGCGGCGATGTCTTGCGCCATTTCGCGGTTGATAGCTTTATCCCACAGCAAAGCACGACCATCGCGTTGGCTCTTTTCAAGCTCAGGCTTGCTACTTTTCATCTGCTCGATGAATTGGGTCACTTCAGACTTGTAGGCGGGACGTTGGAATATGGACATAACGGCTCTTGTTGGAAGGCGATCAAGGATTTTAGCGGGCAGGAGGAATTGGATTAATTAGGTTCTGACCCCAATTAATCCAATTTCGCCATGGCATCATCCCAATCCGAGGCAAGCTCAACGCTAGGCGCAGTTAGCAGACCACAACGGCGCAATATATCTAAGGGTTGGTGCGAAACGGCGCAAACAATCAGGCGCACTTGTTTTTTCTCACAATTGCGGGCCAAGGCTTGAAGTGCGTCTGCACCAGATGAGTCGACATAAATGAGCGAAGACATCTCTAGCACCACTGCTTTAGAAGGCAGTTTGTCTTCGATGTCTTCCACCAACGCCACAGCCGCAAAAAACAAGGGGCCATTTAAGCGGTAAGCCAGCACGCCGGGCATCGAAACATTGATCGCTTCTGCCCGACTCAAGCTTGAAATGCGAAAGATAAAGGTCAAGCAAGCTGCTATCAAGCCCACTTCTACTGCAACGGTGAGGTCGACCACCACGGTGAGGACGAACACCGCCAACAAGGTTGCGCGGTAAGGAAGGCGAAATTGACGCAGATGCACAAACTCGCGCCACTCGCCCATATTCCACGCGACGAACATCAATATGGCAGAGAGCACCGCCAACGGAATGTCGCCTGCAAGAGGTGCCGCCACCCAGACCACCATCAGCAAGGTCAGCGCATGAACGATGCCTGCAATGGGGGAGTTACCTCCGTTTTTTACATTCGTGACGGTGCGTGCAATCGTGCCTGTGGCAGGCATTCCGCCAAAAAAGGGTGTGACGATGTTTGCAATGCCCTGCGCCATCAACTCTTGGTTGGCATCGTGGCGATCACCATAAGGTGTTTGCGCCATCATTTGGTCGGCGATACGCGCGCACAGTAACGACTCAATAGCGCCCAACAACGCTAGCGTGGCAGCAGGTAACCAAAGCGCATGGATGTTTTGCCAACTGAAGTCTGGCCAGACCATAGCAGGCAGTTGGTTCGGAATGCCGCCAAAGCGCGAGGTAATGGTCTCGACGTCTAAACCCAACAAGCTTGTCGCCAAAGTTCCTAAAACTAAAACCAACATCGAGCCGGGAATAAGCGAGAGTTTTTTTATTAACGCGTATTGTGCAAATACGCGGGGCATCACCAGTTGCCACATCACGAGTAAAGCCAAACATGCCAGCGACAAAGCAAATGCTTGCGTGTTGATGTTTGCAATATTTTGCGAAAGCGTTGTGAGAATCCTAAAAAAATCAGCGGGCATTGCGTCGATACGCAAGCCTAAAAAATCTTTGATCTGCGAGACCATGATCAAAACAGCTATGCCGTTGGTAAAACCGATCACGACAGCTACTGGAATAAATCGAATGAGTGAGCCCAAGCGAAGCAAGCCCATGATCAGCAACATAACGCCCGACATAGCGGTTGCAATGATCAAATTTGCCAGACCATAGCGCGACAAAATTCCATAAACGATCACAATAAAAGCACCCGCAGGTCCGCCAATTTGAACCCGGCTACCACCTAAAACAGAGATGATGAGCCCCGACAAAATCGCAGTGAACAATCCCGCTTCGGGCGTTAAACCGGAAGCAATCGCAAATGCCATTGCTAAAGGCAATGCAACGACACCCACAGTAAGACCAGCAGCAATATCTTTGAACAACCGCTCGCGGTTGTAGCCCACTAGAGCTTCAATTAATTTTGGTTTGAAGTGCATGGTGGCTTTTGTTGGATTTAATTAGGGAAAATTGGGTTCTGACCCCAATTTTCCCTAATTAAATTAATGAATCCGCATACCAGGCTTCGCGCCTGGAAACGGCTCGAGGATGTAGACGCCTGGTTGGGTTTTTTCATCGGCGTGGCTGGCGGCTAAGACCATGCCTTCTGAGAGGCCGAATTTCATTTTGCGTGGCGCTAGGTTGGCGACTAGTACGGTGAGTTTGCCGACTAGGTCTTGCGGTTGGTACATGCTGGCGATGCCGCTGAATACATTGCGAGTCAGTGGCTTGCCTTGTGCATCTACACCTTCGCCAACGTCAAGCGTGAGGCTCAGTAGTTTTGTCGAGCCTTCTACCGCTTCGCATTGCAAAATCTGCGCGATGCGTAAATCTATTTTGGCGAAATCGTCTATAGAGATTGTGGGCGCGATGTCTTCGCCGCCCGGAGCAACTTTTTGTAGGTCGGGTTCTGGGGCTTCAAAGAGTGATTCGAGCATTTTGATATCCACGCGTTGCATCAAGTGTTTGTATTCACCAATCACATGGCCAGCAGGCAAAGCCTGCGCGGCATTGGCAAAGGTGAGGGGTGTAATTTTTAAGAAGGCTTCGACTTGCTCCGCAAGCACAGGCAAGATGGGCTTGAGCATGGTGCTTAAAAGCTTAAAAGCTTCTAGGCAGGTTGAACACACATCGTGCAACCGTGCGTCTTGTCCAGTCAACTTGGCGAGCTCCCACGGCTTGTTGGCGTCGACATATTCGTTGACGCGATCGGCCAATCCCATGGTCTCGCGCACCGCGCGCGCAAAATCGCGTGACTCGAAGTGTTGTGCCATCGGTGCGAGTGCTTCGCGCAGCAGCACCAACAAAGCATTGCCATCCGCAGATACAACGCCTAACTTGCCATCAAAGCGTTTAGCAATGAACCCAGCAGAACGGCTGGCGATATTGATGAACTTACCAACTAAATCAGCATTGACCCGCGCCATAAAGTCTTCTGCGTTGAAATCCACGTCTTCATTGCGCCCATTCAGTTTGGCGGCCAAGTAGTAGCGCAGCCACTCTGGGTTCATGCCGAGACCGAGATATTTAAGCGGGTCGAGTCCTGTGCCGCGACTCTTGCTCATCTTCTCGCCGTTGTTGACGGTTAAGAAGCCGTGCACGAACACATTGTTAGGAGCCTTGCGTCCGCTGAAATGCAACATCGCTGGCCAAAACAGTGTGTGAAACGTGACGATGTCTTTACCAATGAAGTGGTATTGCTCGAGACTTGGGTCAGCCATGAACGCTTCATAAGTGGGGCTCTTTGCATCTACTGCATGGCGTTTATCGAGCAAGTTCTTTAGCGATGCCAAGTAACCAACAGGAGCATCTAGCCAAACATAAAAATATTTACCAGGCGCGTCGGGAATCTCAATACCAAAGTAAGGCGCATCTCGAGAAATATCCCAATCACCCAAACCTTCACTGGTCGTGCCATCGGGGTTGGTGCGCACGCTAAACCACTCTTTGACCTTGTTCGCAACCTCAGGTTGCAAGCGAGGCTTACCTTGTTCATCCAAGCCTTGCGTCCAGTTCTGCAAAAACGCTACGCAGCGAGGGTCAGACAATTTAAAGAAGAAATGCTCAGAACTTTTGAGTTCCGGCTTGGCGCCAGACAAAGCAGAAAACGGGTTGATCAAATCAGTGGGTGCATACACAGCGCCACACACTTCGCAGTTGTCACCGTATTGTTCTTTGGCGTGGCATTTAGGGCACTCGCCTTTGATAAACCGGTCCGGCAAGAACATATTCTTTTCTGGGTCAAAGAATTGTTCAATCGTTTTACGCTCAATCAAAGAGCCGCCAAGTGATGCAGGAATATCGCGTAGGTCTTTGTAGATTTGTTTGGCGAGTTCGTGGTTTTCAATAGCATCGGTACTGTGCCAGTTGTCAAAGCTGATGTGAAAGCCGTCTAAATACTGTTGGCGCCCTGCCGCGATATTGGCAACAAACTGTTGCGGCGTGATACCCGCCTTCTCGGCAGCGATCATGATGGGCGCGCCATGCGTGTCATCTGCGCCTACAAAATTGACGGCGTGCCCCTGCATACGTTGAAACCGCACCCAAATATCGGCTTGTATGTATTCCATGATGTGGCCAATATGGAAGTTGCCGTTGGCATAGGGCAGGGCGGTGGTGACGAAGATCTGACGCAAAGACATGGTGCAAAGGACCGTTGGGGCGAAAGGGTCAATTTTAGTTCCTGCCTCGTGCATGACAAAATCACGACCGCGCCACAGTTTGTCGCGCCAATATTTTCTAGAAAGCTACTCCCCCATGGCATTGACCGAGCAGGCGCTACAAGCCGCCTTACAAACCGTGATCGACCCAAATACGGGCAAAGATTTTGTCAGCACCAAGTCTCTGAAAAATCTGCAAATCAAAGACAACGATGTGTCTTTCGATGTGGTACTCGGCTATCCCGCTAAAAGTCAAATACCAAATTTGCGTAAAGACTTGATCGCAGCGGCCAAAACGGTTGCTGGAGTGTCAAACGTATCGGTCAACTTCAGTTCAGTCATTGCTGCACACGCAGCACAACGCGGCGTACAGTTGTTGCCGCAAGTCAAGAACATCATCGCCGTAGCGTCTGGCAAAGGTGGCGTAGGCAAAAGCACTACTGCGGTGAATTTGGCCTTGGCCTTGGCCGCGGAAGGCGCCAGCGTAGGTCTGCTTGATGCAGATATCTATGGACCCAGCCAGCCCATGATGATGGGTATCGAAGGTCGGCCTGAGAGCGCAGATGGCAAGACCATGGACCCGTTAGAGAACTATGGCGTGCAAGTCATGTCGATTGGTTTTTTGGTGGATCAAGACGAAGCCATGATTTGGCGCGGCCCCATGGCTACCCAAGCGCTTGAGCAGTTGTTGCGCCAGACCAATTGGCGTGATTTAGATTATTTGATCGTCGATATGCCACCCGGTACAGGCGACATACAACTCACCTTGAGCCAGCGCGTGCCCATGACTGGCGCGGTGATAGTGACTACACCACAAGACATTGCACTGCTAGACGCGAAAAAAGGCATCAAGATGTTTGAGAAAGTGGGCGTGCCGATATTGGGATTGGTGGAGAACATGGCCGTGCATGTGTGTACGCAATGCGGACACATAGAGCATATTTTTGGCGCGGATGGCGGTAAGAAGATGGCCGCTAGTTACGGCATGGATTACTTAGGCGCTTTGCCATTGAACATGCAAATACGTTTGCAGGCAGACAGCGGCAAGCCTACTGTGGTGGCTGATCCTGATGGGGATGTAGCGGCAATTTATAAAGCTATGGCTAGGCTGGTGGCTGTGAAGATTGCTGCTAAGGCTCGGGACTTTTCTTCTAAGTTTCCTTCTATTAAGGTTAGTAAGGATACTTAGTGATAGGAGGTTTTAATTTCCAGAACTTATGTAGTAGGTGGGATAAATCCAGTTGCAGGAGTCGCTGTTTTAAGCGCTGTGCGCTTGCTACTGCCCAATACATTCCATTGATCAAGTGAGATTGATTTGCTGGATGCTCCCGTACCGAGCAGGATTTTTAGGTTATCAACAGTAATTCCCGCAAAAGCCAAATACTTGAGTTTGGATGCGGCCAAGGTCGCTAGCTGACCAGCTCCAAGCATACTATTCACTTGCGCAGCAGATAGGCTTGAAATTTGCTCGAATGTCAGAGCGGTAACTTGGTCTGTTGTTAACTTAGAAATCTGAGCTGTTGACAAAATTTTGATGGCTTCGGTGCTCAGTTGTTAAATTTGCGCAGTTGACAACAATGCGATTTGTGTTGAGGTTAAGGCTTTTATCTGTGAAGTTTTCATGGCCTTTATTTGCGCCGTTGTTAGCGCTTGCAATTGACCTGAAGTTGTAAATCCCGATAAGGCTGCAGTATCTAGTGCTGCGATGTCGTAAGTAGGGATCGCTGCTAATTGGCTGGTAGCCATCAACTCAAGATGCAAGGCCTTTGCTTGTTCTTGTGTCAGCGCTGGAATTTGATTAGTAGTGAGGCCTTTGATAGCCTAACCACATCAAATCAATAAGAATGCCGGATGTAACTTGTGCTGATTACCGACATAACTAACTCCGAAAACTAATGCAATATTCTGCATTTCTTTAATAAATTGCATTAAAGTGCAGATATGGACGACACTGAAAGCAATCCCCGACACCCTTTCCTAGCCGGATTAGGGGAGCGGGTTCGCATATTGCGCACGCGCCGTGGCATGACCCGCCGCGCGGTGGCTCTAGCCGCGCAGGTATCGGAGCGGCATCTGGCTAACTTGGAGGCGGGCAGCGGCAACGCCTCCATATTGATATTGCTCCAGGTCGCCCAAGCGCTGAATTGCTCGGTAGTCGAGTTGCTGGGGGATGTGACCACCTCTTCTCCGGAATGGCTACTAATAAGAGAGTTGCTTGGCGGACGCAACGAAGCACAGTTGCAACGTGTGCGAACCAGCATTGCAGAGATCTTTGCGGACCATGGCGACGAAGCGGCAAGATTTCGCCGCATTGCTTTGGTGGGCTTACGCGGCGCCGGCAAGTCGACCCTTGGAAAGCGTCTGGCGGACGACTTGGGCTGGCCTTTTGTCGAGTTGAGCCGCGAAATTGAAAAATACGCAGGCTGCAATATTTCGGAGATCCACAGTCTCTATGGCGCAAACGCCTACCGCCGTTATGAAAAGCGCGCCCTAGAAGAAACCGTCCATACATATAAAGAGGTGGTGATCGCTACGCCAGGCGGTTTGGTGTCAGAGGCGAGCACTTTCAATGAAGCCCTGAGCACGTGCTTCACAGTCTGGCTCAAAGCCTTGCCCGAGGACCACTTGGGCCGCGTCGCAGCCCAAGGCGATATGCGGCCGATGGCGGGGAGCGACGAAGCTTTGGAAGACTTGAAGCGCATCTTGGATGGTCGTTCGGCCTTTTATGCCAAGGCTGACATAGTGTTTGATACCAGCGCTCAGCCTTTGGAAGATAGTTTTAGGGAGCTTCGGCGGCAAATTAGGGGCGCATTGACACTGCCCAGTTAGCTTCTTAGCTAACCACTCAGAAAAGAGTCGACCCGCTGCCGAAAATGGCATAAGCCTATTAAATTAGTGATAAATGCATTAAAATGCAATCAATAATTTAATTAAATGCATTATGATGCATAAAAACGAGGAGACAAGCATGCCCAACACAACAGTAGTCAATTACGAAACCGACCCCAGCCAATACCAACATTGGTCAGTCAAATACGATGGCGAAACCGCCGCCCTGCAACTCAACATCAACGAAGACGCCGGCATTCGACCGGGCTACAAGCTCAAACTCAACTCATATGACTTGGGTGTTGACATTGAATTGCACGACGCCTTGCAGCGCATCCGCTTCGAGCACCCAGAGGTCAAAAGCGTTGTCGTCACCAGTTTGAAAGACCGCATCTTTTGCTCAGGCGCCAATATCTTTATGTTGGGACTTTCCACCCACGCATGGAAAGTCAACTTTTGTAAGTTCACCAATGAAACCCGCAATGGCATCGAAGACTCCAGTCGCCATGACGGCCTGAAGTTCATTGCCGCTGTCAATGGTGCATGCGCCGGAGGCGGTTATGAATTAGCTTTGGCCTGCGATGACATAGTTTTGGTCGACGACCGCTCGAGCAGCGTTTCATTGCCCGAAGTACCTCTGCTCGGCGTATTACCCGGAACAGGTGGTTTGACGCGCGTCACCGACAAACGCAAAGTGCGCCACGACCACGCAGATATCTTCTGTACCTGCGTCGAAGGCGTGCGTGGCCAACGCGCAGTCGATTTGCGTTTGGTCGACGAAATCGCCAAGCCCGCTAAATTTGCAGAGGCGGTACAAGCGCGCGCCACCCGCTATGCCGCGCAAAGCAAACGTGCTGGCGCTGCAGCTGCAGGCAAGGGCGTGAAATTGATGCCCTTGAACAAAACTACTAGCGCTGACGGACTGAGTTACGAGTATGTCCAAGTCGCGATCGACCGTGCGAAGCGCACTGCAACGTTTACCGTGCATGCGCCGAAATCTGCTGTGCCCACGACCATCGCAGGCCTCGAAGCCGCTGGCGCAAACTGGTACCCGTTACAAATGGCGCGCGAGTTAGACGATGCCATTTTGAGCATGCGAACTAACGAACTCGACGTTGGCACATGGCTCTTGCGCACCGCAGGCGACGCGCAACTCGCGTTGCAGTCAGACGCTGTGTTGTTGGACAACGCCAGCCATTGGTTGGTCAACGAGACACTGGGCATGTTGCGTCGTACCTTGGCGCGTATCGATGTCTCTTCGCGCTCTTTGTTCGCTTTGGTCGACGAAGGTTCCTGCTTTACAGGCACTTTGGCCGAATTAGCTTTCGCTGCAGACCGTACTTATATGTTGGCTCTGCCCGATTCACCAGAGAAAGCCCCCAAATTGGTTTTAAGCGCTTTGAACTTCGGTCACTTCCCGATGGTCAACCACCAGTCACGTTTACAACGTCGCTTTTATGAAGAAGTGCAGCCACTAGAAAACGTGCGTGCTGTAGTGGGCCAGATGCTAGATGCCGACCATGCTTTGGCCTTAGGCCTTGTCACCGCCGCGCCCGACGATATCGACTGGGCCGATGAGATTCGCATTGCCATCGAAGAGCGTGCATCTATGTCGCCCGACAGTCTGACTGGCTTAGAAGCGAACTTGCGCTTCTGCCAAAAAGAATCGATGGAGACACGCATATTTGGCCGCTTGTCTGCATGGCAAAACTGGATCTTCAACCGCCCCAACGCTGTTGGCGAAAAGGGCGCTTTGAAGGTCTACGGCAAAGGCGAAAAAGCTGCTTTTGACTTAAACCGCGTTTAAAAAATTACCCACACTGGAGCACCCCATGACAGGCATCAACTACAGCGAAAAAATCCCGAACAACGTCGACCTCTCTGGTGACCGCACCTTGCAGCGCGCATTGGAGCAATGGCAACCCAATTTCATCAACTGGTGGGACGATATGGGCCCTGAAGGCTCGACCGATATGGATGTGTATCTGCGCACCGCCGTGAGCGTTGACCCACAAGGTTGGGCGCAATTCGGTCACGTGAAGATGCGTGACTACCGCTGGGGAATTTTTATGAACCCAGGCGATCAAGAGCGCAAGATCCACTTTGGCGATCACAAGGGCGAGAGCGTTTGGCAAGACGTGCCTGGCGAACACCGCGCCAACTTGCGTCGCATCATCGTGACGCAGGGCGATACAGAGCCAGCATCTGTTGAGCAACAACGCCACTTGGGGCTGACTGCACCGAGCATGTATGACTTGCGCAATCTGTTTCAAATCAACGTGGAAGAAGGCCGTCACCTTTGGGCCATGGTGTATTTGCTGCACAAACATTTCGGACGCGATGGCCGCGAAGAAGCCGAAGCCTTGCTAGAGCGTCGCAGTGGTAACGACGACAACCCACGCATCTTGCAAGCATTTAACGAGCAAACCCCTGACTGGTTGAGCTTCTTCATGTTCACCTATTTCACCGACCGCGATGGTAAATACCAGTTGTGCGCATTGGCTGAAAGTGCGTTTGACCCCTTGGCCCGCACGACCAAGTTCATGTTGACCGAAGAGGCGCACCACATGTTTGTAGGTGAGTCAGGTATTTCGCGTGTGATCCAGCGCACCGTCGAGATGATGAACCAACTCAAAACCGATGATGTCAACAAATTACGCGCAGCGGGCGTGATTGATCTGCCGACTATTCAGCGCTACATCAACTTCCATTTCAGCGTCACCATCGATTTGTTTGGTGCAGATGAATCTTCTAACGCTGCGACCTTCTATAGCTCAGGCTTGAAAGGCCGCTACGAAGAAGGCAAGCGCAACGACGACCATACTTTGCGTGGTGAGTATTACAAAGTGTTGGAAGTGGTCAACGGCCAGTTGCAAGAAAAAGAAGTGCCCATGCTCAACGCTTTGAACGAAGTGCTGCGTGACGACTACATCACCGATTCGGTGGGTGGCGTCGAGCGTTGGAACCGTGTGATTATCAAGGCCGGTATTCCATTCAAATTGACCGTTCCACACAAAACCTTCCACCGAAATATTGGTTCGCTTTCCGGCAGCAAAGTGTCGCCTGATGGGCGCGTGGTATCTGAGTCAGAGTGGAGTGCCAAAGTGGGTGAGTGGTTGCCTACCTCTGAAGATCGCGCCTATGTTGCTAGTTTGATGGGGCGGGTTGTCGAGCCTGGTAAGTTTGCTAATTGGATTGCGCCGCCTAATATGGGGATTAACCGTCAGGCTATGGATTTTGATTACGTTCGGTTTAATTAATTGCCATGACCGCCACCACAGAACTAATACAACAGCATCTGATCGACCCCGAGATTTGCATTCGATGCAATACCTGTGAGGCCACATGTCCAGTGGGTGCGATTACGCATGACTCGCGTAACTATGTGGTGAACGCTGACATATGTAATTTGTGTATGGCCTGCGTGCCGCCTTGCCCGACTGGGTCGATTGATAACTGGCGTTCGATGCCAAAAGCATCTGCTTACAGCTTGGAGGAGCAGTTGGGATGGGACGAGTTGCCTGAAGTTTTGCCTGAGCCTGTGGTTGCCTCAGCGCCGCAAACTGCTACAGCGCAACAAGAGGCGGCAACAACATTTGTTGCTTCAGATTCCCAAGAAGCCCAAGCGTTTACATCTTCTAGTTACGGGTCTACTCTGCCACCTTGGTCTGCCGCTCATCCGTATGTGAATTTGCACGGTCCTAAGACTCCAATTACCGCCAAGGTAGTCGGCAATGTGCAAGTCAATGATGCAGGCACAAACAACGAAACACACCACATCGTGCTGGACTTTGGTGGCGTGCCGTTTCCTGTTTTAGAGGGCCAATCGATTGGTGTGATTCCTTCTGGCTTGGATGCACAAGGCAAGGCGCACCATGCGCGCCAGTATTCGATTGCAAGCCCGCGTAATGGGGAACGCGCGGGTTACAACAATGTCTCTTTGGCTGTGAAACGCGTGGTGGAAGACCACCAAGGTAAGGCTGTGAAAGGTGTGGCTTCTAACTTTTTATGCGACTTGAAGATTGGCGATGACGTCCAAGTCATCGGGCCGTTTGGATCTAGTTTCTTGATGCCTAACCATCCCAAATCGCACATTGTGATGATTTGCACGGGCACGGGTAGCGCGCCAATGCGCGCGATGACGGAGTGGCGTCGCAGACTGCGCCCAAGCGGCAAGTTTGAAGGTGGCAAGTTGTTGCTGTTTTTTGGAGCACGTACCCAGCAAGAGTTGCCTTACTTCGGTCCGTTGCAAAAGTTACCCAAAGACTTTATTGATATCCACTTCGCGTTTTCTCGCACTCCGGGACAGCCCAAACGCTATGTGCAAGACGCTATGCGTGAACGCAACGCTGATTTGGCTTCTTTGCTCAAAGACGGAAACACCCACTTCTATGTCTGTGGTTTGAAGAGCATGGAAGAGGGCGTTGTCATGGCGTTGCGCGATATCGCCAATGACGCTGGAATTGGCTGGGAGCAAATTGCCCCCGTGTTGAAGCGTGAAGGGCGTTTGCATTTGGAGACGTATTGAGGACTACTGTTACCTAGATCTTTGGAAACCAAGGTTGGCGTTATGCGCAATAAGACGGTATTAAAAGTCGCTTGCAAAGTGGATAAGCCTCGATTAAACTAGTCAGGTAACTAGTCAAAAGGAGGTGTTTTATGCAAACTTGGCCTATACAAGATGCTAAAGCCCGATTTAGCGAATTCTTGGATGCATGCATGAGCAGCGGCCCTCAAATGGTCAGCAAACGCGGCGTAGATGCTGCTGTGCTGGTCCCGTTGCCGGTTTGGCAGCGTATGCAGGCAACATCCAGAATGACTTTGAAAGAATTGCTTTTATCTGAGCAGGGTCGATCCGATACCTTATCTGTGCCATTGCGAGGCAAAGCGAAAAGACGTTCTATCGATGGAATTTCCTGAAGATGTATTTGTTAGACACCAACATAGTCTCTGAGTTGCGCCGAACCAAGCCTCACGCAGGAGTAGTAGTTTGGATTCAATCGATCAACGATAGCGACCTCTTTATTTCTGCGGTGACATTGGCTGAAATCCAAGCGGGCATCGAGTTAACCAGAGAGCAAGACCCCTTAAAAGCCAAAGAGATTGAAAGCTGGCTGGATCAACTGGCCGATTCATTCAGTGTGCTTCCTATGGACGGGGCGGCTTTTCGCAAATGGTCGCGCCTCATGCACCGTACTTCAGACACATTGTATGAAGATGCCATGATTGCTGCTACCGCTTTGGTACATAACTTCAAGGTTGTGACTCGCAATGTTGCAGATTTCAAATCTTTTGGCGTGGATCTTCTGAATCCCTTTGAAATTAAAAGCTAGTGCACCTCTATAAGATCGCCGCATGTCCTCACGCCCTAGTCTTCAAGTAGCCGTCGTCATGCGCCGCGAGCATGTGCCCGGTGCTATGAGCCATTGGCAGCCTTGGCGTTGGGTCTTGCATGACGTGATGGGGCATGACTTGTTGCCGCACGACGAACACTTTGGCACTGCGCCTCAATGTTTAAGGCAAACCGATGACGAGCAACTTTGGTTACACCCTGGGTTTACGGTGGAGTTGTTCAAAGACGACCCTGAAGGCTACTACCTCAACCTCACTTCGCCGGACCCCTGCTGGTTTGTCTTGTGGCGTATGGAAGAGGAACCTGCGATTGCAGACGAAGTCATCGCCGTCCCTGCCATGGTGAGTTTGAGTTACCACGACGCAGGCCGTTGGTTGGACGCGCAAGAAAACGTAGACCAAGTCAAAGCTCCCGTCGAGGTGGTCGCATGGATGGCCGACTTCGCCCAAACCCATTGGGTGGAAGAGACCAAACGACGCAAACGGCCAGAGAGCTTCAAAGGCTTGCAAGACCGTTTTGGCAACCCGGCTTCGGTGAGCACGAACAAAGTGCGAGGTGGGCAACATGGCAAATGATGAAACCCCAGCAGGCTTTTTAAGTCGTTGGTCTCGACGCAAAGCGGAGGTTCGCCAGAACGTCGCTTTGGATGAAATTAGTGAAAAAAGCTTGGCGCCACCGACGAAGCTGGTTGGTTCGCTAGATCAAGAGGGCGATCAGAAAACCCACTTGGATAGCGCTGCGCAACAAAAGCCAGCCCCTTCGATGGCAGATGTACAAAGTCTCACCAAGGATTCCGACTACACCCAATTCATGGCCGGCGAGGTCGCGCCTGAGGTGAAAAACGCGGCGATGAAAAAACTGTTCACCGATACACATTTCAATGTGATGGATAGGATGGATGTGTACATAGACGACTACGGGCAGCCTGACCCAATCCCCCAAGCGATGTTGCGACAGATGGTCAGCGCTAAGTTTTTGAATCTTTTTGAAGATGACGATGACGAGAAAAAAGACGCGCATGCCAATCTAAATGACATCCCTACCGCCAACGACACACAAGTCGTGGCACAGTCCGTCCCTGCCGCAACAATTTCAAAACCCGAGCCCCTTACGCATGACCACACTGATTTGCGACTGCAACCAGACCCAGCCCCTCGACCCCAAGGCGCTGGGTCAAAGCCTGTCTGAACCGCTGACGCTTCATACTGCGTTGTGTCGGCGCGATGTCGGCGCTTACCTGCAAGCGATTCAAGGCAATGACGATGTGGTGGTGGCTTGCACCCAAGAGCAAAGGCTCTTTGGCGATTTGGCGGTTCAGACCCACGCTAAAACTTCGGTCATCAAGTTCGTGAATATTCGCGAGGCCGGTGGCTGGAGTCGAGACGCCAAAAACGCGTCGCCCAAAATCGCTGCGCTTCTGGCTGCCGCGCATCTGCCAGACCCAGACCCCGTTCCTACGGTTACTTATAAGAGTAACGGCCGTCTGTTGATCATCGGAACGCTAGATGTTGCAGAGCCCGTGGCCGCTATGTTGGCGGATAACTTGCAGGTAACAGTTTTTACGCAAGGCGATACATCGCAAACTAATCAGGATGGCGTATCCAAAATGGGTGCACAGTCGCGACAAGCTATCAGCACCCAAAACCGAAACCACCCCGTGTTAGGCGGTGAGATTGTTAAGTTAGACGGATGGTTAGGTGCTTTCAAATTGACTTGGAAGCGCAGCAACCCGATTGATTTGGACGTTTGCACACGATGTAACGCATGTGTGGCCGCCTGCCCCGAGCAAGCCATTGGGTTGGACTACCAAATTGACCTCAACAAGTGCACCTCACACCGCGAC
>CAIRQX010000024.1 GCA_903880855.1 uncultured Burkholderiales bacterium | reverse complement strand
TTCTTCGATTTGCGAGGGAAACACATTGACGCCACGCACGATCATCATGTCGTCGCTGCGACCCGTGATTTTTTCCATACGCCGCATGGTGCGCGCAGTGCCTGGTAACAAACGCGTGAGGTCACGGGTGCGGTAGCGAATGATGGGCAAGGCCTCTTTGGTGAGGCTGGTGAATACAAGTTCGCCCATCTCGCCATCGGCCACAGGTTCACCTGTTTCAGGATGGATGATTTCAGGATAGAAATGGTCTTCCCAAATCGTTGGGCCGTCTTTGGTTTCGACGCATTCGCTTGCAACACCAGGGCCTATCACTTCAGACAAACCATAGATGTCTACCGCATCGATACCACAACGCACTTCAATCGCACGGCGCATATCGTTGGTCCAAGGCTCCGCGCCAAAAATACCCAAGCGCAAACTCGACTCAGCAGGGTTCAAACCTTGTCGTTCGAACTCATCGGCTATCGCCAACATATAACTAGGCGTGACCATGATCAAGTTGGGTTTGAAATCTTGTATCAACTGCACTTGACGCTCAGTTTGTCCGCCACCAAACGGCACGACCGTCAAACCCAATCGCTCAGCGCCGTAGTGCGCACCCAACCCCCCCGTGAATAGTCCATAGCCATAACTTACATGCACCATGTCACCAGGCTTGGCGCCTGCAGCGCGAATGCTGCGCGCCACCATATCGGCCCACATATCCACGTCATTCTGTGTGTAAGCGACCACGGTAGGTTTGCCCGTGGTGCCACTGGACGCGTGTATGCGCACACATTGCGCGCGTGGCACTGCCAGCATGCCAAACGGATAGTTATCGCGTAAATCAGCTTTGGTAGTGAAGGGGAACTTCGCCAAATCTTGCAGACTTTTGCAGTCGTCTGGATGCACACCTGCCGCATCAAACTTGGCGCGGTATGCAGGTGAATTGGCATACGCATGCTGCAAGGTGGCTTGCAAACGTTTGAGTTGTAAAGCACGCAACTCGTCGATACTGGCTTTTTCAATCGGGTCTAAGGGAAATGATGTTTGGCTCATACTGGAATCACCGTGCCTTGAATTTGCGCGCTCTTGCCACGGAACATGGCAATGGTGTCGCCGTGCTGGTTGGTCACGCGCATATCGTAAATACCGTGCCTGCCAGACAAGGTTTGCTCAATTCCTACGCAAGTCAACACATCGCCCACATGCGCCGGCTTTAAAAATTCAATGCTGCAACCTGCAGCTACTGTCGCTTTGTTGTAACTGTTGCAGGCAAATGCAAATGTGGAATCTGCCAGCGTAAAAATAAAACCGCCATGGCAAATTTGGTGGCCATTCAAATGCAAGGGCTTGACTTCCATACGCATGGTCGCGCGGCCTGGTGCGCACTCTTGCAGCGTGATACCCATGGTGTCTTTGGTGGCGGTATCGACCGCGTACATGGTTTTGCCAACTTGCTCGGCTAGGGCTTGCGCCATTGTTTGGGCTTGCGTATCCATTGCACTTACTCGCCTTTAAATTCTGGTGCACGCTTTTGTAAGAAAGCATTGACGCCTTCGATGTAATCGTGTGTGCGCCCCATGGCGGATTGGGTGTCGCGTTCTGTATCGAGGTGTTGGGTGAAGCTACGTGTGCCTGCATCGCGCAATAACTGGCGTGTTGCTACCAATGCTTTCGTTGGCATGACAGCCAAACGCTCGGCCAATGCAAGGGCTGCAGCTAAGCTGTCTTCTGCTACGTCCCAAATCAAACCCCACTCTTTGGCTTTGTCAGCAGAAAGTTTGTCTCCTGTCATGGCCAAGGCCATGGCGCGCGCCATGCCTAAACGTTCCACCAACAACCAACTGCCCCCTGCATCTGGTATCAAACCGATTTTGCTAAAGGCTTGAATAAAACTAGCAGCAGGCGCCGCAATCGCGATATCGCAACACATGGCCAGTGATGCACCCGCGCCAGCTGCAACTCCATTGATAGCCGCGATGGTGGGCATACGCAAATTTTGTAAACGACGCGCAGTGGGGTTGAAGGCTTGGTCAATTACAGGGCCTGGGTCGGCACGCTTGACCAAATCAGGACCAGGCGCGAAATCAAATTCCGACAAATCAGCGCCAGCACAAAAACCTCGTCCGGCACCCGTGACCACCAACGCACGAATTTTTGAATCAGCTTCTGCCATGTCTAAGGCGGCCCACAAGTCGTGGTGCATTTGGCGCGTGAAGCTGTTGAGTGCCTGTGGTCGATTGAGCGTGACCAAGGCCACTGCACCTCGGGTTTCATATAAAACGCTGCTTTCCTGAGAGGCTTCTGGGTCTGCGGATTTTGTGTTTGACATGGTGAATTGGAGTTGCATTCAGGGAGGGTTTCCTCCTGAGAATTTACCATTCACCGACCGAGCGGTTGGTTAATGTTTACCCGCAGAAATGACTGATTGCAAACATTTCACCGCCAGTGCGCCCCATGCGGACACCACGCCAAGCCAAAGCATATGAACGCCAATGGGGTCTTCAAATGTTCTATTGAGCAGATCCAAACTAAGCGCACAACATAAAAAGTGCAATAGCCAAACGCTCCTAGTGGTTTGCCAAGCGCTTTGCCAGCGTTGCGCGATGAAGGCGCCGTTGAGCCCTGCCAACCAACCAACACATGCGCCAGCCAATACATCAAAAGGCCAATGCGCCCCCACTGCCATGCGTGAGACACCTACTAAAACAGCGACAAGAAAAGCAAATGCCAACGCGAACCATGACGACACATCCAAATTTGAATGGCTGTCTTGATTCGTCGCAGGGCTATACATTGCAGAATTTTTTCTGTTCGCAAACCATATGCAAGACCACAACGCGCCAGCCGCAGCAAACGCAGTGATGGTGTGGCCCGAAGGAAAGCTGTGTCCACGCAACACGGAGCCCACAACATGAAAGTCGGTCAACGCCAAGATTTCCGCAGGCCTTGGCGCATCGAACAACCATTTCAATGTCAGCGAAGTGATGCCTCCAACAGGAATAGCGGCCAATACGCCCACCCACATCGTTGGACGCATCAGCAATAGAGGCGCCATCACACACAGCGTGACTGCGGTATCGCCTAAAAATGTCAAGCCTGCCCACCATTGCGGGTTCAAGACCGTCACGGCATTGACCGAGATAAACAAAGGCGTTTGCTGCACCTGGGTGACTTGCAAACCAATGGCCAGCAAAAGACCCATGACAGCCACTACCGCACTCATTTGCTAGGCCCCTGCCAGTCTTGGCAATGCGATAGGTTGAAGTGTGCAATTTGACGGCCCGCAACCCGCACGGGCAAGTTCTCGAGCACATCACAACGGGCAAATTGCGTATCGCCGACTGGTGGTGCAAAACTCATCAAAGACCAATCGATCCAAATCACATCTTCATGCGGTGAAAACCGACCAAACCAAATATCGAATTGGTCGCCGTGGGCATTGACCACCTTCACAGGCATGGGACGGGCATACCAAGCAATGCGACTCGCAAGTGTCCAATTGGTCACTGCGAGTGTTGGAACATTTTTCTCTTTCGCCCAACGCGCGCCAAGCTCTGCCGCTTGTGACCATCCATGCAAATCTGCAAATGGATTTTTTGCTGCTTCGTC
>CAIRQX010000023.1 GCA_903880855.1 uncultured Burkholderiales bacterium | reverse complement strand
GTTCTGGTTATCCGATCCGTGTCCACGGTGCATTTGTAAGTGACGAAGAAGTGCATCGCGTAGTGAGTTATCTCAAAACACAGGGCGAGCCTGACTATATTGAAGGCGTGCTCGAGGGCGGCACGGTAGATGGTGATGGCAACCTGATGGGTCCCGATTTATTTGGTGACACCCCTAGCGAAAAAGACCCGATGTACGACCAAGCCGTGGAGGTGGTTTTGAAAAATCGCAAAGCCAGTATTTCGCTGGTGCAACGGCATTTAAAAATTGGTTACAACCGTGCTGCGCGATTGGTGGAAGACATGGAAAAAGCCGGCATGGTCAGCGCTATGAGTAGCAATGGTCAGCGCGAAATTTTGGTGCCTAACCGTGAGGCCTGAGTTCGTGAGGTCTAAGTTGCATGGCTTAGTGAACTGCAAACGGGCTTTGCAAGCATTGTTATTGACAACAAGTATGCAAGTATGCGCAGGCGGCCTAGAAAGCTTAGAGCTTTTTCTCAAAACCGCGCACAGCGGCCGCGCCATATTTAGCCAAGTAGTGACGCCGCCTGTTAAAGCGGGGCAAACCGCAAGAAGTAAAAAATCCAGCGGTGTATTTGCATTTATTCGCCCCACACGTTTTCGGTTTGATTACCAAAAGCCATATCCTTTAACGCTTGTTGCTGACGGCAACATGCTGTGGTGGTACGACGTCGACCTTGCACAAGTCACTGCGCGCTCGCAAACACAAGCCCTGAGCAGTTCGCCCGCTGCTTTGATTGCTACGGCTTCTGATTTGGCATCTTTACAAAAAGAATTCCACCTGCAAGAACAATCTGAAACAGACGGTTTGCAATGGGTGCAAGCCACGCCAAAAATTCGAGAGAGCACTGTTCAAAGTGTGCGTATAGGGTTGCGCGTTGAGGGTGGTGTTGCCAACCTTGAGAAATTAGACATCTTGGATGCGATGGGACAACGCTCGGTGATCAGCTTTGAGTACTTTGAAGCCAATCCTAAAAATTTATCTCCGTCTCAGTTTGTATTTGTGCCACCTAAGGGGGTGGACGTAGTAAAACAGTAAGCATCACTTAAACGCTTCTGTTACTAACAGCACTAGCATCCGGCCTCTTTTTTTAACAAGAGGTGGCCTCTAAATGGACTTGTGTTCAATATTTAGTATTTTTTGGCCTTGCGTGAATATCGCAAATACGCTATATTAAAAGTATGGCTTGGCAGATCATCTATCACGATGAGCGGCTTCAACAAGCCATTCTTGGATTGCCGCAGGGAATCATGGCGCGTTACTTCCATTGCACAGATCGCATGGAAGAGCATGGCCCTGATTTAGGAATGCCCCATACGCGCGCATTGCGTCATGGCTTGTTCGAACTGCGGTTGAAATCTAGGGAGGGAATTGGGCGGGTGTTTTTTGGAGTGCTGATAGATCGGCGCATTTTGATGTTGCATCAATTTGTGAAGAAAACAGACAAAACACCGCCCAAAGAAATTGAAATTACGCTCAAGCGAATGAAGGAGTGGAAAGATGCTCACACATAAACAATTACGTGCAAAGGCCTTGGCAATCCCTGAGGTGAAAACGGAATTTGAAAATGCACGGGCTGAATATGCAGTGTTAGATGAATTTCTGAAAATCCGTGCGGCAAAAGGTCTCACACAAAATCAAATAGCAGAAAAAATTGGTACTACCCAGTCGGTGATCGCACGCTTAGAGTCTGGCAAAAGCAAGCATTCGCCATCGATTGCCACACTCTCGCGCTACGCAGAAGCATTGGATTGCCAATTAGAAATACGTTTAGTGCAAAAGTTAAACTCCAAATCGCACAACCCACGTTTAGCTTAGGTGTAGAGATCCGATAATTGCATTGATTACACGGATGTGACAATTAGGTCTGTCCTGTTACACATTACCAATGTCAACATCTTCCCAACAACCCCTCGCCGAACGCCTGCGCCCGCGCGCATTGGGCGAGGTGATTGGTCAACAGCATGTTTTGGGTGAGGGCATGGCTTTGCGGGTGGCTTTTGAATCTGGGCAACCCCATAGCTGTATTTTGTGGGGGCCACCGGGCGTAGGCAAAACCACGATTGCTCGCTTGATGGCTGATGCGTTTGACGCGCAATTTTTATCTATCAGTGCGGTGCTCGGCGGCGTGAAAGAAATTCGTGAAGCAGTTGATTTGGCGCTCACTGCGCGCGATGGTTTAGACCCGCAACGCACGATTGTGTTTGTCGATGAGGTGCATCGCTTTAATAAAAGCCAGCAGGATGCGTTTTTGCCGCATGTCGAGTCTGGCCTATTCACATTTATCGGTGCGACAACAGAAAACCCATCGTTCGAAGTAAATTCAGCTCTTTTGTCACGCGCTGCAGTCTATGTGTTGCAGTCGTTGAATGAAGAAGACCTCGCCCACATCATTGCCAAAGCGCAAAGCATTGATGCAGTGCCTGCTTTAGATAGCGAAGCGCAAAAGCGTTTGATTGCCTATGCCGATGGTGATGCGCGTCGCTTGCTCAACACTTTAGAAACTCTGGCTGTTTCAGCTAAGCATGAAGGTTTGACGGAAATTACAGATACATGGTTGCTCAAAGTTCTTGGCGAGCGCATGCGCCGTTATGACAAAGGTGGCGAGCAGTTCTATGACACCATCAGCGCGTTGCACAAGTCTGTCAGGGGCTCTGACCCAGATGCTGCGCTTTATTGGTTAGTCAGAATGCTCGACGGTGGCGCAGAACCCAAATACATGGCGCGTCGCCTTATCCGTATGGCAAGCGAAGACATTGGTTTGGCAGACCCGCGTGCATTGCGATTGGCCTTAGACGCTGCTGAAGTCTATGAACGTTTGGGTTCGCCAGAAGGCGAATTGGCCTTGGCCGAATGCGTGGTGTATTTGGCTGTGGCACCCAAGTCCAACGCTGTCTATAAGGCCTTTAATGAAGTCCGTGCCTTGGTGAAAAAAGACGGCACACGCCCCGTACCCATGCATTTGCGCAACGCCCCTACCAAGTTGATGAAAGAACTCGACTACGGCAAAGGTTATCGCTACGCGCATGATGAAGAAGACGGATTCGCAGCAGGTGAAACTTATTTGCCCCAAGGCATGGAGTCTGCGAAGTTTTATCATCCAGTCGAGCGCGGTTTAGAAATCAAAATCGCAGATAAGCTGCGTGAACTCCGCAATAAAAACAAACAAGCTGGTCATTAAACATGGATGTATTGCTGCAACAGGTTATCAATGGGCTGGTGCTAGGCAGCATGTATGCGCTCGTGGCACTGGGCTACACCATGGTCTACGGCATCATCAATTTGATTAACTTTGCGCATGGCGAAGTTTTGATGATTGGCGCCTTGTGCAGTTGGTCGCTCATCAATGTCTTGCAACCTGCTTTTCCTAACTTGCCGGGCTGGGTGATTTTGTTAATGGCGATGGTGTTAGCCAGCATGGCCGCCGCAGCCCTTAACTTTGCGATTGAAAAAATTGCCTACCGCCCACTGCGTAATGCGCCTAAGTTGGCGCCTTTGATCACAGCGATAGGTATGTCGATCTTTTTGCAAACCATCGCCATGATTGTTTGGAAGCCGAACTACAAACCATTTCCAACGCTTTTGCCCTCTACGCCCATTGCAATTGGTGAGGCGGTGATTACGCCCACCCAATTGATGATCTTAGGACTCACTGCTGTCGCATTGGCTGTTTTGTCTTGGTTGGTCAACGCAACACGCTTGGGCCGCGCGATGCGTGCAACAGCCGAGAATCCGCGCATGGCAAGTTTGATGGGTGTGAAACCCGATATGGTGATCTCTGCTACCTTCATCATTGGTGCTGTGCTCGCCACCCTGGCCGGTGTGATGTGGGCATCGAATTACGGAACAGTTCACCACGCCATGGGATTTTTGCCAGGCCTTAAGGCATTTACTGCTGCTGTATTCGGTGGGATTGGAAACTTAGGTGGAGCAGTTGTCGGTGGCTTGTTGCTTGGTTTGATTGAATCGATTGGTTCAGGCTACTTAGGCGAACTCACGGGTGGTGTGATGGGTAGCCAATACAGCGACATTTTTGCTTTCTTAGTTTTAATATTGGTGCTTACGCTTCGCCCCTCTGGCTTGATGGGTGAGCGCGTAGCTGATAGGGCTTGAAGCGGATGCTAAATACGAATGCACTATTTGGTAACCGATGGCTGTTGGCATCTGTGTTGCTGCTTTTGCCATTTGTGTTGCAACCCTTTGGGAATGCCTGGATTCGCATTGCTGACATGTCGTTGCTATATGTCTTGCTGGCCTTAGGCTTGAACATTGTGGTTGGTTATGCAGGCTTGTTAGACCTTGGATACGTTGCATTTTTTGCTGTGGGCGCTTACCTCTTTGGTTTGTTAGCGTCCCCACATTTGACCGACGCGTTTCCATGGATTGCAACCATGTTCTCTAACGGTTTGCATTTAAGTCTATGGATGGTGCTGCCAATGGCCGCTGGCGTTGCAGCTTTGTTTGGCATAGTGTTGGGCGCGCCCACCCTAAAGTTGCGTGGCGATTATCTGGCGATCGTGACTTTAGGTTTTGGTGAAATCATCCGCGTCTTTTTAAATAATTTAGACCAGCCTGTAAATATTACCAACGGGCCTAAAGGGATTGGATCGATTGATGCGGTCAGCGTTTTTGGGCATCCACTTTCCAAGCGATTGGATTTGGGTTTTATGGAGCTCCCTTCTGTCACCTTGTATTACTACTTGTTTCTCTTGCTGGTAGTTGTCAGCGTCGTGGTGTGCCACCGTTTAGAAAACTCCCGCATTGGTCGCGCATGGATGGCGATTCGCGAAGACGAAATCGCAGCCAAAGCCATGGGGCTTAACACCCGCAATTTGAAATTGATGGCGTTTGGCATGGGCGCCACATTCGGTGGAATCTCCGGTGCCATGTTTGCGGCCTTCCAAGGATTTGTATCGCCCGAATCATTCAGTCTGATGGAATCCGTGATGATCGTGGCGATGGTGGTGCTTGGTGGCTTAGGTCACTTGCCTGGCGTGATTTTGGGAACCGTGTTGTTGGCCGCGTTGCCCGAAGCGCTGCGTTATGTCGCTGGGCCTTTGCAAGAAATGACTGGCGGTCGATTAGACGCAGCGATATTGCGCCAACTTCTTATCTCTGTAGCGATGGTGGGCGTCATGTTGTGGCGCCCTAGCGGTTTATGGCCTAAGCCAGAACATGGCAAGCGTTTGCAACGCGTGGAGGAGCATGATGCTTAGCCAACATGTACTTCAAGTGGCTGGTGTATCAAAATGCTTTGGTGGGCTGCAGGCCTTGAACGATGTACAACTCAACATCGAACGCGGACAAGTCTATGGCTTGATCGGCCCCAATGGCGCTGGCAAAACCACTTTCTTTAATGTGATCACAGGCTTGTATCCAGCTGATAGCGGTAACTTTGTATTGGCAGACCAGCCTTATCAACCCAAGGATGTGCATTTAGTCGCCAAAGCTGGCATCGCGCGCACCTTCCAAAACATCCGCTTATTCTCCGAGATGACAGCGCTTGAAAACGTGATGGTGGCGCGCCATGTGCGTACGCACTCTGGTTTGTTAGGTGCAATTTTCAGAACCAGTAATTTCATACAAGAAGAAAAAGAAATTACAGAAAGAGCCCACGAATTGTTAGCCTATGTCGGCATAGACACGCTTGCCGATGTCAAAGCACGCACCTTGAGCTATGGTGACCAGCGACGTC
The DNA here is from genome assembly GCA_903880855.1 of uncultured Burkholderiales bacterium. Taxonomy (GTDB): domain Bacteria; phylum Pseudomonadota; class Gammaproteobacteria; order Burkholderiales; family Burkholderiaceae_C; genus Limnohabitans. The sequence continues at coordinate 2,339 of CAIRQX010000023.1, read as the reverse complement.
TAGAAATTGCCCGCGCTCTGGCAACAGATCCTCAGCTATTGGCTTTGGACGAACCAGCTGCAGGTATGAATGCCACTGAGAAAGTGCAGTTACGTGAATTGATTGACAAAATTCGGCATGACCAGCGCACAGTTTTGCTGATTGAACACGACGTGAAATTGGTCATGGGTTTGTGCGATCGCGTGACGGTATTGGATGAAGGCCAAGTGATTGCAGAAGGCACGCCCGCGCAAGTGCAACGCGATGCGCGTGTGATGCAAGCATATTTGGGAACGGCACAGGTTTGATATGACCCAACCTATGCTTCGCGTCAATAATTTACAAGTGAGCTATGGCGGCATTCAAGCCGTCAAAGGGGTGAGCTTTGAAGTTTTTGCAGGTGAGTTGGTCTCGTTGATTGGCTCTAACGGTGCTGGCAAAACCACCACGATGAAAGCCATCACGGGCTTGTTGTCGGCAAGTGCAGGCAGTATCGAGTTGAATGCCTTGCCCATCCATCAAAGCAAACCTTGGGATTTGGTAAAGCAAGGCCTGGCGATGGTGCCCGAAGGACGTGGCGTGTTCACCCGCATGACCATCATTGAGAACCTGCAAATGGGTGCTTACAGTCGCAACGATGGCGCAGACATTGATGAAGATATGGAACGTATCTTCACCACCTTTCCAAGATTGAAAGAACGTAGCCACCAATTGGCGGGCACTTTGTCTGGCGGAGAGCAGCAAATGTTAGCGATGGGACGTGCGTTGATGAGTCGCCCTAGCTTGCTATTGCTAGATGAGCCGTCTATGGGTTTATCGCCTTTGATGGTCGATAAGATTTTTGAAGTAATCCAAGCCGTGTCAGCCCAAGGCGTCACCATTGTGTTGGTAGAACAAAACGCCAGCCGTGCCTTGCAAATTGCACAACGCGCCTATGTGATGGAATCAGGCGTGATAACCCTCAGTGGCAAAGCGGGCGATTTGTTGCATGATCCGAAGGTGCGCGCTGCATATTTAGGAGAGTAATTACTATGCCCACTGCTTTAAGCAAACAAGACATCGCTAACTACCATGCCAACGGCTATGTCATTCCCAAATACCGGTTAGAGCCAGAGTTTGTAAAAGAGTTGCAAGACGCGCTCAACACGCTCATTGCCAACAACCCCGGTGTGCGCCCTGAAAAACTGGTGAGTGCGCATATTGAGGGGCGTAACGACGAAGGTGTGACGGGCAGCCAAAAGTTTTTGCAATTAGCCATGCATCCACCCATCATCGATTTGGTGGAGCAACTCATTGGCCCGGACATCATCTTGTGGGGTTGCCATGTGTTTTGTAAACCCGCTAGCGAAGGCTATGAAACGCCTTGGCACCAAGACGGCCATTACTGGCCGATTCGTCCATTGGCCAATTGCACGGTATGGGTGGCGCTTGAACCCAGCACCCAAGAGAACGGTTGTTTGCGCGTCATCCCTGGTTCTCACACCGCCAAACAGTTATACGAACATTTACACGAAGACCGCAATGACCTCACGCTCAACCAACGCATGGCGGAGGGTACGTTTGATGAATCGCAAGCGGCAGATTTAGAGTTGCAACCCGGCGAAATGTCGATGCATGACATTTATATGATCCATGGCGCCAAAGCCAATACCTCGCAACAAAGACGCACTGGTGTTGCCTTGCGTTTTATGCCAGGCACTTCATTGTTCGACCGAAACCTCAGACCATCAGACGGCAAAACAGGTGTGAGTGTGAGTTTTGCAACGCGGCCTTTGTGGTTATTACGCGGTGAAGATAAAACAGGACAAAACGATTTCTCTGTCGGGCATAGACGCGCTTAAGCGCAAGTCATGGCGCCCGAATACATAGGCGCCCTGTGACGCTATCAATCAATTCTTGCACCAGAGCGCTTAATAATCGGCGCCCACTTGACAGATTCATCATGGATGAGTTTTGCAAACTGCTCTGGGGTTCCACCAATAGGCTCCAACCCCGCTGATTTAAGTCTCTCTCTCACACTTGGGTCATTCAATGCAGCGTTAAGCGCGCTATTGATGCGATCGACAACAGCACGTGGTGTTCCAGCAGGAACCAACACACCATTCCATGCCAACGCTTCAAAGCCTTTGAGTTCGGGTAAGCCACTTTCTGCAACAGTAGGAACGTCTGGCAAAAGGGCGTAGCGCTGCGCGCTGGTCACTGCCAAATATTTCAACTTTCCTTGTCTAACTTGCGGCGAAATCACCGTGGGCACTGACGCAATCAGTTGTGTTTCGCCAGACAAGGTAGACATGACCGCAGGCGGGCTGCCATTAAACGGAATATGCACCGCAAACGTATTGGACACAGACTTGATGTAT
>CAIRQX010000022.1 GCA_903880855.1 uncultured Burkholderiales bacterium | reverse complement strand
GAGAAAACTTGCCAACAAGCCAGCCAACTGCGCAGGAAACTCCTCGCCCAAGGGGGTGAATAACAACACCGCCCACACTGACAGCCCTAAAACGATTGCGGCAATGGCACCTTGGGTGGACGCCCTCTTCCAATACAAGCCAAAGGTCAAGGGCACAAAGGCTCCAACGAGTGGGACTTGGTAGGCGCTAGAGACCATCTCGTAAATCGAAGTGCCCTGCATAAGGATGGCATAGCAAAGCACGATGACGCTAAAACACAAAACCGTCACGCGCATGGCACGCAGTTCTTGTTGGTCGCTTTGGTGCGGGTTGAATTGCCTCCAAATGTTCTCCGTGAAGGTAACACTGGGTGCAAGTAAAGTAGCTGATGCACAAGACTTGATGGCCGACAACAAGGCACCAAAGAACAGCACCTGCATGACAAAGGGCATTTGCTCCATCACCAATGTAGGCAAGACTTTTTGCGGGTCTTCTGCCATCAATGTAGCAGCCTTCTCGGGCATGATAATCATCGCACTGACCACCAAAAACATCGGCACAAACGCAAACAAGATGTAGCAAATGCCGCCGATCACCGGACCGTGCGTGGCGGCCTTGATGTTGTTGGCAGACATCACGCGCTGAAATACGTCTTGCTGCGGGATAGAGCCAAACATGATGGTCACAGCACCCGCTATAAAGAATGCAATCTCTTTGAAACTAGGCTCAGGCCAAAATTTGAACATGTCTTGACTCACCGCCAAGGCCACCACCTTGTCTGCGCCACCCGCTTGGTCTGCGGCAAACACTGCCAACACCGACAAGCCCACCACCAAGATAATCATTTGGATAAAGTCAGTGATAGCGACCGACCACATCCCGCCAAACAAGGTGTAAGCCAAGATAGAGACGACTCCAATCACCATGCCCCAAGGCACGCTGATGGCGCCAGCAGAGAGCACGTTAAACACCAAGCCCAAGGCAGTCACTTGTGCAGAGACCCAGCCCAAATAACTCAGCATGATGATGAGTGAGCAAGCAACCTCAACAACCCGACCATAGCGCTCGCGGTAGTAGTCGCTGATGGTCAGGAGCGTCATTTGGTAGAGCTTGCCTGCAAAGAAGAGCCCCACAAAGATCAAACAAAAGCCTGCACCGAACGGGTCTTCCACCACGCCTTGCAAGCCGCCGTTGACAAACTTGGCTGGGATACCCAAAACAGTTTCAGAGCCAAACCAAGTCGCAAATGTTGTGGTGACGATCATCGCCAACGGCAGATGACGACCAGCAATGGCGAAGTCTGCCGAGTTGTGCACCTTCTTGGCTGCCAACAACCCAATGGCGATGGTGATAAACAAATAAACAAAAACGAGTGCGAGCAGCATAGGTTAATGAAGATGAGTGAACAATTGCATGACAGCCAAACCTCCGACAAAACCAATGCCAGCCCAGATCAGGCGTTGCAACAATCGGTTGGTTTGGCGCTGTGATTCGATCAATGCGTCGAGCGACGCATGGTTATTGTGTTGGCGGTACTTCAAGAAGTCATGCACCAACCGCGGCAACTCGGGCAAGAGCTTGGCATATCGTGGTGCCTCGTCTTTGAGTTGCTGCCAAAGTTTTTTAGGGCCGACTTGGTCGAGCATCCACTTTTCTAAGAAGGGCTTGGCCGTACTCCACAAATCCAAATCAGGATCGAGTTGACGTCCCAAGCCTTCGATATTGAGCAAGGTCTTTTGCAATAAAACTAGTTGGGGTTGTATCTCGACATTAAAGCGACGCGAGGTTTGGAACAAACGCATCAGCACAAGACCTAAAGAAATTTCTTTTAAAGGACGGTCAAAGTAAGGCTCACACACCGCACGGACCGCAGACTCTAGTTCATCTATGCGTGTGTCTGCTGGCACCCAGCCAGACTCCACATGCAACTCGGCCACCCGCTTGTAGTCACGCCGAAAGAAGGCGGCAAAGTTTTGCGCCAAGTACTCTTTGTCAGACTCGGTAAGCGTGCCCACAATGCCGAAGTCTAGCGAAACATAAAGCCCAAATGTTGCTGGGTCTACGCTGACTTGGATGTTACCTGGGTGCATGTCCGCATGGAAAAACCCATCGCGAAATACTTGCGTGAAAAAGATGGTGACGCCGTCACGTGCGAGCTTAGGAATGTCGACACCCGCTTCACGCAAGCGCTCGACTTGGCTAATCGGGATGCCATTCATGCGCTCCATCACCATCACGTCGGTGTGGCAGAAATCCCAAAACATTTCTGGGATCAAGACAAGGTTTAAGCCGTTCATGTTGCGACGCAGTTGGGTCGCGTTGGCAGCTTCTCGGACCAAATCTAATTCGTCATGCAGGTACTTATCGAACTCGGCCACAACTTCTATGGGCTTGAGACGCTTGCCGTCGACTGACAAGCGATCCACCCAATTGGCCAACATGCGCATGAGGCTCAAGTCTTTGTTGATGACTTCGAGCATGCCAGGGCGCAAGACCTTTACTGCGACATAACGTTTCATGCCGTTGCGATCCACGATAGCCGCAAAGTGCACTTGCGCGATCGAGGCACTGGCAACAGGTTGTAGCGTGAACTCAGTGAATATCTCACCCAAGGGTTTGGCGAACGCACGCTCGATGATGGCTACTGCTTGCTCTGATGGGAAAGGTGGCACGCGCTCTTGCAACTTGGCCAACTCGTCTGCAATGTCAAAGGGCAGCAAGTCACGTCGCGTAGAGAGCACTTGCCCGAACTTCACAAAGATGGGACCCAAGTGCTCCAAGGCTTCACGCAAACGCTCTCCGCGCGGGGCAGACAGGTCTCGCCCAATCGACACGATGCGCGCCAACAAGCGCAGTCCCGGTCTTTGGAAGCTGGTCAACACCAACTCATCTAGTCCATAACGCAGAACAATAAAGACGATGTAGACGCCGCGAAACAAGCGGGTCATACACACTCTTTCGTGGCGGAGTTAGTAGGCATTTTGTTGAGCACAAAGCTACGCAAGGCATCGACCACCTTCTTAGCGTTTTGCGCCACCATATGGGCAGGTGCATCGCCGATGATGCGAGAGAGGTCTTCTTCAACATCCCAGCGCACATGGTCTATCAACCAATTGACCTCTGCCGCCAGTTGCACGTCACCCTCAATACGAATCGGTGGCTTGTCGCCTTGCAAGACAGCCTTGGCCAATACAAATGGAGATGGTTCATTGACCTGCAAAATCAAATCAGGCTTAGCAGATTCATTTGAAGGCATCCACTCCATCAAGCCAGCAGGTGTACACACGCATTGAAAAACGAAATCACGCCACACCAGTTGAATGCTGCGACCTTTTTGGCGTTGCAATCGCTCACGCGCAGCCGGCTCTTGCATCAGCACATGGTTGATAAATAGGATGACGCGTTGTTGGGCCTCGTCAATAAGCCAGGGAAAGGGGAACTGTGTTGCCATAGCCCCCAATTATTCCTTGTTTATTGCAGTGCTTGGACGCCCGCGACCAACCAGCCCATGCTGCCGTCTTTGGGCTTAGACATGTTCCAAACTTCTCTAAAAGGCGTTGGGCCAGAAGACGGCTCCTCGCGAATCAAACCTGAGAACTCCACACTCGCCATGTAGTGGGTGGGGAGTTCTTCTATGCCAAGCATTTTTGCTTCAAGCATCACCACATCAGTCTGGTTAGGTTGACCGCTAGCGGTCGCCTCGCGCTCAGCGAGCTGGGTCTTGATTTCTTCGACCATGGCATCGGTCATCATGGTGCGCAGCGTAGGAATGTCGGCGGCGTCCCATGCGCGTTGTAGCAACATAAAGTTTTGTTTGGCTGCAGTCACAAAGCCTTGTGTATCAAAACCTGCAGGCACGCCCCATGTCTGGTCGCCCGTCAAAGCAGAACCAATGATGGCGCCAGAACGTGGCGTTACAGGTTGGTACGCTGGGTCTGTATCGTTGGGACGGGCAGACGCGTCGTTACCCACATTTTTGGGGTTGTATTGCGTTGGGGTTTGGATATCACCCGTTCTGTGTGCGCCCTCAAATGCATAAGGACTGCTGTTCTCATGCGCAGGTGTTGCACGACGGCGCATGAACATACCCACCACCATCATGATGACCAGAGCTAACAATCCAAACATAAGGAACTGGCCGAACTCTGCACCAAAACCAAGTGAGTGCGCGAGCCATGCCAAACCAAGGCCAGCTGCCAAACCACCCAGCATGCCAGCCCATGGCCTGCTGGGCGCAGCGGCAGGAGCAGGCGGCGTTGAATGGGGTGCAGCATTAGGGGCGGCATTTGGAGTGGCATTTGGAGTCGCGGGCTTTGCTGCTTCGCGTTGCGTGACTTGGTTGGACTGCTGACCCATCGGCTTGCCACCACCCAAACGCTTGGCCGCATCCGCTGGGACGCAAACAAATGCCATGGACATCATGACCACTGCGATCCAATTTTTCATGTCATCTCCTTGTTGTAAGAGCTTGCTGCACGTTTGTGCATCAACACTTGATACCCACATGTAACGCCACCACACCCGCGCTCATGTTGTGAAAGTCGACATGGCCAAAGCCACATTGCTTCATCAATTGTTTGAGTTCTTCCTGGGAAGGGTGCATACGAATCGACTCAGCTAGATAACGATAACTCGCATCATCGCCTGCCACCAAGTTGCCTAGCTTAGGCAATATGTTGAAGGAATACCAGTCGTAGGGTTTTTCGAGGGGCTTGGCGACTTTGGAGAACTCCAACACCAGCAACTTGCCGTTGGGTTTGAGGACGCGGCACATTTCTTTCAATGCAGCATCTTTGTGCGTCATATTGCGCAGGCCAAAGGCAACGCTCACCACATCGAAATGGTTATCGGCAAAAGGTAACTTCTCAGCGTCGCACACCAAGGTTGGTAAATTGAAACCGTTGTCAACCAAACGGTCGCGGCCAGTTCGCAGCATGGCTTCGTTGATGTCGGTGTGCACCACACGCCCTGAGGGCCCGACTTTTTTAGCAAAGGCCATAGACAAATCGCCGGTTCCTCCAGCGATATCTAAAACTTGGTAACCAGGGCGAACGTCTGCCACTGTCGTGGTGTAGTGCTTCCAAATTCGGTGCAAGCCCAGCGACATCAGGTCGTTCATCACGTCGTACTTGCTGGCGACCGAATCAAACACGCGTCGCACGTGCTTGGATTTGTCTTGCTCGTTTACCGTCTGAAAGCCGAAGTGCGTAGAACTCATTTTTTTTAGTGTCCGTGGCTGCTGCATGCGCCGCCCGCACTGCCAGCAGCGAGTGGCATAGGCGTGTCGCGTGTCACGCCGGCTGCGGCCAAACGCTTTTCGTAGTCTGACCACAAGCCGTCTTGCTCAGACCCCAAGAAGTACAAATACTCCCAAGTGAATAAGCCGCTGTCGTGGCCATCGGTGAAGGTCGGCTTGATGGCGTAATTACCAACGGGCTCTATATCTAGCAAGCCGACATTGCGCTTGCCCGTCTGCAAGACCTCTTGCCCTGGTCCGTGGCCCTTGACCTCAGCCGAGGGGCTATAGACACGCATCAATTCAAACGGAATGCGAAACGCCGCGCCATCAGAAAACCTCACCTCGAGCACACGGCTTGCGCTGTGGGCGGTGATGTCCTCGGGTGTTGGAGAGTCAGTTTTAAGTCCAGCCATTTAGACCAATACCCTTTCGATGCCGCCAGCATTAGCCACTTGCACATATTGCGCCATCCAATCTTTGCCCAAAATTTTGTTAGCCATCTCGACCACGATGTAGTCGGCCTCTAGCAAACCGTTTTGCAAGTCGTTGCCGTAGCGGCTCAGTCCTTGCAAGCAGCTCGGGCAGCTGGTGAGAATTTTTAAGTCGCCCTTTGCATCACCCGTCATGGTGCGCAAGGCCGTCTCGTCAGCACGCAACTCTTCTTCCTTGCGAAAGCGCACCTGGGTCGAGATGTCTGGGCGCGTTACACCCAAGGTGCCAGACTCGCCACAACAACGTTCGCTTTTTAAGATTTGGTCGCCCATCAGAGCCTTCACCGTCTTCATAGGGTCTTGCTGCTTCATGGGGCTGTGGCAGGGGTCGTGGAACAAGTAGCCCGCCTGTTGGCTGGCGTTGAGCTGGATGCCCTTCTCCAACAAGTATTCGTGGATATCGACAATGCGACAGCCTGGGAAAATTTTGTCGAACTGGTAGCCCTGCAACTGGTCATAACAAGTTCCACAACTCACCACCACAGTTTTAATGTCGAGGTAGTTCAGCGTATTGGCCACGCGGTGGAACAACACACGGTTGTCGGTGATGATTTTTTCAGCCTTATCAAACTGCCCACTGCCGCGTTGCGGATAACCGCAACACAAATACCCTGGAGGCAAAACTGTTTGTACGCCCGCATGCCACAGCATGGCTTGGGTGGCGAGTCCTACTTGACTGAACAAGCGCTCTGACCCGCAACCAGGGAAATAGAACACAGCCTCGGTGTCAGAGGTCGTCGTTTGCGGGTTACGGATGATGGGCACGTAGTCTTTGTCTTCGATGTCCAACAAAGCGCGTGCTGTTTTCTTTGGCAGATTGCCCGGCATTTTTTTGTTGATGAAGTGGATGATCTGCTGCTTGACGGGCGCAGTGCCCACCGTGGCAGGTGGCGCATTGGTTTGCTTGCGCGCAACCACGCGCAACACATCATTGGCAAAGCGCTGCACCTTCATGCCCACATCAACCATAGCGCTACGCGCAAACTTGATGGTCTCTGGATTGGTGGCGTTGAGCATAAACATCGCTGCTGCGTTGCCAGGCCTGAATGTTTTTTGACCCATCTTGCGCAACAAGTTGCGCATATTCATGGACACCTCACCAAAGTCAATCTTCACAGGGCAAGGCGAGAGGCACTTATGGCAGACGGTACAGTGGTCGGCCACGTCTTCAAATTCTTGCCAGTGCTTGATGGACACACCGCGGCGGGTTTGTTCTTCGTACAAGAAGGCCTCGACCAACAAAGAGGTCGCCAAAATTTTGTTGCGCGGGCTGTAGAGCAAGTTCGCACGCGGCACGTGGGTGGCGCAGACTGGCTTGCACTTACCGCATCGCAAACAGTCTTTGACGCTGTCGGCTATTGCACCGATGTCTGACTGCTGCATGATGAGTGACTCGTGCCCCATCAAACCAAAACTAGGTGTGTAGGCTTGACTCAGATTAGCGTCACGAACAATGTTCTGGGATGCATCATGGCGCAACAATTTGCCTTTGTTGAAACGCCCCTCAGGATCGACCCGCTTCTTGTAGTCGGCAAACGGTTGCAGTTCAGCGTCTGTCAAAAACTCGAGCTTGGTGATGCCGATGCCATGCTCGCCAGAAATGACACCATCTAATGAGCGCGCCAGCACCATGATGCGGGCCACCGCCTCGTGTGCAGTTTGGAGCATCACATAGTTGTCGCTGTTGACGGGGATGTTGGTGTGCACGTTACCGTCACCAGCATGCATGTGCAGAGCAATCCAGACGCGACCTTTGAGAACGCGTTGGTGTATCGCGTTGCACTCGTCCAAGATGGGTTGGAACTGTGCGCCCGTGAAAACGTTTTCGAGAACTGCGCGGATTTGCGTTTTCCAACTCGCACGCAGGCTATGGTCTTGTAGTTGCGAGAAAAGCGCGTCGCAGTTGTCCAGCCACTGCTGCCAAGTGCTGCGCACATCGGCCAACACCGCACGTGCTTGTTGCACGCGCTCTTCTAATAGCTCTGGAGAAGGCACGTCATTGGCGTCGTCTATTGCGCCCAATGGTAAATTGCCTTCCGCGAAGAATGCATCTAAAGCATTGCACAAGTCGAGCTTGTTGCGCAAAGAAAGTTCTATGTTTAAGCGCTCGATACCGTCGGTGTACTCACCCATCCGTGGCAAGGGGATGACGACGTCTTCGTTGATCTTGAAGGCATTGGTGTGACGACTGATAGCGGCTGTGCGTTTGCGATCGAGCCAAAATTTCTTGCGCGCTTCGGGGCTGATGGCGACAAAACCTTCGCCACTGCGCGAATTAGCCAAGCGCACAACTTCTGAAGTAGCACGCGCTACGTCGTCCGCGTTGTCTCCAGCGATATCGCCCACCAACACCATCTTGGGCAGGCCGCCGCGCTTACTCTTGGTGGCGTACCCCACGGCCTTGAGGTAACGGTCGTCGAGATGCTCCAAGCCAGCCAACACGGTGTTGGTGCGCTTGTGCTCTGCAAACATGAAGTCTTTGATCTCAACAATACTGGGCACCGCGTCTTTGGCGTTACCAAAAAACTCCAGGCACACGGTGCGCGCGTGCTCTGGCATGCGGTGCAAGATCCAACGTGCGCTGGTGATCAAACCATCGCAGCCTTCTTTTTGGATGCCAGGCAAGCCACTCAAAAACTTGTCAGTGACGTCTTTGCCCAGACCTACTTTGCGAAAGCTTTGTCCTGGGATGTCCAGACGCTCTTGTCGAACCGGCGTTTTGCCATCCGCCTCGAAATAGTGCAGATCAAAACTTGCAATATCTGCGTCGTGGATCTTGCCCAGGTTGTGCCCAACGCGGGTCACCTCTAACCACTGCGCGTCGGGTGTGACCATGCGCCAGCTGGCGAGGTTGTCTAGCGCTGTTCCCCAGAGCACGGCTTTTTTGCCGCCTGCGTTCATGGCGATGTTGCCGCCTATGCAAGAGGCTTCTGCAGAGGTGGGGTCTACCGCAAAAACAAAGCCTGCGCGCTCAGCAGCATCCGCCACGCGCTGGGTGACAACACCCGCTTCCGTCCAAATCGTGGGCACTGGGTTGTCTAAGCCAGATAACTTCATGTGCTCGACCTCGGTCATGGCTTCGAGCTTTTCGGTGTTGATAACGGCACTCTTCCATGTGAGCGGCACTGCGCCGCCGGTGTAACCCGTGCCACCTCCGCGCGGGACGATGGTCAAACCCAAATCGATACAGCCTTTGACCAAGCCCGCCATCTCAACTTCGGTGTCAGGCGTGAGCACCACAAACGGGTATTCGACACGCCAGTCAGTCGCATCCGTCACGTGGGACACGCGCGACAAGCCGTCGAACTTGATGTTGTCGTTAGCCGTGTATTTTTTGAGTTGGCGCGCGGTTTTTTTACGCAAGCTGGCAATCGCCTCGAACTCGGAATTGAAAGCCTGGACCGCGCGGCTCGCAGCCTCTAGTAATTGACCCACTAGCGCATCGCGCTCTGGGTCTTCATTGGAGCGACGGTTTTGCACTTCGCCTAAGCGGTGGTGCAAGGCCTCGACCAACTGGCGGCGACGCTGGGGGTTGTCTAGAAGATCGTCTTGTAAGTAAGGGTTACGTTGTACCACCCAAATATCGCCCAATACTTCGTACAACATGCGCGCCGAGCGGCCAGTACGACGCTCTTGGCGCAGGCGCAAGAGTAAATCCCAAACCTCTACACCCAACAGTCTGATGACGATTTCGCGGTCAGAAAATGAGGTGTAGTTGTAAGGAATTTCGCGAAGTCGGGGCGCTTCCGTGGGCTTTGCTAGCAATAAATTTAGCGGGGTGGGAGCGTTCATATTGGGGTCAGCACGGGGTAACCACGCATGTTACCGCAGGGCCCTATGACGCGAGGCTTTGTAGGGGCTATTCGTACCAACCTCTGCACATGACCCACTGAGCGCTTGCGCACACCAATACCAACACGCCATAGGTTGCCATCTTTCCGTCTACACCCCAAACCACCAAGCCAGCGATCAGCACCAATGAGCCCAGCACGGCACCAACCATTAATTGCCGCAGCCAACCCAAGCGAGACTCTGGCAGCCAACGGCGCGCGGCAAACTGGGCAAAAACCACGCAAAAAAACGCAACGCCCAAAGCTGGCGCAAAAAAATTAAGCACGTGAATTAGTTGGTCTAAGGGGCCCATGGGCGTCAATTTTATAATTCAAGGATGGCAGTATGGGCTCTTGGCCTCAATCACAACACCGCCCCGCTCGATTTGCGGGGCCGTTTTGCTTTTACGACTGAGCAAATGGGTGCCACATTAGACGGCCTTCGCCAAGCCGTATCGCAAGACAGCGAGGTCGCTATTTTGTCGACCTGCAACCGCACTGAAATTTACGGCGCAGGTGGGAAGACGCAAATTCAGCAAACCCTAGATTGGCTTGCGAACTCTGGCGGTGTAAGCACAGACGCACTAAAAACCCACACCTACACCCTGCAAGAAAACGACGCCGCGCGGCATGCGTTCAGGGTGGCCAGCGGGCTCGACTCCATGGTGCTCGGCGAGCCCCAAATTTTGGGCCAGATGAAGGACGCCGTACGCGCCGCTTCCGACGCCGGTGCTTTGGGCACCACACTCAACCAACTCTTTCAGCGCTCGTTTGCCGTAGCCAAAGAGGTTCGTAGTTCGACCGAGATAGGCGCGCATTCGATCAGCATGGCGGCCGCCGCTGTGCGTTTAGCCTCTCAGTTATTTGAGGACTTGGGCGAGAGCCATGTGCTGTTTGTAGGTGCAGGCGAAATGATCGAGTTATGCGCCACCCACTTCGCGGCCAAAAGCCCGCGCAGCATGGCCGTGGCCAACCGCACGCTGGAGCGTGGCGAAAAAATTGCTACCCATTTAGGCGGCGTTGCACTACGTTTAAGCGAGTTGCCAGACCGTTTGCATGAGTTTGACATCGTGGTCAGTTGCACTGCCAGCTTGTTGCCCTTGATTGGCTTGGGCGCAGTGGAGCGCGCTTTGCGCAAGCGCAAGCGCCGCCCAATGTTTATGGTCGACCTGGCTGTACCTCGCGATATTGAGCCAGAGGTGAAGTCGCTCGCTGACGTCTATTTGTATACCGTAGACGACTTGTCTGAGGTTGTGCAAACCGGACAAGCCAGCCGCCAGGCCGCGGTGGCCCAGGCAGAAGTCATCATCGATGCGGGCGTGCAAAGCTTTGCCCATTGGCTAGACCAAAGAAGCAATGTCCCCTTGATACAGCAACTCAACTCCCAAGCCGATGCTTGGCGCGAGGCTGAGTTGGCGCGTGCACATAAGTTGCTCGCCAAAGGAGAGTCGCCAGAGGCCGTGCTTGAGGCGCTTTCCAAAGGGCTAACCCAAAAAATGCTCCACGGCGCTATGGCTGAGCTCCATACTGGGGACGTTCAGGCGCGCGAGAAAGCGCGCTATGCAATTGAGCATTTCTTTTTACGTAACAACCGTTAGGGTCTGCGGCTATGAAACCCTTCTTACGCGCTCAACTAGAGCGCTTTGCACAACGGCTGTCTGAGCTAGATTTTTTGCTCTCGCGTGAAGACATCATGCAAGACATGTCGCAATTTTTAGTGCTCTCGCGCGAGCACACAGAGCTGACTGCCAGCGCCAGTCGTTTCACGCGTTACCAACAGCGCGAGTCCGATCTGCAAGCCGCGCAGCAGATGTTGCAAGACAGCGGTTCAGACGCTGACATGCGCGAGATGGCACAAGAGGAAGTGGCCAACGCCGAAACTGAACTGGCTCAACTTGAGGCCGAGTTGCAACGCATGCTCTTGCCCAAAGACCCCGACGACGCGCGCCCTGTATTTCTAGAAATTCGGGCGGGCACCGGAGGTGATGAGTCCGCCTTGTTTGCGGCGGACTTGCTACGCATGTACATGCGCTTTGCTGAACGCCAAGGCTGGCGCAGTGAGGTGATGAGCGAGTCGGCCAGCGAACTCGGTGGCTACAAAGAGGTGGTGGTGCGCATAGACGCCGGCTCTTCCAGTGATGGGGTGTATGGCTTGCTCAAATTTGAGTCTGGCGGCCATCGTGTGCAACGCGTGCCTACCACCGAAACGCAAGGGCGTATTCATACCAGTGCCTGCACAGTGGCAGTGTTGGCTGAACCCGACGAAGCGCAGGCCATCAAGATCAACCCTTCCGACTTGCGCATTGACACCTACCGCGCCAGCGGTGCCGGTGGCCAGCACATCAACAAGACCGACTCTGCGGTGCGTATCACGCACTTGCCCACGGGCATCGTGGCCGAGTGCCAAGATGGTCGTAGCCAACACAGCAACAAGGCGCAAGCCTTGAGGGTATTGACTGCGCGCATACAAGAGAAAGACCGCTCAGAGCGCGCAGCCAAAGATGCGGCCTTGCGTAAAGGGCTGATCGGCAGTGGTGATCGAAGCGACCGCATCCGCACCTACAACTTTCCGCAAGGGCGCTGGAGCGACCACCTCATCAACCTGACGCTCTACAAGCTCAACACCATCATGGAAGGCGACTTGGGCGAGGCCATGCAAGCACTGCGACATGCGCACGAGGCGGAGCAGTTGGCGGCGTTGGAAGTCAATGCGTGACGTCGGCTGACACCACACTACCTTTGACGGTGCAGCAAGCAATTCAGTTTGGCCAAGAGCAGT
>CAIRQX010000021.1 GCA_903880855.1 uncultured Burkholderiales bacterium | reverse complement strand
ATTGGCGCTTTACGCCGTGCTGGCGCTGCACGTATCGTTGCAGTGGACATTGCAGACAAACCTCTGGAGTGCGCGCATGCGATGGGCGCAGATGAAACCATCAATATTGCGAAGCACCCTGAAGTGCTAGCGCCTTTTGCTGTGAGCAAGGGCGTATTCGATGTAATGTTTGAAGCCTCTGGCAACGACCGCGCATTGCGTAGCGGACTCGATGTCGTCGCACCACGCGGTGTGATTGTGTCCATTGGACTCGGTGGTGATTCCACCTTGCCCCTCAACCAACTGGTTGGCAAAGAGTTGGAGTTACGCGGTACTTTCCGCTTCCACGAAGAATTTGCAGTGGCCGTTCGATTCCTGAATGAAGGATTGATCGATGGGCGCCCTGTTATTTCGCATGTGGTCGATTTTGACGACGCCGTGAAAGCATTTGACTTGGCCAGTGACAAGAGCCAAGCCATGAAGGTTCAGATTAACTTTGGCGCAGAGGCACTTGTATGACAACTTTTCAAAAAACTATTCTCTTCACAGACACCGATGGGCGCGCGCGCTTCAAAGAGGAGACCGTGCCATTGACAGAAGGTACACCGCAATCTCGCTTGTCGGCTTTGATGCCCAGTGGTGGCTATCAACTCCGCCATAGCCCTGTAGGTTTTAGAAGCCAGTTCCACTGCAGTCCCCACGGTCAGTGGGTGTTTATTTTGGGTGGACATATGGAGATCGGTTTGCAAGACGGAAGTTCGCGCGTGTTCAGTGCGGGCGAGCATTTTTACTCCATTGATACCTTACCTGCTGGTGCAACATTTGACGAAAAAGTCCACGGCCATTGGAGTCGCCAACTTGGCACGGAACCATTGGTGACTTTGTTTGTTCGTGGTTAATCCAGAGCGAATGCGCATAACAACTCGCAACGTGTAACGGCAAACACACACAACGCCATGGCCATCAAGAACATGCTCGGACATACGCTCGATTTATTGGGTGAGTCGATCGTGTCTGGCCATTACCCACCAGAGAGCGTGGTACCCCCTGAGACGGTTTTGTGCAAAGAGTTTGGCGTGAGCCGCACGGTGATCCGTGAAGCCGTCAAATCATTGGTCGCAAAAGGACTGCTCAGCACAGGACCGAAAGTAGGAACACGTGTTTTGCCCGCAGACCAATGGAATTGGTTTGACCCCGATGTGGTGGGATGGAAATCAAAAATGGGTTTGACGCGTGAGTTTTTACGCGACCTACAAGATTTGCGACGTGTCATTGAACCCGCTGCTGTCAGACTCGCCGCAGAACGCGCAACCGCACAAGACATACAAGATATTGAAGCCGCCTACGCTGGCATGAAGCACGCGATTTATTTTGGCGGCGACTATGTCACCCATGACCTGTTATTTCACCAAGGTCTTTTGCGTGCATGTCACAACCGAATGGTTGCGCAAATGAGCAAAGCGATTGGCGCACTTTTGCGCACCAGTTTTGAAATTACCACCACCCGACCAAACGGGATGGCCCTCTCTCTGCCTTTGCACAGAGCTGTACTTGACGCGGTGATTGCACGCGCCCCAGATGCCGCAGAAAAAGCGGTGTTGGTGTTGATCGACAGCGTGCGCGAAGACATAGAAACCGTTCTGGGCTCCAATCAAAAATTGCCGTCTGTCTCTCATCCTGCTTTGTCACTGCGCGCTCCGCGTGCTGTGCCTGAGCATTCCCCTCGTTCTTAAGGAGTTATCACCATGCGTTTATTGATCACCGGTGGCGCCGGTTTTGTAGGTTCTCGCCTAGCCCGCACCTTGCTTACCAAGGGCGAGTTGAATGGCCAAAAAATTGAGCGCCTCATCTTGGCCGACCAATTTCCTGCGCCCACCGATCTCGCAGCAGATCCTCGCGTTAGTGTGAAGACGGGGCCTTTGCTGACGCATTGCAAAGAATTAGAAACGGAAGAGGTGGATGGTGTGTTCCATCTTGCTTCAGCTGTATCAGGCGAATGCGAAGACGACTTTGAATTGGGTTTGCGCTCTAATCTCGACAGCACGCGCGCATTGTTAGATGCCTTGCGCAAGCGCACAGAAGGCGGTGCCAAGCCCACGCGCTTAGTGTTTTCAAGTTCTGTTGCTGTGTTTGGTCCTGATGATGCGTATCCGATGCCCGCCATCATTGCTGACGATACCTTGCCAACACCTCAAACGTCGTATGGCATACAAAAACATATTTGTGAACATTTGATTGCGGACTACACACGCAAAGGTTATATCGATGGTCGTAGCGCGCGCTTGATGACGGTGACTGTGCGCCCTGGTAAACCCAATGGCGCAGCGTCTTCGTTTTTCAGCGGCATTATTCGTGAGCCCTTAGCTGGCATTCCATCGGTGTGCCCCGTATCGCCCGATGTCTTGCACCCCATGGCATCACCCCGCTCCACAATTGAAAGCCTGATCAAAGTGTACGAATGCACACGCGAGGCTTACGGTGGTCGCACTGCGTTGAACTTACCAGGTCTCGACGTCACGGTACAAGAAATGCTCGACGCCTTAGAGCGTGTTGCAGGTCCTAAGGTACGTGCATTGGTAACCTTCCAACGTGACGAACGCATTGCAGGCATTGTGTCGCGCTGGGCCAAAGGCTCGAGTTCGAAACGCGCCAACAGCTTAGGTCTTTTTTCTGAAAAGTCTTTTGACGACATCATTCGCCAATACATCGCCGACTGCCAAGCCGGCCCTAATGCAGCAACCGCTTTGAAAGGCATGCAATGAACCATATCGATTTAAAAGGCCGCGTTGCGGTGATCACCGGCGGCGCACAAGGTATTGGCTACGCGACTAGCGAGCGCATGTTGCGCTCTGGTGCCAGTGTGGTGATGTGGGATATAGATGCTGCCAAGTTGGAAGAAGCCAAAGCATCGTTGAGCAAACTCGGTAAGGTCAGCGGTTACGTAGTCGAACTGACTTCAGATGCTGCAGTAGGTGCCACCACCGCACAAACCATCAAAGACAGCGGACACATTGACATCTTGGTCAACAACGCTGGCATCACCGGCGGCAACGGCACTACTTGGGACTTAGACCCTGAAGTATGGAAGCGCGTCATCGATGTGAATTTGATGGGCCCTTATTACACCTGCCGCCATGTCACTCCGCATATGGTGTCGCGCGGTTGGGGTCGTATTGTGAACATCGCATCTGTCGCTGGCAAAGAAGGCAACCCTAACGCAAGCCATTACAGCGTATCGAAAGCAGGCGTGATTGCCTTAACCAAATCACTCGCCAAAGAAGTCGCCACAAAAGGTGTGTTGGTTAACGCCGTCGCACCTGCTGCGGCAAAGACAGCCATGTTTGCCACCATGGCACAAACGCATATCGACTATATGCTCAGCAAAATTCCGATGGGGCGTTTTGTAGAAGTCGATGAAATCGCTGCGATGGTCAGTTGGTTGTCCAGCGAAGACTGCTCGTTTACTACGGGTTCGGTTTTTGATATTACGGGCGGTCGATCCACTTATTGACGGTTTAAAAACCAAGCCCTAAATGCAAGGGCAAGTACACCGCCATGCCGCCAATGATGGTCAGCAGCACATCGCGTTTAGCAAAATAAATCGCCACGCCAGCCGCCGCAGCAAACAAGCGGGCGTCTTGCCACGTTGTGATCAGCGCGCCTTGGCTCATCACAATTTCTGGCACCACCACCGCAGACAAAGCAGCAATAGGCGCGTACTGCAAACCTCTTTGTGCCCAATGGGGTAGTTGCCAATCTTGGTTCGACAAAAAGAAAAAGCTACGCGCCACCACAGTCACCACGCCCAAGCCCATGATCACGCCAAACATCCAGAGATCATCATGGCTCATGCTGGATTTCCTTGGATGTGCGGCTTGATACGCTCAAGGCTCAAACACAAAATAACCGCAGCTGCAATGGCGATCACGATATTGAGTTTCAACGGTAAGGCATAGGCCATCACTGCTGCGATACCCGCCACCGCAGAAGACACCATGCGCAAGCGCGTACTTGCCAAAGAGCATTGGATTCCCAATAAACACAAAATGCCTGCGAACCCAAGGCCCCAGTTGGTCGGAATAAAGTTAGCCAAAGCAATTCCCAGCAAACTAGCACCCATCCAACTACCCCAGTTCAAGCAATCGTTACCTGCCAAATAAGCTTCTTGCGTCAAACGCTCTTTAGGTGTAATGCCGGGATGGTGAAAGCGCTTAGTGAACAACACATAGCTAATATCCGCCGTGACATAGCCGTGTAGCAATCGCTCCCATCGTGGCAAATGGATGAGATAGGGGCGCAAATGCAAACTAAATACGACAAAGCGCAAATTCACACAAAAACCAGTGACCAAGATCACCCATGCGGGCGCGCCTGCCACGATCAGCGGAATTGCGGCCAACTGTGAACTGCCCGCAAATACCAGTAAGGTCATCGCGATAGAGGCCCACAAACCCATGCCAGCTTTCACCATAGACACGCCCGTCATCAAACCCCATGCGGCAATGCCCAAGGCTTGTGGTGCGAGTTCACGCATGCCTATTTTGAATTCAGGATGCTTGTAGAGCTTGGGTGCCAAGAACATCATGGCGCAGCTCCCCCACACACCGATCCCACATCGATATTAAAACCTCTTAAAAACTCGGCGACATGCAAACGCTTGCCTCCAGCTTTTTGCAACTCGGTGATGCACAAAACACCTTCGCCGCAGGCAA
Organism: uncultured Burkholderiales bacterium; assembly: GCA_903880855.1. Lineage (GTDB taxonomy): Bacteria > Pseudomonadota > Gammaproteobacteria > Burkholderiales > Burkholderiaceae_C > Limnohabitans. The sequence continues at coordinate 3,802 of CAIRQX010000021.1, read as the reverse complement.
TACATACACCGCTATCGTCAGCGCTCAAGACAGTTCCAGGGGCATTCGTTGTAGGTTCTGTATCTGCATCTCCATCTGCAACAGCGTACGCACTCCAAATCTTGATAACTTCACCATTGGCGTGAAAGGTCGCCACGGGGAATGGATTGAATGCCCGCACGCGTTGCGCGAGTTGCTTGGCGTTTAATCGCCAATCCAACGCAGCTTCTTGTTTTTCAATTTTGTGAGCGTAGGTGATACCATCGACTGGTTGCGGTGTACGCACCAACTTATTTGCTTGGGCATCAGCAAGCGTTTGCACAATCAGCGCGCCGCCTAAGTCAGCTAATTTGTCATGCAAACTCGCAGTGGTATCTTGTGGCGTAATCTCTATGTGTTGGGTTAACAACATATCGCCTGTATCTAAACCCGCATCCATTTGCATGATGACGACACCTGTATTTTTGTCGCCTGCTTCAATAGCGCGGTGAATCGGCGCCGCACCTCGCCAGCGTGGTAACAAGGAAGCGTGGATATTCAAGCAACCCAAACGAGGCGTATCCAAAACCCACTGCGGCAATATCAAGCCATAGGCAGCGACCACCATCGCATCTGCTTGTGCGGTTTGTAAAAATTTTTGCGCTAGAAATGCGTCTTCTGGATATTTGCCATCAAGGCGCAAGCTGCGTGGTTGCTCAACCGCAATTTGGTGCTGCAAGGCCAGCGTTTTGACGGCGGAGGCTTGTAGCTTCATGCCCCGTCCTGCAGGACGATCTGGCTGCGTCAAGACTCCGCATATGGTGTGGCCTGCGAGGATGAGGCTTTGCAAAGCAACTGCAGCAAATTCGGGTGTACCCGCAAAGAGAATTCGCATGCAGTTTTAAACTCTAGTCTTCGTCGCGCAGGGCTTTGAGCAACTTGCTTTTGATACGGTTTCGCTTGAGGGGCGATAGGTATTCGACAAAAACTTTGCCCATCAAATGGTCTAGTTCATGCTGTACACATACCGCCAACAAGCCTTCCGCCTCTAACTCACGGGAATTTCCATCGGCGTCTTGTGCTCTGACCTTGATGGCCGTTGCACGTTCTACGCCGTCATAAATCCCAGGTACGGAAAGGCATCCCTCTTCTCCTTTGATACGCTCATCACCCATCCATGTGATGGTGGGATTGATTAGGACGATAGGTTCGTCACGGTTCTCAGAAACATCTATAACTACCAAACGTTCATGCACATTGACTTGCGTTGCAGCTAGGCCAATGCCATTGGCGTCATACATGGTTTCAATCATGTCCTTAACCAGAGTGCGAATACGCGTATCAATCGCTTGCACTGGCTTTGCCACGGTGTGTAACTTAGGGTCTGGATATCGAAGAATGTCTAACTTTGCCATGCGTAGATTGTCGTTACTTTAAAAGTTTGTGACCAATACATAAGTCTACCCGCCCGTGGAAATTCCACAATCTTTGACTTTGATTGGGGCCACTATGCAGATGGATGAATTCGAGTTGCGGGCTTGGTTGCGCGTGCTCCTCACCCCGAGCATTGGAAACGAGTCTGCTCGGCGCTTACTGAACCGCTTTGGAAGCGTTCAAGGTATCTTTGAAGCGCATCAATTGCAATGGACGGAAGTAGTTTCACATGCGCAGGCCGAAGCCTTGTTACAGCCCCCTGTTTTGCTAGACGCGCAAACTGTACGAACACTCCAATGGCTGTCGACTCCACCTAAAGTTCTCAATGCCCAGCGCGCCATATGGCCCATAGGACACCCAGATTATCCTGAGCCGCTCTTACATTTAGCCGACCCGCCTTTGTTGCTGTATGTCGAGGGCCAAATTCAACAATCTCTTGGCCCGGCTGTCTCGGTTGTGGGCAGCCGCAACCCCACACCACAAGGGCGCCAAACGGCTATGCAGTTTGGTCGTGCACTCGCTGAAGCTGGGATATGCGTGGTGTCTGGTATGGCTTTGGGGATTGACGGAGCCTCGCATCAAGGTGCACTGCAATATGCGCCGTGTCAGAGTTCTAAGTCTTTTCCAGCAGGCTCATCAGAATCAGAGTCGTGCTTGTCGAGTTGGGCAACGGTTGGCGTTGTGGGTACGGGTTTAGATCAGGTTTACCCAAGACACCACCAAGCGTTAGCGCAAGAAGTCCTAGCACGTGGTGTATTGATCAGCGAATATCCATTAGGCACACCACCACTCGCCGCTAATTTCCCACAACGCAACCGCTTGATTGCCGCATTGGGGTTGGGTACTTTGGTAGTAGAAGCAGCGATGCGGTCTGGCTCACTCATCACTGCACGCATGGCGCTAGATATGGGCCGCGAAGTGATGGCAGTGCCTGGTTCTATCCATGCGATGCAATCCCACGGGTGCCATTGGCTGATTCGACAAGGTGCGAAACTTGTCGAGAACGTCAAAGATATTTTGGATGAGTTACAAATCCAAATACATACCGATGGAAGCAATAGCCCCGCATCCAGTGGTTCTCAACAAACCACGCCTTCGCATCCTGTTTTAGACCAAATGGGCTTTACGCCCATCAGCTTGGATGCTTTGCAAATGCATTGCAAGTTAGAAACGTCTGTTCTGCAATCAGAGTTACTAAATTTGGAGCTTGACGGGTGCGTGGCACGTATGCCTGGCGGTATGTTTCAACGGCTAAAAGCGCCTTCATAAAAACCATGTATATTGGGGGCAATGTTTGAAGTACTCGTGTTTGTTTACGAAAACTACTGGCGCGGTGATGCATGCCCTGAGCTGCATCACTTGGGTCGCAAACTCAGCGCCGTTGGTTTTGAGATGGAAGATATCCAACAAGCCTTGCAATGGTTGGATGGCCTCAACATCGCTTCGCACCAAACAGAACTCATTGACATCCGTCAATCGACGCCCAAACAACACACCCAATCGCCTGAAAGTCTGCGCGTCTACTCTGTCGCAGAGCAAAGCCATTTGGGGGCGGCTTGTTTAGGATTTATTCAATTTCTAGAGTCTGCAGAAGTGCTCTCGCCCCACATGCGCGAGATTGTGCTTGACCGCGCTATGGCGGTACCTGGGCATCCCATGTCGCTAGACGATTTAAAAATCATTGTCCTGATGGTGTATTGGAGTGTCGGCTTAGAGCCCGATGCGCTTGTCTTAGACGAGCTGTGCGATGACGATAGTCGGGTTGCGCACTAGTTGGTAGTTAGCCACAAACGCTGGCTTAAACAACGGCGCCAGAGTTAGGGTCTTCAGAATCGCCCTCCACTTTCACCACTTGGCCTTTGATCAAGTCTTCTCGTTGAATACCTAGCCACATAGCAATCGCGGCGGCCACAAACACAGAAGAGTAAATACCAAAGCAAATACCGATAGTTAGCGCTAAGGCAAAGTAATGCAAGGTGGCGCCGCCAAACAACAACATCGAGAGCACCATCAACTGCGTACAGCCGTGGGTGATGATGGTGCGACTGATCGTGGCAGTGATCGCGTTGTCAATGATTTCTACTGTTTGCATTTTGCGAAAACGACGAAAGTTCTCACGGATACGGTCAAAGATCACCACCGACTCGTTCACGGAGTAACCCAGCACAGCCAACACGGCAGCTAACACTGGCAAAGAAAACTCCCACTGGAAAAAAGCAAAGAACCCCAGAATGATGACCACGTCATGCAAGTTCGCAATGATGGCAGCGACGGCAAATTTCCACTCAAACCGAATGGCCAGATAAATCATGATGCCAACGACTACAAAGGCTAGAGCTTTCAAACCATCAATCGCCAACTCATCGCCCACTTGAGGTCCAACAAACTCTGTACGACGCAATTGGATATT
>CAIRQX010000020.1 GCA_903880855.1 uncultured Burkholderiales bacterium | reverse complement strand
TTGCGCTTTTTGTATCGCACGATCTACATGTTTGGCTGTAAACGCATTGACTTTTTTGTCGGTGGCTTCAATGCGATCCAAACTAGATTGCAGCACTTCGCTTGCACTAAAACTACCCTTAGAAATACCCTGCGCGATATCGGCGCTAGAGAGGTTGTGCAAACTCATGACGCTATTTGCTTGGGGCAATAGATTTCGGCGATTTCTAGATCGGCGGGGCAGTCCACTTGGTCGAGCAATTGGGCCATGGCTTCTGTGCGCTTGAAATGCGCTGCAACCCGTGCAACCCGCGCGTCGTCGGCAGGCAAGCCCAGCGCGAGTGCGCTGGTTTGCACGAATTGGAGCAACTGCTCATCGGTCATTTGCGGACCTCGGTTTGGAAGATTTCTAAGCTGCGTTTTTTCATGGCGATAAAGCTGGGTTCAGAGAGGGTTTCGACCGTGCGCGGACGCGGGTCGCGGTAGTTCAGTATCTCGGCCACAGAAGTGGGGCGCTTGGTGAGCAACAAGATTTGGTCGGCCAAATAAACCGCTTCTTCCAAATCGTGCGACACCAGCAACATGGTAGTGCCTGTTTTGATGAACACGTCTTGGAGTTTCTCCCGTATGAACAGGGTCATCTCAAAGTCCAAAGCGGAGAAGGGTTCGTCTAAAAACAGCACCTCTGGGTTGGGTGCCAAGGCCCGCATGATGGACGCGGTTTGCTGTTGACCACCAGAGAGTTCATAGGGGTAGCGGTTCAAGTCGAACTTGACGTCGAAAGACGCTACCAACTCGTCCACGCGCTGCTCCACATCGCCTTTGGATTTACCTGCCAGTTTTAAAGGGTAGGCAATGTTGTCGATGGTGCGCATCCAAGGGAACATGGCTTCGCGGTAGTTTTGGAACACATAGCCAATAGTGGTGTCTTTGAGCGATTTGCCGTCGAACAAGATCTCGCCGCTGTCGATGGGGATCAAGCCAGCGATCATGTTGATCAGTGTGCTCTTGCCGCAACCGTTGGGGCCGAACACCGAGACAATTTGGTTTTTAGGGATATCGAGGTTGAAGTTTTCATACAAAGGCCAACCGGCAAAGTACTTGGTCAAGTTGCGGATAGTGATGTGGGTGCCAGCGGGGCCAGGAACAAACGTTGCTGGCGTTGGGTCGGGTTCCACCATGGGATTGAGTACGGTTTGCATTTAACGACCACTCCAATGAACGATGCGCTTTTCAAGCATCAAGAACAAGACATTCAAGGCATATCCCAAGCCGCCCGCAGCCAAGATGGACGCGTACATATCGCGCACATTCATGACTTGCTGCGAGTCAATGATGCGGTGGCCCAAGCCACGCTCGGAACCAATGAACATTTCGGCGACGATCACAATGACCAAGGCCATCGATACGGCGCTACGTAAACCTACAAAAGTAGGTTGCAAGCTTTCCCACACCAGCACGTCTTTGAAAATCTGCCAACGGCTCGCGCCCATGACTTTGGCAGCCATGACCCTTTGCTTTCGGGCATTGATCACGCCGTACGCGCTGTTAAACAACACGATTAGTAAAGCGCCAAAAGCCGCAATCGCCACTTTGTTGATATCAGACACCCCGAAGATCATTAAAAACAGCGGAATTAAAGCTGACGAGGGTGTGGAACGGAAGAAGTCAATCAAAAACTCTACGCTGCGATAACTGCGTTCATTGCTACCTAGCAAGATGCCGATCGGAACACCAACGAGGGAAGCCAAGAGGAATGCCTCGAGCGTGCGCATCAAGGTGTATGAGAAATCCTTCAAGAGTTCACCCCCCCACATGCCGTTGCCTAAGGAGGCAAGCGTTACCCAGGGGGAGGGCAACAGGATGGGCGGAATCAGTTTGAACCGCACCACGAGGTCCCACATACAAAACAAGACCACTGGACCGAGAAGCGGAATGACCCGCCCCAAGTTCCAGCCCTTAGGCTTGGTTTGGTCAGGGCTTGTAGTCGCCCCATGGGGACCTGTCGAGGACATGACGACAGGGGTGAAAGCGTCGTGCATTCCTTAACCCTTGTACAGCATGGTCTCGACCATGAGGCGTGATGGGAAGATGCCTTTTTCGAAGAACAAGTCAAAGAACTTTTGGAAGTGTCCAATGTCTTTGGGCGTGAACTCGTTGTACATGGTGTAAGCCGCCATCGGCACCTCGGATGTCAATGCGCCTTCAATGGCGGTATAGCCTTTGAGGTACTGGCGCGCGTCAGCCGTACTGTTGCGCACATAGGTGATGCCTTTGTTGTAGGCGGTGACGAACTTTTTGGTTTCAGCTGGATTTTTGTTGACGAAATCAGCTGTCAATGATGCGGAGCCGCCAAACCAAGGCGCCATCGCGTCGCCCAAAATGTATTTGGAAATCACGCCGGCTTCCAACACGCGGGTGGTACCGTTTAAGCGACCAATCGTACCGGTGGGCTCGAGGGTGTAGACAGCGTCAACTTGGCCAGCTGCCAAAGCGGCTACGTGTTGACCAATCGGCAACTCCATCACGGTAGCGCCCGTAGCGCCGCCGCGTTCTAAACAAGTTTTAGCAAGCGTCAAGTTTTGAATGCCAGGACCAGAGGCAACTTTTTTACCTTTGAGGTCAGCCATGGTTTTGGCGGGGCTATTGATAGGCACCAAGAACTCGTCCAACACGTTTTTCACATTGCTGGGGTTGGATGCAAAGATTTTGAAAGTACCAGGCGCGGCGATTTCACCAATCGCTAAATTGGCAGAACCCGTTCCGTTAGCGCTACCGTCGCAACGACCGGCCAACATGGCTTCCATGATTTGCGCAGCTGCTGCAAATTTCAAAGGTTCAACATCTAAGCCAGCTTCTTTGAAAAAGCCTTTTTCGACCGCTGCGTAAAAGGGCAAGCCTGCAGCGATGGGCCAGTAACCAATACGGATTTTGGAAGACGACTGGGCGCGCACGATCGCTGGAAAACCCAACACGCCTAAAGCGGCAGAACTGGCGCTAGCTTGGATCAAACTGCGACGGGTGTTGTCAACGGTGGTGGTGTCAGACTGGGTGACGGTGGTTTTGTTGTCAGTGGTCATCGAAAGCTCCTAAGTTGATAGTCAAGGTTAAAAAGCAAGGGAAAAATTAAGTGAGAAATTAAGTAGATAAGGTTTGAAGGGAGGCGATGTAAGCGCGCCATCCGCCAAAGTGCGAGATGTTGCTGGCGCCTTCTAGGGCAAGGGGCTCGCACAAGAAGCCTTGCACGGAGGTGCCGTCTGCGAGTTGCAAAGTGCCAATGCCTAAAGGGGCGGGAATCAAAGCGACAAAGGAGCCGTATTCGCTGGCTGGTATTTCCCAAATTTCTATTTCAACCGCCACCCCACGGCCTGGTGGAACACGCAACAAGCCAGGCTTAGGTGGCGTCGAATTGGGCAGGGCAAACAGTTGGTAGCAGTCGCTGGTTTGGGTAGTTTTTATCAGGCGGCTTTTGCGCTCGGTGAGTTGCTGGTTCAAAGGCATGCCGGAGAGATGCGCACCTACGACTGCTACTTTTACGGTGGCTTTAGGTTTGAGACCCGCGATGGGCTCAGGGGAGGGAAGCGGATGGTGCGTTGCGCCTTGCATTAAGCCTGTGCTGTGGTGGTAACGCTGACCCAGATCTGCCAATTGCCAATCGCTACCGGCCGGTCCTACCAAGGTAATGCCGAACGGCAGTTGGTCAGGACGAATTTCACTGGGGACCGACAGTGCTGCGTAGTCAAACAGGTTGACGAAGTTGGTGTAGTGCCCCAAGTTTTTGTTGAGTTCAATGGGGTTGGCTTGCATCTCGCTGATCGTGTAATGCGTTGGCGCTGTGGGAACCAGTAATACGTCAATAGACAACCACATTTTTTGGGCGGTTTGCTTCAAGGCCATCAACTTGGTTTCTGCTTGGCAGTAGTCGGCGGCACTAAACGATTGGCCGCTTTTGAGAATGCTTTGCACGGGTTCTATGACTGCTTCTGGGTGGTGGTCAAAGAAGTCACGAATAGCGGCATAGCGCCAAGCCACCAAAGCACTGCCATAGAGCATGGAAGCGGCTTCGGCCAGTGGGCTGTAATTCACCCAGACAGGTTGACCGCCTAAGCTTTTCATGTGTTCGATGGCGCGGCTGAAAGCGGCTTGCGCCCAAGAGTCGCCAAAGAACTCCAGTTGGTTGGGGATGCCAAATGTGAAAGACGCAGGGAACGGCGAATCTTTCAAAACTAAAGAACGCGAAAAAGGGTCTGCTTCGTCAAAGCCCACTAGTGCTTCTAAAACTTTGACGGCGGTGGAGACAGTGGTGGCAAAAATCGAAACGCAATCCACGTTTTGCGCGGCGGGGACAACGCCCGCCGCTGAGACCAATCCGCGAGATGGTTTCAACCCCACGATGTTGTTGAGACCTGCTGGCACACGACCTGAGCCTGCTGTGTCGGTGCCTAGCGCGAAATCAACTTCTTGTTTGGCCACCACATAAGCAGACCCGGCGCTAGAACCGCCGCTGACATAGTTACTTTTGAATGCATTCGGCACGGCGCCATAAGGAGAGCGCGTGCCATTGAGTCCGCAAGCGAATTGGTCGAGGTTGGTTTTACCTTTGAGGCTCGCACCAACTTGGAGCAGGCGCAAAACGACGGTGGCGTGCTTGGTTGGCGTGTATGCAAATGGTGCACACGCTGCTGTCGTTGGAAGGCCCGACACGTCGATGTTGTCTTTGACGGCGAAGCTTAGGCCGGCCAGCGACCCGTTTTGTTCATTCCGTAAAAACGGTTTGAGTTGGGTGATCCAAGCCGAGTCACTGGCGTTTAAGAGTGCATCTTGGGGTTGACGCGTGGAGGCTTCGGTTTGAAATAACACCATTTTTGTGCATGAATTTTTGTATGCAATGCTTGTCGCAAGCAACATGCCAAAAAATGGGGGACTACATTAAAGTCGCGTGGAAGATAGGTAAATTGGCAATCTACCTAATAAGATACTAAAAAGACACTAAATAAGAAGGAGACAAAAGTATGAAAAAAACACTTATCCGAGCGCTTATGGCGCTGGGGTGTGCGGTTGCATTGATGCCAACGCTACAAGCGCAGGGCTATCCCAACAAATCTATTCGCTTGATCGTCCCTTTCCCACCAGGCGGTGGAAACGACGTGATCGGGCGAATCATTGCCCAAAAATTGACCGAGCGATTAGGCCAGCAAGTGGTGGTGGATAACCGCGCTGGCGCCAACGGCATTGTGGGCTTACAGGCATTGATGCAAGCCGCGCCTGACGGGTACACCATCGGCGTTGCCGCAGCCGGCCCGATGGCGGTGAACCCTAGCTTGTACGACAAGCTGCCATATGACTCGTTAAAAGATTTCTCCTACATCACCAATATGGTGATCTTTCCGCTTATCTTGGTGACCCACCCTTCGGTTCCAGCTAAGACCACCCAAGAGCTGATCAACTTGGCTAAGGCCAAGCCTAAGCAAATTTTCTTTGCAACGCCCGGTAGTGGCAACTCCGCGCATTTGGCGGGTGAGTTGCTCAATTCCATGGCCAATATCCAAACCGTGCACGTGCCATACAAAGGCCAAGGCCCAGCCATGGGTGACTTGGTGGCGGGACAAGTGCAAATGATGTTTGCCAGCATTCCCTCGGTATTGCCGCAAGTGAAGTCAGGACAAGTCAATGCAATTGCTATGGGCAGTGCCAAGCGGGTTCCTTCGTTGCCTGATATTCCAACTCTGTCTGAGTCAGGCGTGCCCGGGTTCGAGGCTTACTCTTGGGCTGGTATGTTGGCGCCCGCCAAAACGCCCAAGGACATCGTTGCACGCTTGAACAAAGAGATCGTCGATATCTTGAAACAAAAAGACGTCGCTGACACGCTCAATCTACAAGGCGCAATTCCAGTAGGTGACACTCCAGAGCAATTCGCCGCTTATGTGAAGGCGGAGATCAGCAAATGGGGCGCCGTCGTTAAATCTGCCAATATCAAAGCCGACTAAGGAAACACCATGGCCACCAAAGCTAACAAAACAACCAAAGCTACTTCAACAAGAAAAGCAACTAAGAAGACAAGTAAACCCAGATCGCCTGCATTTGAGGCGGGCCTCGCTATGCGTAAAAAAGTGCTGGGTGACGACTACGTAGAGCGCTCTTTCAAAAATGCCGACGACTTGAACATGCCTTTCCAAGACTTGGCGACGGAGTTCGCCTGGGGCACGGTGTGGACGCGTCCGGGTTTGTCATTGCGCGATCGCAGCCTGATGACGCTGTCAATGTGTATTGCGCTCAACCGCCCCGCCGAAATCAAGATCCATTTGCGTGGCGCTATTCGCAACGGGGTGACGCGCGATGAGGTGCGCGAGCTGATCTTGCATTCTTTCCTCTATTGCGGCGGACCAGCCGCGCTAGACGCTTACAAAGCCGTGCGCGACGAATTGCCCATCATCGAAGCGCTAGAGAAAGCCGCCAAGAAAAAAGCGCGTAAAGCTAAATAAAACTAGGGTAGGCCCGCCATCTTGGCAAACACCTCTGCGGTGGATGCGGTGTCTTCTTGCGAGAGACCCTGCGCCATGGCGGCGGTGTAAATCGATGCGGCGGTTTGAAACATCGGAGTAGGGCAGTCAACTGATTTGGCCATCTGTCCGATGACCTCCATGTCTTTTTGCCAGACCTCGACTTTCATGGTGGGCGGGCTGTATTTGCGCTCCACCATCATGCCCATGCGCAGGCGCATCACGCCAGTGCCCAACACGGGACTATTGCCAAATAGTTTGAGCACTTCGCGGGGGTCTACCCCCATCTTGCGTGCCAGCGCGACTGATTCTGCATAGGCCACGTTGTAGATGGCCACCAAATGGTTGGCTGAGAACTTCAGTTTGGTACCGTTGCCAAAAACACCCACATAAGGCACGTTGTCGGTGAATACTTCTAAAACAGACAAGGCTTTTTTGTAAGCGGCTTTGGTGCCACTAGCAAATATTGTCCAAGCCCTATCTTTCATTCTTACCGCGGTGCCGCTTATGGGGCAATCGAGTGCAGAAATACCAACGCTGCTGAGCGTTTTGGCGAATAGGTTTTTATCGGCCATCGTCAGCGTGCTGGTTTCAATGACGATGGGTGGTGTTTTTGATTTTCTGGTTTTTTGGCCTTCAACAATTGCTAGCGTAACTTGCTCAAGAGCTTTGGCAGTTGCTACTGAAACAATCAAGATGTCTGCTCGGGCCGCGACATCGCTTGATTGGGGCAGAAATTGACCACCGTATTTTTGAAAGCGATTCTTCGCTTTTGCGTCAATGTCAAATCCGCAGACTTTGTAGCCATAGTCCAAAAGTCCCTCGGCCATGATGCCACCCATGATGCCGAGTCCGTAGATGCCTACTGTTGGCAAAGTCGATGCGGATTTACTTGTCATAGGTTTGGTTTAACCAACGACTAAGCCAGCCGCTTTCACACCAGCAGCGCAAATCAATTCGTCTTCATCGCCAGTTCCACCGCTGGCGCCGGCTGCACCCAAGATATGACCGGCTGCGTCTTTAATAAGAACAGCACCAGGTTGCGGGAGAAACTTTCCTTCAGCAGTTGCAGACAAAGAGACAAAGAAGTTAGGGTTGTCCTTAGCGCGTTCTGCCAACACACGACTAGATGCCCCAAAGCCCACGGCACCCCAAGCTTTTGCGCGCGCAATATCAAAGCGAAACATGCTGGCGCCGTCTTCACGTTCAAAGGCAACCAATTGGCCCGAAGCATCCAGCACTGCAATGCCCATAGGCTTGTAATTGGCTGCGCGTGCAGCTTGGCGTGCGCCTTGCAAAATTTTGGTGGCTTGGTCGAGGGTAAGGTGTGTCATAAGGAAGTCCTTTGTTTAAGAGATACTTTACGAATTATCGTGTCGTATTGAAATCTAGCTGTCTTGTTTGCAACATGCGAAAGTTAAAAGCTAAAAGCAAGAAGCTTGCGATGGCGATACACTGATTTATTATTTTGGTCACTCAGGAGAAAAACACTTGAATACGATGACAACCCGGTTTGGAAGTGGACAAGCAGTTCAACGATTAGAGGACGACCAGCTACTGAAAGGGGCGGGTGTTTATACAAGTGATGTAGTGCCTGCTGGCCAAGCGCATATTTGCTTTTTCCGTTCGCCCTATGCGCATGCGCGCATTGTGAAAATTGATACCTCCGCGGCCAAATCTATGCCCGGTGTTCATCTGGTCGTGACTGGAAAAGAATTGGCCGAGGGCGGCATGAAGCCCATGCCGCGCCCCATTAACTTCACCCGCGCTGACGGATCTGCCGCTGCTTCTGCAGATCGACGCATCTTGGCATCTGACCGTGTTCGATATGCTGGCGAAGCTATCGCGGCTGTTGTGGCGGATACGCAAGAGCAGGCGCGTAATGCGATGGAAGCAATTTCGGTTGAATTTGATGAGTTGCCATGCGCTGTGACATTCGACGACGCACTTAAACCCGGTGCTCCTTTGTTGAGCGATGCGCCAGACAACCGCGTCGCCGAAACTCGCTATGGCGACGCTGTTGGGGCAGAAAAAGTGTTTGCGCAAGCAGCCCATGTTGTGTCGTTAGATATTCATAACCAACGCCTGATGGCGTTGACGATTGAGCCGCGCAGTATCTTGGCTTATACAGAAGGGGGCCGCTTGGTCATTCGGATGAGCAGCCAAATGCCAACAGGTGTACGTACCTTGGTCTGCGACCTGTTGGGTCTACCCACAGAGAAGGTGCGCGTCATCGTGGGTGATGTGGGCGGCGGCTTTGGTATGAAAACAGGCGCTTACCCTGAAGATGTGGTCGTCGCATATGCCGCTAACAAGTTACAAAAACCTGTCAAATGGATTGCAGACCGTAGCGAAGAGTTTCTCAGTAGCGCCCATGGCCGCGATATTTCTAGCAAGGCATCGCTTGCGCTAGACGCCAAAGGGAAAATTCTCGGCTTACGTATCCACACCTTGGCCAATGTAGGCGCTTATCCCACCATGACTGGCGTTGCGATCCAGTTGCTAATTGGTCCTTGGGTACAAACCAGTGTGTATGACATTCCCCTCATTGACTTCCATTTCACGGGTGTGATGACCAATACAGCGACTACCGGTGCTTACCGTGGTGCCGGGCGTCCTGAGGCGATTTACAACATTGAACGTTTGATGGATGAGGCGGCACGCCAATCAGGCATCGACCGCATCGCCTTGCGTCGCCAAAATTTTGTGCAACCGCAACAAATGCCCTACAAAAACCCCATGGGCCAAACCTATGACACGGGTAATTTTGAATCCATCATGAACCAAGGCTTGGAGAAAGCAGACTGGAGTGGGTTTGAAGCCCGAGCGAAAGCATCTGCGAGCAAAGGACTTTGGCGTGGTTTAGGCATCGCTACCTTCTTAGAGTGGACGGGCGGTAATGCCCTAGAAGAAAACGTGCAAGTCAAAGTCTTGGACGATGGGGTGATTGAGGTTTACACAGCTGTCAACGCCATGGGGCAGGGTATTGCCACATCCCTAGCGCAGTTGGTCGTCGATGTGTTTGGTGTTCCCTTATCCCAGGTGCGAATTCATATGGGCGATACCGACCAAAGCAATGGTTTTGGTAGTGCTGGCTCACGCTCTTTGTTTACAGGTGGTTCTGCGGTGCATGTGGGTGCAGAAAAAACTTTGGACAAAGCCAAAGAGTTGGCTGCCGAAGCCTTGGAAGCCTCTGCCCAAGATTTGCAATACACCAGTGGTGAGTTTTTGGTGGCGGGAACAGACCTCAAGATTAGTTTGGCAGCCTTGGCTGCCAAGCAACCCAATAAACGGATCGAGTTGCAATCGACCACCACTGCGAATGGACCTACTTGGCCCAATGGTTGCCATGTGTGTGAAGTCGAACTCGACCCACAAACCGGTTCTGTGGGTGTCGTGTCTTACACCTCGGTCAATGATGTGGGGCGTGTCGTCAACCCCACCATTGTTCGCGGACAGTTAGATGGCGGTGCAGTGCAAGGTATTGGCCAAGCTTTGTTAGAACAAGTGGTGTATGACGAAGAAACAGGTCAGCTACTCACTGGAAGTTTGATGGACTATGCGTTGGCACATGCTGATGTGATGCCGCAAATGTTCTCTACCCATATGGATCCCAGCATTCCATGCAAAAACAATGTGCTGGGTGTCAAAGGTGTTGGCGAGTTAGGAACGATTGGTGCAACACCTGCTGTGGTTAACGCGGTTGCTGATGCTCTAGCACGTCATGGAAAACCGCAACTCAGTTCGCATTTACAAATGCCGCTTACTCCTTTTAGGATGTGGCAACTTATGTATAGTGCGTGAGTTAAATTTTTAAGAAAGCCAAAATGTCAGATTTCCCCATTGAAAATAAACGAAAAGCCGACCATTTAATTAACCCCGTATTTGTTGACCGTTGGTCTCCTAGATCTTTTTCAAATGAGGCGATCACTGAAGATGAACTTTTGACTCTTTTGGAAGCCGCGCGCTGGGCCCCTTCGGCATTCAATGCGCAACCTTGGCGATTTGCTTATGCTTTGCGCGGTGATGCTTTGTTCCAACCGTTGGTCGACAGCATGGCCCCGATGAACCAGCTTTGGGCACCTAAGGCGGCAGCTCTTATTGCTGTTGCTTCATTTAATTTATGCACGCCTCCTGGCGCAACTGCTGCCATCCCCAATGGCTCTCATGAGTTCGATACTGGTGCTGCATGGGCCAATATAGCTATGCAAGCAACTTTCTCTGGTTGGTACGTGCATGCATTAGGGGGTATCGATTTTGTAAAAGCTTCCGCCGCAATTGCGCTTCCTGCTGAACACCAATTACATGCATTACTTGCCATTGGTAAACGCGGAGACCCTAGTGTTTTACCTGATGCGTTACGTGAAAGAGAGTCGCCTAATCCACGTAAGCCGATTCGTGAATTAGCAGTTCGCGGAAAGTTTTTGTAAGCTCTGATTTTTTGATTAAACTCTCGTCTGTTGGTTGACGATTAAAATATCAGATATAAAAACGTAAAAGGGATAGTTTCTTATGGCACGTCTGAGTAACGCTCAGTGTTTAAATTTTTTCGAATGGGGCTTTCGTGCCCTTTGAAAATTGTGCTCAGTGCCAAAGATGTTGTCACGTTGACCCAGGATTTCCAGAGTTGGAGATAACTCTGACAGCCAAAGAAAAATTAAAGCACGGGCAACTTTGCATGAATGGCAACTGCGAGCACTTAGGCCCTAAAGGATGTGTTCTAGGGGAAGAGAAACCCTTCTCTTGCACGCTCTACCCCCTTTCTTTCAACCCTAAATCGCAGACCTTTTATTTCGATGTGGAATGCCCCATCATGCCCGAGTATGTCGAGCAACTCGCTTCGCCCAAAAGCGTTGCTTCTAAACATTTGGCAGCCATGGCCACTGGCATCAAGAAGTACATGAAATCAGACAGTGCGTTTTTAAAAAGCAACTATGCGGTAGACACCAGTTACTTTGAGTTGAAAAAATTACCTGCACAGCCCTTGAAGAAGGAAGTACAAAAATGAGCGGTTCTATGGCACTACGCATGCCCGAGTTATCGGAGCACCATGAAGCACCTCCCATCCTCTCCCATGAGGAAACGGTTCCAGAAGTTCAGCAAGTCGGCTACCAAACTTGGACCAAAGACAATTTGTGCGTAGACAGCCACCACAACGATATCCACTACTACACCAGCCGTTGGGATGCCTTGTGCCCTTATATAGATGTCTCCCATGAAATGATGGCCCAAGCGCCACGCCCCTTTGTGGTTTACGCCTTGCCTCCAGATAGCCAGTTTGGCGTCCCTATCAATGACAAATATGGCTTGGTAAACGTTTCTGATGAGTCATTTTGGACCGAACCCCGTCGAGAGCGTAAATTTCGCGAACTCGAAAAAATGTACAAAACTTTTAGTTACACGGAATCCGTGGTGCCTGGAAGTGCGCTCACCTTAGAAGATTTGTTCGTCATGGGTGGCGAGCATTTCGAGGCCTATGAAATCGACGACCGTGAGATTGAAGGCTTTTTAGACTACATACAAACCCTAGATGTGCTGATTTTGCAAGTGCATGACAGCGAAGGCGAGTTGGTTTTGACCGATGTGTCGGTGCTTTTGCCTAAGTATCAGCAGGTCTATGGCAGTTTCTGCCAATGGAATCGCGACTTTAAAAACCGCTCCCCTGGTATTTACGCCTGTTTGTTAGCGTCTAAGTGGGCTGCCAAGAACGGCTACAAGTATTACAACTTAGGCCCAGTGGATGACTACGGATACAAAGCCTTGTTCGTCACCGATTACGAACCTATTT
>CAIRQX010000019.1 GCA_903880855.1 uncultured Burkholderiales bacterium | reverse complement strand
CCTTGCTCCAGCTGTAGTAAAGCCCCTGCGCAATACCTTCCTTGCGGCACAACTCAGCAATGCTGTCCTCGCCCCTTAGGCCACTGAGAACAATACGTATCTTGTCCTCGGTTGAGTAATGCCGCCTAGTGGCTCTTCGGATGTCTTTGACCACCTGCTCTGCAGTTGCCTTGGGTTGATTAGATTTCAATTTCATCTTCACTCCTTAAGTTGAAAGATGAACCAAAACCCTCCTTGAATCAAGTACCCCTATTTGTCTCACACACGCTGACGTCGGACAAAATACACCAAGTGCCGCTTTAGCTCAGTTGGTAGAGCACCCGCCTTGTAAGCGGTAGGTCGTCAGTTCGATTCCGACAAGCGGCACCATGAGCCTGTCGCTTTTGGAGACCTCAAAGCTATACATGCCGAGATGGCCAAACTCAAGGCTGAACTTAGACGAACGACCGAAGAGCGCGACATCCTAAAAAAGGCCGCCGCGTACTTTGCCAAACAGTCAGGGGGAAGTACGCGTTCATGCAAGAGCGCCCTACGCAGTTCCGACTCGAACTCCAGTCCAGCTAAAAACCAGGCCGCTTAGGACCCCCATACTGTCCATTAAATCAGCTAAGTAAGTCAACGAGCGGGATTTCATTCTGGTCAATTAACAGCATACTTAGCAGCGTAGAAATATCCTCATCTGAACCAGATAAGGACTCTGCTGACAAAGAAATGTTTAATTGCGAACCCATGCCTACTTGTGTGTGCGAGTAATTTTGATAGGCATGAGTCAAGTCGACCGATAAAACACCGTTAGCAAAATTCGTGACCAAACCCTGCTTAGCGTCAGATCTCAGGCCCAACAATGTAATCACGTCGTCAGTTGATAAATTGAAGGCATTTATATCAATCACGTTAGACACGTCAGACTTCAGCGGCTGAACAAAAATATTATTAGTCCCATCTCCTACATCAATCGTCACATCACCATTTGTCACGAGAAAGGAATCATCTCCGCCTTCACCAAACAAGAACGATTTGGAAAATGAATTTAGTCCAAAGTCGCTGGCAATTAGCACGTCATCACCTTTGCCGCCATGAATAACATCAGCGCCTTTGCCGTCTGATGGGCCCGTAATCAAAATATCTGCTGATGAACCGCCATGGATTTCATCTGAACCAGCGCCTGAATCTACCACCACGCCTTTGCCATCAATAAACAGGCTCTCTGCCCCATCGGACAGGTGCAAGATAGGCACACCCGTCTTCGAAGTCGTAAAAAAATAAACCGCAGTTTGGTTATCCGACTTACGGTCTGAAACAATCACATCAGACTGAATAATCGTAATACCCTCATCCGTCACATCTGTATATGGCGTACGTAAAAAAAGTTTCAGCGAAGGCGGCGAACTTGAATTCACATCTATGAGGGTGGCATCCAACGCAGAAACATTTGCCTGCAATCCATCTTCATTGATCGAGAGTGGCAATGCCGTGGCGTGTTGCGCTGAGGAAGGCACAATGTCCGGAAGTGATTTTTGATAGGTCTTTAAGTCCGAATACAAAGACGCATAAGCTGGGGAATCCCCACTATTCACAAAGCCAACACCTAAGACCTCTGTTGCCTTATCCAGCACAACAATATCCCCGCCACCTTGACCAATAAAAATATCACCAGCATTGATGTTAGTAGCAATATCACCTGCGCTAGAACCCAGAATTTTGTAATCGATGGGGCCTACCGCACTGTCCAATTCAGCATTAAACACCGCGGGCTTATTCGCATAAGTCGTAAAGGCCGCAGGGTCGTCCACCATCACAATTGGGCTATACATTTCAGAACCGGCCTTCGAAACCTCGGTGAAAATTTGAGCGATCGAAGAGTTACCATACAGGTCTGTGTTGTGAACACTAAACTGGTGCACAGTCAAGTCGTTAGAAATATGCGTCACTCGATCAGCAATCACCGCCGTCTGATTGCCGCCATCGCCATAAGTCACAACCGTAGATGCATCACTGTGCAGCGTCGATTTGTATTGCGCTAATAAATCTAAAGCTGTATCGCGAGAAATGTTTCCTGGTCTACTCATGTGACTCAAGAACTCACCTACTGACTTTTCATCAGACACATTGCCCGCCGCATCCACGCGACGCACCAACAAGTTGTAATTCATGCCATCAGTGACATCGATCGCATAAGACCATGAGGCAACCTCCCCCATGTGGGTGTTTTGAACCAAATATTGCACATAGCCATCGGAATTGTCTTGCGCATTGGTATACAAATAGTTCGTATTAATGAGCGTCGACCCATCTGATTGAGAATTCACCACGTCAGCACTATTGGATTTGAGTAAATCTGTATTTAGCAAAGCGGGGGCAACAGTATCTAGCGTAATCGAAGCGCTCTTGATATCTGAATAATTGCCGGCTTGGTCCACGGAGCGCATCCAAACTTTATAAGCTCCATCGTGCGTGGGGTTCGCTTGATTCGTACTAAACAGTTTGTCATCAAGTTGCGTTGCCGTTGGCAAAATCACATATTCAATCATCTCGTGCCTTTGAGCGGCAACTAAACCACTCAGATTAATGTCGATTTTTTTTGAAATGGCATCATTGGCTAAGCGCCCCGTATCTTCGCTCAGCTTGAAAGTATTCAAATCAATGACAGGTGCATGCGTATCAAACTTATAGCTGAAAGAGTTTGTTTGCCCCGCATTACCAGCTTGATCAACAAAACGATATGAAAGAGTCACATCCTCTTGCTCGACTTTTTCATCGGATGAAGTTGGCTTGTTATAAAAACTCAGCCACGTCCCATTAGCAACTGCAGTTCCTGCACGCGAAACACTGTATTGAACTTGAAGGTTTTCAGCTGCGGCTGCATGCTTTAAGGCATCCTGGACAGCCTGACTGAGACTTAAATTATTGGTCACGCTGTCCATCAAACCACTTGCAACATTTGAAGGCGCAGAATCCACAGCAAGCAAGTGATCGGCATTTGCCTGCACAGTCGGGGCAAGGCTATCGAATGTGAAATCTAAGTAGGCAGCTGAATTTGAATCAAAACCCTTCACAAAAATGCGCCAAGAACCATCTAACAACCCATCCAGTTTGCCCTCTCGCAAATCGGCTTTTGTTCCTGTCGCCCAATCCTGGACATTTGCCAGAGTTGCAGGCGTTTTATCATCTAACTTGAATAATTTGTATTGAACCTTTCCATCGCCACTCAGTATGCTGCCAGATAAAGCCGCCTGATTTGTCACATGGTCAATCGAAGAGACGCCCGAATCATTCATTAAATAAACAGGCGAAGTATTGGCTACATTTATATTAGATAGTTTTTGATCAAGCAGTATGCGGAATTCCTGAATCTTGGTATTGTCAATCTCTCCCGACTTACTCAGCACCGAGTACAGCGCGTCACTCAAAACGCCATCGTTCACCACCAAGCCAGCCACATCTTGGACGCTATACATCGAATTAGGTTGCTTGCTCAGAGCCGTTGCTAGCTCATCTGCCAAGGCTTCAGATATATCCAAGACTGTTAGGTTTGAACCAAAATAAGACGTGGATAACTGTTGATATTGAGAAATAGCCGTTGCATATGATTGCAAATTTTTATATTGCGAACTGCCTGCCGTCTCCGCCGTTGCTAAAGCAACGTAGTCAGTGCCGGGCGTTACACCAAACACCTTTTGCACCAACTGCGAAGACTCTGAATACGACTTACCAGCCTGCATCTCAGCAGCCACTAGCGTTGTCAGGGGCGTAATATTAGTTTTCGCATCCATAATGGGTGCGCTCATGCTGCCTGTATAAGATACCCTCAAACCTGTTTTGCTATCTACATAACTCGTACCCTCCTGAATGGCCGTGACGACCTGCGTTAAACCTAGCCTGTTAGCAGCAATAATCAGTTCTGAAATATCTGCCTTTGCAATGGATTTAACAATTAAACTACCCTCCAATTTTCCTGTTAGTGAATAGTCACCGTTTGCATTAGTGATACCCACGGCTTCATTTAAATCTAATGCAAAATTTTTATTTTTATCTTGGAACACCAATGCATTGGATAAATAACCGTTAATCGCCTTACCACTAATAGATACATCAGCAAGCGGAGGGGGCGCCGATGCCCCGCCGCCTCCGCCAACGGCGGTTGAATCACCAGCGCCCGAAAGTGCAGGCGCAGGTGTCACCAAAGGGGTTGTTGACGGGGGCGTGACTTTAGGCACATCTGGCGTAACGGCCGAAGGGGTTATAGGACTTGTGTCAAGCGCTGGAACTGTAGACGTGTTTGTTGGCGCAACAGATTGCAAACCAGACAGCGAGTGCGGCGCGGCTAAGCGTCCAGATTGTGGCTGAACATCAGCGGGCTTGGGTGCAATCGACACCTTCATGTCCGACAAACCAATGGCCTTCGCATCTGGATCGACTGGGCCAGTCTCAAAGTTATCAGAGCTTGGGCCCATCTTAGTCAAAAACGTCGCACAACCATACATAAGCGATGTGGACAGCATCGCACCCGAGCGGGCCAAGCCATTCAATAGGTTGTTTAAGCGTGCAGCTTTCGTTTTTGACATTTTTGTCTTCTACATCTCAACCATACTAGGCTGGCGGATTCACCTTTGCTGTCACATTGGCGATAATTTTGTCGATAGCGTCCTTGAGATTACCAAGGCCAGACAAAGGAATCAACAACTCTAAATTTTGCTCGACTGGAAACTCTTTTCCATTGTCTTTGGCAGCGGCGCCAGCATTGACTATTTTTCCAAAATCTAACCGCACAATACCACCCACAACCCGGGCACCAATCACTGCGTCTACAAAAACTGAATTTGAATTACTCATCATTTACCTTTCAAAGAATTTGAAACCACGTTTTGAATGGGCCTAAAAAAATACTCGGCTATCGTTCGTTCACCAATAATCACGTCCACGCTCGCCTCCATACCTGGCATCAAAGATATCATCTTTTTGCTATCCACTGGCACTGGGTCGCACTTTACGCGAATGGTGTAGTAAGGAGCCATTTGATCTGGACGAGCATTATCTGATTTAGTACTATCAGCAGAAATGTAAATCACCGAGCCCTTGAGTGATCCAAATATATTGAAGTCATACGCCGTCAGTTTCACATTGGCGCTCATACCTAACCGAACATTTGCGATGTCCATCGCGGGCAGTTTGGCCTCCACTATCAACTCATCATTGGTTGGGATGACCTCAATAAGGGGTTCCCCAGGCTTCACCACACTACCTGTTGTGTTGATGTAAACACGTCCAATCACCCCGTCAATGGGCGAAATAATC
This sequence comes from uncultured Burkholderiales bacterium, assembly GCA_903880855.1. Classification (GTDB taxonomy): domain Bacteria; phylum Pseudomonadota; class Gammaproteobacteria; order Burkholderiales; family Burkholderiaceae_C; genus Limnohabitans. The sequence continues at coordinate 22,327 of CAIRQX010000019.1, read as the reverse complement.
TTAGAGCGTTGAATTTTGTCTTCAAGCACTTTAATAATTTCTATTTTTGTCTGTATTTCGGTTTGTAGTTTATTGAATTCTGTAAGTGACTGCTCTTCTATCGCATTTAGCGTTTGTAATTTTTCCTCATAATCTCGATTCACACGAAGTAGTTCCATCTTGGGCTCCAACCCTTGCAGCACGAGTCGCTCAACCATTTTTTTTTCGGCGTCCATCAAACGCAAACTGTTGCGAATACCTTCACGCCGTTTCACACGCACTTCAAACTCTTGACTCTCACCATTAGCAGCTAGCGGGGCTTGTATTTGCAAATCTTTTGGCAACCTGAAATGCGCTCCCTCAATCTCTGCTTTTATTCGCATGTAACGCACATTCAATGCTGCTTGCTGGCCAATATGCCCCTGCAACTCAGACTGGTATTGCACTGTGCTCAAGATCATTAATTTTTGAGCGGGCACCACCCTTTCACCTGCCTTTACAAAAATATCTGTGACAATGCCTCCCTCCAAATTCTGCAAAACCTTTACATAGTCTGAGGGCATCACCACTCCCACCGCGGTTGCAACCAAATCTAGCTTGCCCCATAAACTCCAGCTGAGCAGAGCCAGCACTAAGGCTGAAGTGACGTAAATTCTTTTTTTATAAATATCAAGGCTTGGAATCAGAGTCATTTATTTGTTGCCTGATTAAGTCTGGCCAGCACCACACTGGTTTGATCGTAATAAGTAACACGGCCAGACTCTAAGACTAAGCAATGAGTAGAAATATCCAACGGCTTGGGCTTGTGCGTAGAGAACAATACCGCCTTATTTGCCAAAAATAGTTGCAAGTTATGAATTAACTTGGCCTCTGTTGCGGGGTCAAGGCTACTGGTAGGCTCGTCAAAGAAATAAAAATCAACATCTCGGTACAAGGCTCTGGCAATAGAAATTAATTGCCTTTGCCCACCTGAAAAATCTTGCCCCCGCTCACGCACCTTGCTTGCCAGTCCGTCAGACAGAGTGCCAATCAAATCCTCTAAGCAACATACGGAGATTACTTGCATCAAACGCTTGGAGTCAGGCGGCTCTGAAGACAGAGTGATATTTTCTAGTAACGTACCCGAAAAAATCATGGGGTCTTGCATCGCAAAACTAAACCTCTTTTTTCTCAAATCTTGGGCAAAGCTCTTTAAATTTACGCCATCTATCAATATATCTCCTGAACTTGGCAAGGTCAATCCAGAAATCAATCTCAACATCGTCGACTTACCCGCACCAGATTTACCAAGTACCGCAACCACCATACTCATAGATAACTCTAAATTTAAATTTAGCAGCACGGGTTGCTTGGCATTGGGGTACTGAAGAGACAACTGCTTCAGGCTCAACACCGGCTTTAGCTCAGAAATATCAATATTGACTGGCGTCATCGCGGATACGCGTTGGTCACTCTCCAAAATCATGGCATCAAGCGCACGGTAGCTTTGCATCACTTGGCTCAGCCTAGAAAGAAGACTTACAACTTGCGAAAACGGCGCAATCGCCCTCGACGCCATGATCGATGCGGCCACCAGCGTCCCCATTCCGATGATGTTTTTAAAAGCCAATGCGGCTCCAACGGACAACACCAAGATTTGATTCAACTGCCCTATCAACTGTACAAAGTTCATTGCTCCACTAGAAATTTCCTTGGAACGATTCTGAGACTCCGCTTGAAGCTCAATCGCACTCTCCCAACGCCCCTTGAACAAACCGCCAGCGTCCATCGCGCAAATTAAATCTTTGTTTTGCAAAGCCTCAATAATCGTGGCTTGCTTACTTTGCGATTCGGCCTGCATTTCTTTACTAAAACTCTTCATGCGGATGTGCGCAATATATCCTGTCACCACCAAGGCGATGATGCTGATCACGGGCACCAGACAAACCCAGCCAGTCAAATATAAAAGCGCAAATATGAAAAGAAGAGCGAAAGGAATATCTACAAACGTTGCAATGGTTGCCGCACTTATAAATTCTTTCAGCACATCAAAGTCTTTGATGGCAGCGGCCACCGCGCCATCGCGTCGTGGCTGGCTAGAGTTAGCTAAAATAATTTTTTCAAAGACGATATTCGCCACCGATTGGTCTATGTATTTACCGGCTGCATCAAACAAATAAGTACGTACATTGCGAATGCCGTGGTCCACAACTAAGATCAATAAAACTCCCGAGAACAAAACAAATAGTGAGTTCATCGACTGTGATGGAATGACCTTGTCATAAATCACCATCGAATAAATTGACGCAGCAAACGCAAAAATATTAGAAAGTAACGACGCCAGTGCGGCCCGCGAATATAAAGGCCTTAGCTCTCGTACCGCGCTCCAAAACCAATGATTTTTAGAATAAGCAGCCACGTAAAGAATAATTACAGGCGTTAATAAGAAATTTGATGGATCAAATGAGTCAACCGGCTTTCTTGATGAGCTAACTTAAAAGAAGTGAGCGACAAGTCTATCCATGCATTAATCATCTTGCGCACCTGCCCACTCAACTCATCCTCATTGCGCTGAATATCCACCAAAGAACCTTTTCTGTATTCAAAAAGCTCTTTAGAAGCGATGTAACCGTCGGCCGCCATGCGCACGCTTTCCTGTATCAATCGAAAATTACTCTGCAACGTAGCTAACTCATTGCGCGATCTGGCAATCGTATTTGTTACATCAAGCTTGATGCTCTCTAAATCTGCTTCAGCTTGGTTAATTTTTGTCAATGTAATGGCCAAACTTGATGTGTCATAACCTCCTGTATAAACGTCGTAGCTCAACGAAATAATGGCTGAACTATCTACTGATGCGCCTCCATAAGGGTTTGCATACATTCGTTTGTTGGTTGACACATCCAAATAAGCTTGTGGCCGCGTTCTAGACTTCTCTGCTTGGAGTTCAAGTTTGAGCGCATTTAACTTCTTCACTGCCTCCACCACAGCTTGGTGATCCCTCACCAAATCCTCAGAGGTCGTGTTCTGTGGCATGTAACTAAACGCAGGTAGCATGAAATTTTCGTTAACGCCAATCGAACGCAAATATTCCTCAATGCTTTTGGACTGAGAAGTGATGAACTTGAAACTGAGCTCCGACTCGGTCGCCTTTGACTTAGCCCTTGCAAAATCGTAAATAGTGCCAGAACCAATGCTGTGCCGAGCCGCCGCCTGTTGCTGCACCTTGTTGCGTTCTATGGATATGGAGGACTCCCAAAGCCCGAGCAGCGCGAGTCTCTGGCGTTCGTAAACCGAGTTCAGAATCGACAATAGCAGTTCCGACTCTGAATTCGCCACCCGCGCCTGCGTACTTGCTTTTCGCTCCACAGCTGCATCTATCATATTAAAACTTGAGCCCGAGTCAAATAGCAACTGCCGCACGCCCAACTGACCATTGGTTGAGCTGTATTCATAACGATCTGTTTTATACACAGGGTTATCACCTAGTTTGCGCTTACCTGTGTCAGCAGTGGCATACACTTTAGGCATAAGGGCTGACTTGGCCCTGTCCACCTCATACGATGACTGTCTGAGTTGCTCGACCAAATTTGACGAAGAGGGGTGATTGGCAGCAGTTAATAGCAATTGACGCTGCTGATCTGATGACAGTTTGTTCTGCGGCCTGGACTTGGTAGTCTCCAATAGCATATCCAAGGTCTGCAGCACCTTTGAATTGGCAGCTGAGGGGCTGCCACGCAGTTGTAGCAATGCCTCGTTAACACCCGCATCCGCCTCACCCGCTTGGTTAGCGTAAGCGTTAGCGAGGATCTGCCACAAAAGCAGCCCTGACACTATGATTGTAAAGTTGGTGCGCATCTAATAAATCTATCGGTACTTAAACTCTTAACCTTAAGCATTATTGAATTTAATTTGACATTAATTATAAATTAGTTAAACTAATCTAAGTAAATATAAATGACCGACTCAATTTAGATTCAAGAGGTTAAGACATGGCTACCATACAAGCCCCCTTTATTGCTACGAACACTGGAACCGTCTTAGCAAGCGATCGTTACGAAGTTACGGCGGCAAATACTGTTTTCACTGCTGCAAGTGCCACTGCACCTTCCTCTTTTGCTTGGAATTATGGCTCTGGCAAAGTGACCATTAGCACTGATGTTTACACCAATGCTGGAACCTATAACAACTTATACACCAATTACAACAACACTGCCCCTGACACCTTAGCTATTAAATTTGTTGCGCCTTACAACTTAATCACCAATCAATGGGGTGGTTTGGCCGACAATCAGGCGGCTCTATTTCCCTCCATGCAGCCAGTCACGCTTGCATGGAAAGGGATCACTACCAATACCTATATTGCTGCAGCAAATACAACTTCCACTACAACAACTTCAGCCCCTTACATATTCCAACCAAGTCAAACAACTTTCAGCACCACAGAAGACCTAAACCTTGCGCTTATCGACTATAGGTCGCTGACAAATCCAGCCAACTCGCCTGCCTCACTAACATTTATAGGGTTCGACAAATACTCAGACAAAATCGTTCTTGAAAATTACTTAAGCAGCTTAGGTTCTAGCAGCGTCCAAACAGCAAACGCCATCCCATACGACTCACAAAGCATTGGACTTAGAACAGGTTCTGCTGGTATTGTTCAATCCAATTGCACCATTGATCCTACGCCGACAACTGTTTCTCAAGTTGGCGTCCAGCCAGCAAAAACCGCCTTTCAATCTATCACTCAAACTGGCACCTATCAATGGGTGCTTGCAGACGACTTACAACCCAACTCCAACCTGACCGCAGTTAATTACAACCATGAGCAAATTCTAAGTGCTTCGGTCTTTCAGTTGTCAAACGCTAACGTTATCAACACGGCGCCCACTGCGGCTGGTTTCGTAAGTTACCCAGGCGCAACTGACCTAGCAAACTTGCAAAATGGGATGGCAACTTTCAGGGGCGACCTGCAAGCGGAAGTTTTGAGGTTGTTGCCGGGCGGCTCACTTCTCACCCCTCAGCAGATTCCAAACACACGCTGGAATGACCTAAAAATCCAGTTGAACTTTACCGATAATGCCTTTAATACCAACTCCACCAACCTTGACCTTGGAAATTCAACACCGACATTGATTTTGGATGGCGCATATCAACTAGGTGATTCAACAGGTACAAAATATTTCTCACAAAACAACTACACACCGCCGACATTAGATGTCACGACTATAGGCACACAATACACAATCTTTCTTGACCCTAACGCAAAGAATAGCCAATCAATTGCGATTGAAAACAAACACAACTACACCCCTGATAACAACGCTTCCGACATCGTTAGCTACTCCAATTGGGGAATTAATTTTGCTGGTAATTTTGACATTGTTGAAGCTGGTACTGGTGCATTAACTTCAACATCATTCTCATCATCTACCCAGGGCGCAACGCTTACTTTTTCTAATGACGTCACCACTGTACTTCGACCCAACCAAGGCGTGGGGAGTGCATCAGTCACAGACAAATTCTCTGGAATTGAAGGCTTCTTCTTAACCACGGGTAAAGACACTTTCAATATCGACACAACGCTATCACCTAGTGTCAGCAACGGCTTATTTAGCGGGACATTGAGTACAGGCTCAAACACTGGCGATGTTGGCAACAGTTACTTTGTTATGGGCGGCTTGGGTGTTGATACCTACAACATTAAAACCTCCGCCACCCCACAGCTCAATGCAGCAGATAACGATGTCTCGAGTATCAAAGACCTAGGCATATTGCTCTCTGATGGCGCAAAAGAAAACTCTGGCGTTGTGTACAACTTAGGTGCAAGCGCGATCACATACGGGTCGACAGTTACTTCAACTTCTTTGAATAACGACGGAACAGCCAAATTCCAGCTCAAAGACGGTTACGGCAACGTTGAAGACTTAAACTTTGCAACCAACGCTTATGTCGATACCATTTGGACGCAAGGCACATCATTTCGCGACATTTACTCTATTACTGATAACGGCGGACGAGGTCACTACAGTAACTTGTACGTTCAGGCTAGCCGTGGTAACGACTCGGTGAATGAAGATCAAGACTTAGTTTGGAGTGCAGGTGTTAGTGGTGCTGTTAACTACTCAAACAACCCAAGCGCCCTTAAAGCCGTCGGCATCACCATGGACTACTCCAACTTTGGTGACCTAGCCCCACTAAAAACTCAGGCTGGTGACAACTGGGTTAACAACAAGCTTTTGGAGAGTGCTCGTGTCGACAGTGGCTTGTATGCTTTTAGCAGCACCATTTGGAAAGCTGGCTATGGCATGGATAACTACCAAACCGGTAGCACAGACTCCTATAACGATGTCACGCTTAAATTTACCGATCAAAGTGACTACGCTGAATTCGATAATCCACGCGTCAATACTGACGACCTGAATTTACAAATGGGCGGTGGCAAGGACTTGGTTTATCTGAACCTGCCTTGGATTTCAAATACTGGGGCATTAAACACTCAACAAGCAGCATTCGATAACGCAAGCAACAAAAAAATTGATGTTGAGCTTGGCTGGCATGGCAGCGATAACAATCAGCACGGTGACGGACTTAAAGATCAATTACAAATTGATCTCACCAACATTGAAAAACACTTTAGCACTCTACAAGTCAAAGAGGTGAACGTAGACGGCTTTGACTTCGGTCTCGACAAACTTTCTTTTGTAACGGGAAACGCAAGGCTAGATAGCACACTAAGCTCTCTCTCCAGCACATATTCCACGAGCAACACACTTGGCTCACTTTTGGCTGGCCAAACAAGCTTGACTACCACTGCGGGCAATAATCAAATTGTGATCTCAAAGGGTGCTAACGACAGTCAACTTTCTATCTCATACGTAGATGTCAATGGCACATCAACTCAGGCGATCAAGATCAACTTCACCAATAGTAGTAGCAATGGCAGTGGCATATTTACCGCTGACGGTGTTTCTGGCATTGCCAACTCGTTGCAATTCGTATCTGACCGCTCGATTGCGCAATATGCGCCTGTGTACATGACGGACAACGCTGACTCGGCGATTCTGAACGAGAACAGCGGCTTTGCTGGCCCAGGACTAGGCATCTACGACTTTAAGGGCGGGGATGACTTGGTGACGCTCTACAAGGGTGACTTGGATGTAGCACTAGGCGCTGGTAACGATACTGCACGTGTGAATGGCACATCAGGCAACAGCATCATCATTGGTGGCGGAGGTATTGATACGTTGTATTTGAACGGTCTTCAGTCCCAATGGAACTTTAGCGTGCTTACCACCACACAAGCTACGCAAATGTTGGCTGACAAATATGGAGTTGCCGCCACAGCCACAAACTACAACCAGTTTGGTATTGAGCAAGATGCGGCTGGCTTAAACGTGGTGATGGTGGGTAAGCGTTCCCCTTCTTTGTTAGACCCTTCGTACGCAGAGTTTGACCAAACGATTGTGTTCCAAGCTGAGACGGTTGGTTTTGATGACGCCACCAAGAGCAGTGACACATTGATGGGCTCATTTAACTACTCGATGGACTTGAGTAAGGTTGCTGACAGGACTATTAGCCAAACTTTCTACGGCCGTCGTGGCACTGATTCTGACTCGATCACCATTACGACCGATTCAGCGGGTGTGATGGCTGGCTTGAAGAATATTCGCGCACTCATTGACACGGGCGTGGACATCACATCAGCGACCAAAGACACGGCAGCCTTAAGCATCAGCACAAAACTGGCTGGCTCTGTGTTGGAGGGCAGCAGCGTTAACAAATTAAACCTCAGTCAAATAAAATCAGATACCAACACAACTTCAGATTACTTTGTGGATATTGAAAAGATCGTGTTGACTGACGGCACTGCTGCCAATACCTTCACCATCCGTTTGGCGGGCTCTAACGGCTACAGCAGTGTGGATGCAGCGATGGACGCCTCTAACTTTGGCGACATCATCTATGTGGCAGACACCATCGAGAGCGTGCTCAATAGTAAAGGCTCCCAAGCCGTCAGCACGGTCAACAACGTCACCATCAAGTCTGGTTTGGGTATTGCATTCGAAGCTGCTGCGCCTTCCGTGACAACCCAAACTGCTTTTGATGTAACGGTTAGCGAAAGCAAAGCCAACCTACTGGCTGGTGGTATCGATGTGGCCAACATCCCTGGCTTTGGCATCGGTAGCGGAGTGACATCTGGTCAAGTTGGCATCACCGCTGAGACACGCGTCACTTACTTGCTGGGTGATAACAAAATCAACGTTCAAGGCTCGGGCTTAAATGATGTGATCATTGGTAACCGCGGCGATAACATCTTGCGTGGCGGTGGCGGTGACGATATTTTGTTTGGTGGTGCTGGGGCTGACGTTTTGTTGGGCCAAACGGGTGATGACACCCTCATTGGCTCTGACAAAGACTACCTAAATGCCGGCAGTGGCAACGACACACTGTATGCAATGGGCGCGACCCGCACTACTACTACTGGCACCACTCCGGTGACCACCGTTGATACGCAAGTCCTCATTGCAGGCGCAGGCAACGATAAAGTTGTACTGCACAAAAATAATAGTGGTCAAGTCAACGTCTTCTTAGGCAGTGGTAACGATGAGTTGGTTGTATCAGATGACTGGTTCTCTTCTTTCTCTGCCAACAAAACTGGCACGGGCACAACTACGGCGTACGCCCAATCGTCAGCAAATGACCCGGTGGCTAAGATTTTGGACTTTGCTACAACAGCAGATAAGATGTCGTCGGTTAATTACGCAGCCAAGACCTCCGACGCGGATATTGATAAAGATTTGAGCAAGGTCGGCATCACAATTCAGCAGCTTGTATCTCCACCTAACCCTGTGGATGGGGCGCACGACTATTTAACCGCGGCCAACAACTCCAGCATTGAGAACATCGACTTCAATGGCACAGGCTTGTCAACCGCCTCCGTGGCTGAGTTGGTCAACGCCTATAAGTTAGTCAATGGGTAATTGGATATCTCAAATCTGAGCTTCATCAAACTATAACCTTGCTGAAGGTCATGTTGTTGCTGCATGCTATTTCAAAAGGTAGGCACTGAATTACTATTTTTTTACTATTTAGCCACTTGGTTTTAACTAAAATTTTTACTCCCTAATCTAGTTATTTTTTTACGACAGTTTGTATGGCACGATTCCTGCTTATTTAGAAGACGCCGTATAGGAGACAACATGACCACAATCAATACTGTTAGCACTGCCAATAACCAATATACGACGTCCAATTCTGCCGAAGTACCAACAACAACTACTACTAACTTTGCACAGGTTCTTTCAGCTACCCAAGGCCCTAAGTCGCTAATGACCACGCCTGAATCATCCCTTACTAACCGTCCGGATATCAAGGGATTCATGGATCGGACTGGCGCTGACTTTCTAGATGCATCCGAACTGATCTACGGGGTGGTCGGTTCCAACACAGATGTCAGGGACTGGTCTGCAATTATGTCGAGTAGTGACCCCGTTTCCGCCGCCCGTCAAGCCACTGGCCAAATGTACGGACGTACGGACATTCCTAAACGAACTGATGCAACCTACGCTACTGATAACGATACCGTTGCCAAAGATGGTAATTTCGTTGTGCGTCAACTTAAAGACGATTTTGGCGAAGTACTGGATCAAGGACTCAAGCTTACGGATGCCCAAGGCTTACTTTTACGCGATGCTGGATCAACACCGCAGACCATTGCCCGAAACGCATGGCTGTTTGGTTTTGATACTCAGCCTTTGGCTAAGTTGGCTGATGCTGCATCAACGATCTCTAAGGACTTAGGAATTGCAATATTAAAGGCAAGCGCGGCAACAGAAACAACCAATACAACGCTAATAAAAAAACAAACGCCTGAATTTACCAGTGCTGTTGAAAACGTCAACTCAACTGCTTCAAAAGGCATTGCATTACCCGCAACACTGCCATCCCCGACTACAACGAACTCCATAACAAACGTCGACAGTCAAGGTACAAGTCCTGCCTTATCTCAAGCCATTGAAGAAGCTACAAACAATGCTGCTTCCTCATTCGTTGATAGCGCGACCTATTTGAATAGCTTGTTTCAGTCTTGATAGTCAAGCAACAGCGAGGCTTCCTAGATCACAAGAGCAACAACACATTCTCCCCATCCATCCCCACATCAGGCACACCCGTGATCACCACACGGTCTTCTTTGCCCTCACTGCTCAGGTGCAGATAAGCCCTGTCCCTTAGAGGCACCCAACCGATGGACTAAGAGGCTATCTCTTTGAGTTCTTGCTCTATGTTGGGAAACATTGGGCTTAGTTGAAGCTAATCTTCTCACCCATAGCTGGGTTCAATGCTTCATTCAAAGCCTTGGCATAGGCCATACGTGCAGTTTGGTAGGCAGCGGCTTGGGCTTGGAGACGTTGAAGTTCTTGGTCGCAGAACTGTATTGAGGCTAACTGGGCTTTGGCTTCGTCAGAGAGCTTGTCGAAGTCGTATTCTTTATCGTCGATTTTGATTGTGGGCATTTAGGATCTTTCACAAAAAGAAAAACCCCACTGCCTTTTGAGCCGTGGGGTTTACTGATTTATAGGATGCCACCTAAAAAGATGGCGTCTAACTAATCAATTAGGCAACGATGGTCAAAACATCTGTTGCTGTTGTAGAACGAGTCAAATCGACCAAACCAGTCAATTTAATAACTGAGTCAACACCGTTATCGAACACATTTGATGCAGCTGCTTCATCATCAACAACGATGTAAGTGTTGCCACCGTATTGGAACCAATTGACGAGAGCAGCAGCAAATGCATCGGCAGCGGTAGTAGCTGCCAAATAGTCAGCAAAAGCAGCAGTGTCTGCCAATATTACTTTGGCACCCAGTGCGGCATCAGCACGAGCTGTGGCAGTCAAAGCAGCCAAATTAATGGTATCGCCAACAGCAATATCAGTCACGGTTGTGTATGAGTTGCCGTTTGCAGAAGGTGCGCTCAAAACTAAAGCGTCGTTGCCAGCACCCAAAGTCACAGTATTTAAACCGCCACCCAAAGTGATGGTATCAATGCCTGTACCGCCGGTAACAGAGTGGTTATGCGCACTTGAGTCATGACACCTTGCTTGATGCCACCAACTCGGTCAATACGGCTCTTGGCAGTATGTTTGTGCCGATGGTGTCGGCAGGCTCTGCTGCTCAGGTGCAGTTGGTTCAGTAGGCTAGAAACTCAAGCAGCTTGCAAGTACATGTCAATGTGCATGGATGTGTAAGGGCAAGTCACACCACCGCCTTTAGTTCGCTCAAGCAGGCCAAGTTCTGCCAAGATCACAATGTCATCGTGCACACGCTTCACATCACGATCAACAACACGAGCCAACTCACGCACAGACATCTCGCCCTTGCCCTGTGCAGCTCGAACGATGTCCCAACGCTTTTCTGACAACTGGCCAAAGAACTGGGCTGGCGTTTCAAAGTTAAGAACTTCGCCTTGATATGTATCTGCTTTGGCGGCAACGCCAACTGCACGAATTGCAGCTTTCCAGTCTGGCTTCAAAGTAATGGTCAGGTTTCTCTGAGTCATGATGCTCTCCTAGTTTCTTCGGCTGCAATGAAGTCTTCCAACAATTGGTCAACGCTGGTAAAGGTATAGGGCAACTCTTTGCCATCCATGTGACAGTGGTCGCCTTTGCCTCTTTCGTTGTCAAAGCCCACGATGCGAACACCATCGACAACATAAACCGCTCTGTACTTATAGCCATGCTCAGTGGGTGGCACTGGCTTTGGCACTTTCCAAATCACAACTTCCAAGATAGAGCCATCAGAGTTGATGTTCTTGATTGCGGTGATTCGCTGGGCTGCCATGTTGGCGATTATGCCAACACTCAATGCTGTTGTCAATTACGCCAAAAGGCGAACTCAAAAGAGATGTAGCTCGCTCAGTATGCGGATGTTTTACAGCTTAGCCGGAGCTTAGACATCTTTGTTTCATAACTACTGTGATTTAAGCTACTTTTGAATTTATTTAGATTTTTCGAGTAACAAAAACTTCTAAATACTCTCCATCGATACCAAGATACTCGTCACGTGTCACATAGGTCACTGTTGAGAAGCCGCACCATTTATTTAGTTGTGATTCAAAATCGTCACCATAATCCCAAGTGACGAGTGATCGCCCGTCTCCAATAGGATTGCCGTGATATTGTTCTTCCTTCAAGTGAATAATCTCTCCATTAGTAAGAGAGGCGCGAGGGCCGCTATGTTGTAATGCTTTGTGTTTCGGGGCTGTAAAGATGTGTGCCCCGCCTGGCTTCAAGACGCGCATAATTTCTTTTGCGGCCAGGTCTGGATTGAAGATATGTTCAAAGACGTCCTGTGTAATGATTATGTCAAATGTATTGTCTTCAAACGTTAGTCGCTCTAGGTTCTCACAACGAGTGTTATCAGCGTATTGACCGGGCATGACATCATTAAAAAACTGACTAGAAGAGTAGTTTTTACCGGAATATTTAGAAATGAAATTATTAGAGGGTGATGACTCGTGAATTTTTTTGGTTTGCCAGTCAGGGAAAAATTTATCAAGAATATGCTGTAAGTGACGTTGTCTTGGTATGGAATGACATTGCATGCAGTGGTAGTAGTCTCGAAGCCAGCCTTCATTGCTTTTAAACACAACGTCGCTTCGACAGCAGTGGCAGTAGCCAGTGTTTTCTTTTACAGTTGGCCTTGATGCGTTGTACATTTGCGCGCCTAAACTTCGAGTAATAAACTTAATGTATTTTGAAATTTTCATAATGTTTTCACACTTTCATTTACTTTAGTAAGACCCATATCACAAGGCCAATAAACCTGGATAACGTGGCTTGGGTATTTGGTCTTTGACAACAAATGAGGCAAATTTAAAAGGTGCGTTAGAAGAGCTTGAATCTACGTCCTTACCAAGTTAGTTTCAATAGTAAGACTTCATTGCCTTATCATTAACTTGCAGGATACTGGACTAGAAGTTGAAAATGTATTGTTGCTGGGGCGATTTTTAGCATTATTGGATCCGAATAGCATTGGTAATCGTTACTTCAGTCGTAGGCACATCGGTCATGCCAGAGGCTGCGCCTGTTGGCACGGCTGCGATGCTATCTACGGCGCTTTGGCCTGATATGACGCTACCGAATACGGTGTAGCCGGGGTTATTTGCGTCAATGTAGTCAAGGTTGGTGTTGTCCTTGAGGTTGATGTAGAACTGGCTGGTGGCGCTGTTCGGGTCGGATGTTCGAGCCATCGCCAAAGATCCCTTGATGTTCTTGAGCCCATTTTGGCTCTCTAGGGCTATTGCGCTATAGCTCGGCACTTTGTTGGCCAGGCCAGATGTAAAGCCACCAGCTTGGATAACAAAGTTGGGGATGACTCGATGGAACAGTGTGTTCTTGTAGAACCCATCTTTGACATAGCGAAGGAAGTTGTCTGTCGATATAGGTGCTTTGGGCTGGTCGAGCTCTACGACAAAGTTCGCTGGCGTTGTGCCAATGGTGGCGCTGATAAGTACCTGTGGGTTTGGCACGGTAAAGCCCTGAGTTGCTATTACCTTTCCGTTGGCGTCTGTTCCAGTAAAAACCAAGGGGCCCGACGATGTGACGGTGCAGGAATAGGTTATGTAGTTTGCAACCGTGCTTACGGTGCTCTGTAGCGTTGTGCAGTTGGTAGCCGAGAAAGTCGTGCCAAGGTTAAGCGTTGTAACTCCAACATAAAAAGTAGCTTGAGTGCCGTACGTCAACGTAGAGCTCTGGATGCTTGGCGGGTAGGGATCGGAAGTAGCGCCACCCCCGCATCCAACAAGTAAGGCTGAAAGAAAAGTAAAGATGAGTACGCTATTGATTTTTTTCATAGATGTATTTATTTTCCATCATTAGGCAAGGGCTCTGAGAGAATTAGAGTGTCGTTATTTAGTTGCACCAGTTAGGCGAGCTTATGGTTACCACAGTCATTTCTTATGCAGATACTCGCTACCGTGCAAGCGCGGGCTTAGGGTACGACGGAGTGGTTCTAATCAGCAACGGGACTAGTTATGGCACGGGTACATTGCTCTTTGATGGGCGCGCATTACTAACGGCTGCCCATCTCCTTGCCGGTTCGACTGGGGCCTTGAGTGTTGAATTTCAGACCAAGTCGGGCTCGGAAACGCTTTCTGTTGCTAAGTCTGTCTTACATCCAGGCTACGCAGTGGCTGGTGCTTCAAATGATGATCTTGCGATTGTGTGGCTATCTAAGGCGCCCCCATTGGCTGCAAATCGATACGATATTTACAGAGATGCTAATGAGATAGGGCAGGCCTTCACCATGGTTGGCTTTGGGCAACTGGGGTCTGGTGCAAATGGTGCGAGCGTTGCCAACACAAATGTTTTGCGAGTAAAAGCACAAAATACATTTGATGCCGATGCGGCCAAACTTAAAGCCAGCCTTGGGGCGTCAATGGCCTGGTCTCCTTTGTCGGGAAGCCAACTTGTGGCTGACTTTGACAACGGGAGCCCAAGCCAAGATGCGTTGGGCCGTTTGATAAATGTGACAGACCTTGGGTTGGGTCTCAATGAAGGGCTCATCGCACATGGTGATAGCGGGGGCCCAGCTTTTCTGGCTGGTAAGGTTGCAGGCGTCGCGAGCTACACCTCGAGCTTGAGTTCTGGCGCCATCACTCCCGATGTTGATGCGCAACCAAATAGCAGCTTTGGTGAGATTGCAGCATGGCAGCGTGTCAGTAGTTTTCAGCAATGGATAGACCAAAGCATGCGGGCCAACTACCCAAATCCGCCCGCCAAGGCCACAGATGTCAAAAAAGATGTTCCCGAGGGTAACTCGGGCACAACACTCACTTATTTTTTTGTGCAATTCACTGGGGTAAGGGCAAGTGCTGACCAAGTAGTAAGCGTTGAATATGCCACGCGTGATGGAACTGCCAGGGCAGGGAGTGACTATCTGGCAGTTTCAGGGCGGTTGAATTTGTACCCAAACGAGGCAAATGCAGTCATCCCAGCGGAGATTGTGGGCGACGCCACCCCAGAGCCGGATGAGACTTTTTATTTGGACGTCTTTAACCCCATTGGAGGGAGTTTTGGCCCGGATGTGGTGAAGTTAACTGCCATTAGAACAATACTAAATGACGATATCCAGCTAATATAGTTGGGCCATTTTTTTGAATTCGGCTGCACGGATCAGATTTTGTGTTATCCTATATGAATATTCCTATATGAATATTCCTATATGAATGAATCTACCATACACATACTGCTGAACACCACGCCCGAACAAGTACGTCGCCTCCAGGAGCTTCAAAGCACCTTTGCGAAGGTGTGCAACGCATTGGGCCCATTGGTCCGGGACACCCGCTGCTGGAACCGGGTCACCCTACACCACTTAGCCTACCGTGGTTTGCGTGAAAGTTTCCCCCAGGTGGGCTCTCAGATGGTTTGCAATGCCATCTATTCTGTGTCGCGCACCTGCCGTGTGATATTTCAAAGCCCCGCAAGCCCTTTCAATATTCAAAGAATGAATGGCAAGTCTTTGCCAGTGCTGCAGTTTTTGTCTTCCGCCCCTGTGTACTTCGACCGACACACCTTGAGTATTAGCAATGGGGTTATGTCTATGTTCACCATGGACGGGCGTATGCGGTTTGATCTCAACTTAGGTCCTGTGGAGCAGGCGCAATTTAATGAGCGCAAGTTACAAGAAATTGTGCTTCGTTCTATGGGCGAGCAGTTTACTTTAAGTTTCAGCTTTTCATCGGGCGAAGTTGTCGGTGCAGAAGCGGCTGCAGATGCTGGGTCTTTGTGGCCTGAGTATGTAGTGATTCGACAAGATGAAGTGGACCAGCCCATGCAGGCATTTTCTGCGCCCAAGCAAAACGTTCTTGATAATTCTCTTGGAGTGAGCCCATGAGTTCCCCTGGATTTGGTGGGGCAACCCCAACAGTTATTCGTGATGCGTTCATGGCGCACGCGCGTGCCTACCGTACTGCCATCTATCACAGCTTAGTTATTGGCGTGCTATCGCTTGCATCGACGGTTTATATGCTCGAGGTATATGACCGCGTAGTCAACAGCCGCAGCATGATGACCTTGACGATGCTGACGGTTGCTGTGGTGGGAAGCTACATCATGATGGAGATGCTTGAGTTGGTTCGCCATGGCGTCCTCAGCAGCATCTCTGTGAGGGTGGATAAGCAATTACGCGAGCGTTTGTTTGACATTACCTTTGAAGCTCGGTTACGCCAGCAAGGGGGCGGCTCGGTCCAGGTGTTTAACGACTTTAAGACTTTGCGTGACTTCATGTCTTCGCCAGCAGTGACGGCGATGATGGATGCACCCATGGCTTTAGTTTTTTTGATTATTGTGTTTGTGATGAGCCCTTGGTTGGGAGTGATTGCGCTATTCGGAGCCATGGTGCAAGTCTGGGTGGCGTTGAATACCGAGAGCAACACGATGCCTGTTCTGACCAAGGCAAACCGTGCGGCTATTGATGCCCAAAACTATGCCAGTGGAACCCTGCGCAATGCCCAGGTGATCGAAGCCATGGGCATGATGGGCAATGTGCACGGCAAATGGATGGATAAGCAGCGAAATTTCTTGGTGCTGCAAGCGCAAGCCTCTGACACAGCGGGTACCAACTCTGCAATTTCCAAGTTCATCCAATCCATGCAGGGCTCGTTGCTGCTCGGCATCGCCTGTTGGTTAACTCTAAAGGGACAAATGCTTGGCGGTGGGGGCATGATGATCGTGGCCTCCACATTGGGCGGAAAAGTGTTGACGCCATTAGCTCAGTTGGTGGCGCAGTGGCGCTCGGTAGTCAATGCGCGTGATGCGTACCAAAGGCTAGAGTCGCTGCTAGGCCATTTCCCCCCCAAAGAAGACAGTATGTCGCTGCCACCGCCCACGGGTCTGTTGACTGTAGAGGGTGTTGTAGTCGCACCGCCGGGTAGTCAAGTACCAATTTTGAAGGGGGTATCTTTTGGTATCAACCCTGGCGAATGCGTGGTACTTATTGGCCCATCTGCTTCCGGTAAAACAACGCTCGCCCGGGTGATGATGGGGCTGTGGCAAGCGAACTCGGGCAAGGTCCGACTCGACGGGGCGGACGTCTTCACTTGGAACAAAACAGAGTTGGGTCCGCACATGGGGTACTTGCCCCAAACGGTGGAACTGTTTGACGGAACGGTGGCCGAAAACATCGCGCGATTTGGCGATGTCGACCGCGCCGAGGTGGAGCGCGTGATTTCGCAAGTCGGCTTGAAAGAGACGATTGCTGCCTTGCCATTTGGTTTGGATACGCGTATCGGTGAAGATGGTGCAATGCTGTCTGGCGGGCAGCGCCAACGTGTAGCTTTGGCGCGGGCGATTTATGGTGCTCCAAGGTTGTTGGTGTTGGATGAGCCTAATTCGAGTATGGATGAGGCGGGTGAACTTGCGCTGATGGACACGCTGCGGCAATTGAAGGCGCAAGGGGCCACGGTGGTCTTAATCACCCATCGCACAAGCGTGTTACCTGCTGCCGACAAGGTGCTGATGCTTCGTGATGGTTTGGTGGCTGCATTTGGTCCGCGTGATGAAGTGTTGGCCGCTTTACGAAATGCACAAACCCGTCAGCAAGTGGCAACACCTAATGCATTGCAAAACACGGGGGCCGCAGCATGAAGACGCCTTTACTCTTAGCGCGGAGTGAGCTCGGACGAAGTATTTGGACTTTTCGCCGAGAGTTTGTTTGGGTCGGCGTGTTTAGCTTTTTCTCCAACTTGCTGCTGTTAGCGCCTACGCTATACATGTTGCAAGTGTTTGACCGCGTGATGTTGAGCCAAAACGAATTCACCCTGATCAGCTTGACGCTGATCGCTACACTGCTTTTTGCAGTAATGGGATTTGCGGAGTGGGTGCGCTCGCGACTCTTGGTGCGAGCGGGTGTGCGGTTTGATGAATATTTAAATTCGCGCGTGTTCAAGTCTAGCTTTGATGCCAACTTGAACCTAATGGTAAGCAACCCTGTTCAATCATTTTCTGACCTGACTAACCTACGACAATTCTTAACGGGCAATGGCATCTTTGCGTTGTTCGATACTCCGTGGACGCCGATCTATATGGCCGTGTTGTTCATGATGCATCCATGGTTGGGTTTTGTATCGGTATTTTTCACGGTTATTTTGGGCTTCTTGGCCTGGTACAGCCACAAGTTAACGGCTGTAGGTAGTGTAAAGGCGAGTGAGGCCGTTGTGAAATCGAACAGCTACTTGCAAGGCAAGCTCATGCATGTGGAGACTGTGGTGTCCTTAGGCATGCTGGCCAATTTGCGTCGCCATTGGTTGGTGCTTTATTCCGACCAGCTCGATAAAACCTTGAATGCGCAGGACTTGCAACATCAGGTGCAAGCTTTTGTGAAGTTTGTCCAGTACACACAGCAGTCACTAGTGTTGGCCTTAGGTGCTTTGCTAGCGATTCAAGGTGAAATTTCAGTCGGTGCCATGGTGGCCTCGAATGCATTGGTGTCGAATGCACTTCGACCGCTAGGAACTTTGGTGGCAACTTGGCGCCAGTTTGCCGATGCGCAGGACTCGTATTTGAGACTCGAGCAACTTATGAAAGAGCACCCTGACCGTGGCGCGGTGCATGTGGCAGAGGTGGTCAGAGGGCGTATCACCCTACATGACTTGGTGGCTTCGGCCCCTGGCCGTCAGCGCCCCATTTTGAATGGGCTCAATGTCAAATTCAATGCCGGCGAGGTGGTGGCCATCGTAGGGCCGTCTGGCGCAGGTAAGTCGACCTTGGCGCGATGCATTATTGGAATTTGGCCAGACGTGAAAGGTCAAGTGTTATTAGATGGTCACGACATCAACACATGGTCGCGTGATGACTTGGGCCCCAACCTGGGCTACTTGCCACAAGATATTGAGTTATTTGAGGGCACGATTGCCGAGAACATCGGTCGATTTGGCGAGTTAAATTCTGAGCGGGTTATTGACGCCGCCCAACGCACAGGTATCCATGAAATGATCCTACGTTTCCCTAAAGGCTATGACACACCTATGGGTGTGGCGGGCGGAATGCTATCGGGCGGCCAAAGACAGCGCGTAGGTCTTGCGCGCGCTATCTACGGCAACCCTTCCTTGGTGGTCTTGGATGAGCCCAATGCCAACTTGGATGACGTGGGAGAAGCGGCACTCATTCGCACGGTACAGGATTTACGACAGCGCGGTAAAACTGTTTTTATGGTGGTACACCAGCGCAACCTTTTGAGTGTGGCCGATCGTGTACTCGTCCTAAACGAAGGTGTGATTTCCCAATTTGGACAACTGGAAGTGCAGCAGCCTGCAGTGACAGCATCGAGCTAGCCAACGGCTTAGACAAGGATTAAATGATGAGTAATAAATGGATAAAAATGGGCCGCGGTTTGTTGGCCCCTACGATAACAAAAGCTGACATCACAGATGTGAGTGTGGTGAACGACTTTGATACCCATGCCGATACCAGCAGCCCTATTCGTCTGGGTTTTCGTGTCTTGGTGCTTGGATTTGGCGGGTTATTGTTATGGTCTGCTTTGGCGCCGTTGGATGAGGGCGTCTCATCGCCTGCGTCAGTTTCTATTGAAACCCGCCGCAAAACGATCCAACACCTAAGTGGCGGCGTGGTGCATGCAGTTGCTGTGAAAGAAGGGCAATGGGTTCGCGAGGGCGAGGTCTTGATGGAGTTGGATGCAGGTGTTTCTAAGGCTAACTTTGAAGCAGTCCGTCAGAACTATATGGCGCAGCGTGCAACAGAGAGTCGATTGTTGGCTGAACTCAAAGGTGCTTCGCAAATTGAATTTCACCCTGATTTATTGAAGGCTAAGAGTGATCCGCTTGTGCAACAGCATATGCAAACACAGCAGCAGTTGTTTAATTCGCGCCGCGCTGCTTATCACGCACAGGTTTCGGGTATGGCCACCATGATTGAAAGCCGTAAGGCGCAAGGCGCTTTTCAATCGCAACAGGTCCAATCTATTCGTGAGTTGGCCTCCGAGGGCTATGCCTCGCGCAACCAGTTGCTGCAGCTTGAACAAGCGCAGGCAGAGTTGCGAACCTCTACTACTGACTTACAAACCAATTACGCCCGTGTGCAACAAGAGTACATCAAAGAGCTTTCATCGCAGTTGGCTGATGTGCGGAGAGAAGTGCAGTCTGGTCAAGAGAAATTACAGGCGGTCACAGATGAGCTTTCTCGTACACAGTTGCGTAGCCCCGTAGATGGTCAAGTTGTGGGTATGACGGTGACCTCAACAGGCGGCGTGGTCACCCCAGGGCAGCGCTTGATGGATATCGTGCCTAAGGGTGAGGCCTTGCTGGTTGATGCCAAGATTCCGCCGCATGTGATTGATAAGGTGCATGCAGGCGCTATGGTGGATGTGCGTTTTTCATCCTTCGCCAATTCGCCGCAGTTAGTGCTTGAGGGGCGATTGGCGTCCGTCTCTAGCGATGTCATTAGTGAGCAAACAGCTGTTGGTGTCATGACTTATTACTTGGGGCGTATTGAGATCACGCCTGATGGAATTAAGGAGTTGGGCAAGCGTGTCATGCAACCTGGTATGCCAGCTGAGGTGCTTATCAAAACTGGCGAGCGTAGCTTATTGACATATTTGATGCACCCGCTAATCAAGCGACTGGCTGCCTCGATGAAGGAGGAGTGAGCATGCGACATTACTATTTGGCACTTGGCTTTGTCAGTGCAGCCATCTTGGGGCTTTCGGCGCAAGCGCAGGATTTACGTAATGTGATTGCGGCTGCGCAAGATCGCGATGCATCATTGCAGTCAGCGGCCGCCAACCGTGAGGCTGCAAGCGAAAACATTGGTATCGCACGTTCCAGACTGTTGCCACAGTTAAGTTACCAAGACTCACGCCAACAACTTCATCAAAGAACTACTCAGACAACGTCAGCAGGACCACAGGTGCGTGATTTCGATGGCGTATCTTTAAGCCGGCAGTTGAGTCTGCGCCAAGGGGTGATCCGTCCTCGGGATGTGGCTGGCTATTACGCAGGTGAAGCCCAAGCCGAATATGGAGGCCATAAATATGACTCGGCCTTGTCTGATTTGTGGAGTCGATCTATCGGTGCATGGCTGGACGTCTTGGCCGCTCGCTCACTGGTGGACGCCTATCAGCAAACATTAAAGGCCGTCACGGAGGCCGCGCAACAAGAAGTTAAGCGCGTTGACCGGGGCGATGGAACGCGTGATGCGCGTGCAGAAGCGCAGGCGCAATTGGAACAAGCTCGTGCCATGCTAATGGATGCAAGGATGACATTGAAGGCTAGGGAGCGTGCGTATCAGCTATTGACCAACTTAGACCCCGTCACATTAGACAAGAAACGTCTTCCTAACGAGTCCGATGTTTTGCTGACTGAGGCGCAGCGGGAAGAGTTGTGGGCCATGATTTCAAGTGCAGCCCCTGAGTTGTTAGCCGCAAAGGCTGTGGAGGAAATGAACCGTTACCGCATGTACCAGGCCGCTTCTGATCACCTGCCAACCTTTGATGTGATTGCTTCGGCTACCCAAGCTCAAAACGACAGCACGAATACATTGGGTGCTACTTACAACAGTCGTCAAATGGGTTTTCAATTAGTCGTTCCATTGATTGCTGGTGGAGGCATTGAGGCTACGCGTCGTCAAGCCGTGGCAACGTACCAGGCCAGCTTGGCTGACAAGGAATCCATGTTGATGAAACTTGACAACCAATTCTCCAGCGATTGGGCAAGTCAAGCGGGGTTTTTAGAACGTGCTAAAGCGGCGAGAAGTTTGCTTGACGCTGCCAAAGACCAACGCCGTGGCGTCGAGTTGGGACTTGCGCGCGGCCTGCGTAGCTGGGGTGATTTAAGCAATGCGGAGTTATTGGTCGCACGTCGTGCAACAGACTTGATTAATTTGCAACTCAGCTTGTTTAAAACGCAAGCCAGGGTGCTGTCACTGACCTCTGTGCAGTCCCCGGTGTGGAACAGATGGATCAAGAATCTTGACCTCGCTAGTAGCCAGTAAGTCAGATGCACACCCTCAATGTTCGAAAAGTAAAAGGGCTGCCCCTTGTCAAAATCGTCCTAAGCTGACCCCACCGTGGGTGCACCCCCCTAAATCGGCGGCATCGTTACCAGTCAGCTACGCATACTATTTTGCTCAAGGGATCAAATACGACATGGTGTCGCTTTTGAGGTGGAAACGTTTCCACCTCCATGAAAAAAGCCCCGCAACAGCGAGGCTCCTAGATCACACCAGCAACAACACATTCTCCCCATCCATCCCCACATCAGGCACACCCGTGATCACCACCCGGTCTTCTTTGCCCTCACTGCTCAGGTGCAGATAAGCCCTGTCCTCTAGGGGCAACCAACCGATG
>CAIRQX010000018.1 GCA_903880855.1 uncultured Burkholderiales bacterium | reverse complement strand
TCTCCTTCTTCGGGGTTGCCGCTACCCACCAAAACGAAACGAGCAGGATGTCGAATGCTCAATCCCTCTCGCTCGACCAGATTTTCGCCAGAGGCCGCAACGTCAATTAACAGATCGACCAAATGGTCGTCCAACAAATTCACTTCGTCGATGTATAAAAAACCGCGGTGTGCTTGGGCTAACAACCCAGGTGAAAATTCCTTGACGCCTTGCGACAAGGCTTTTTCTAAATCAAGCGCACC
This sequence comes from uncultured Burkholderiales bacterium, assembly GCA_903880855.1. Taxonomy (GTDB): domain Bacteria; phylum Pseudomonadota; class Gammaproteobacteria; order Burkholderiales; family Burkholderiaceae_C; genus Limnohabitans. The sequence goes on along the minus strand of CAIRQX010000018.1, from coordinate 4,089 downwards.
CACAATGCGGTCTTCTGTGGCGCCCAATGGCAAGTCCACCACGCTCACTGGCCTACGTTCTGTAGGTAACTTGATCGTTTGACCAACATTCAATTTCTTGTGCGACTGACATACGGGACAAGCTTGGGCTGGTTTGGTGGGGTCACATTTATAAGGACATCCCTTGACCACTTGAATGGGAGGTAGCAAGTCAGCCAAAGCTCTGACGGCGGTTGACTTGCCGGTGCCCCTGTCTCCTAAGACCAAAACTCCGCCAACGGTGGGGTCAATGGCGACAACTTGAATGGCCAACGTCATTTCGTCTTGACCGACGATGGCTGCAAAAGGAAACGTGGTTGCCATAACTGATTTTTATTAGTCCGATGAGTTCACAGATGCGATCATCCAAAAGAGCCAGCAAACTGTCAAGTTAAATTTACACTTCTGACTTTATAGCGCTGCCTTAAGGTATGAGCAGTGTAGATTTTAGTTAATAAATCCAATTAATGAGCTATTAAATATAGGGAAAACCTTAGTTTTCTAGGCGTTGTCACTAAAAATATGCTCAAAAGTGTCAATTTAACTTGACGTTTTTTTTAAACACGCTAAATTAAAGCTTGGTCAACCATTGATTCAAGCCAACATGGACACCTTATTAGAGCGGATTCAATCTCCTTCTCATTTGAGACGGCTATCTCGTGAAAGTCTTCAAGGGCTTGCCAATGATTTGCGCGAGCGTTTGATCGAAACAGTGTCGCAAACGGGTGGGCACTTCAGTTCCAATTTGGGAACCGTTGAATTGACCATAGCGCTTCACTACGTTTTTAATACGCCTGAAGATCGACTTGTATGGGATGTCGGTCACCAAACGTATGCGCACAAAATTTTGACGGGAAGAAACTCGCGCATGGGCAGCATCCGTCAAAAAGGGGGATTGAGTGGTTTTCCGCGTCGAGAGGAAAGTATCTATGACGCATTTGGAACCGCGCATTCTTCGACCAGTATTTCTGCGGCTTTGGGAATGGCAAAGGCCGCTCAAATCACGGGCAGTCAGCGCAAGGCTGTTGCGATCATTGGTGATGGTGCTTTGACCGCGGGTATGGCCTATGAGGCTTTGAACAATGCCGGTACAAGCAATTGCGACTTGTTGGTGATCTTGAATGACAACGACATGTCTATCAGTCCACCAGTCGGCGCCTTGAACCAATACTTGGCAGAGTTGATGTCTGGGCGTTTCTATGCGCAGGCTAAAAAATTAGGCGAGCAGATGCTACGCAACGCGCCGCCCTTGTTTGCCTTAGCTAGACATATCGAACAACAAACGCAGACACTGATCCACTCGAACACTATTTTTGAAAAGCTTGGTTTTACCTATGTGGGCCCTATAGATGGTCACGATATGAACGGATTAGTGGACGCGCTTGAAAAACTTTCCAAGGCAAAAGGGCCTCAGTTTTTACATGTCGTCACGCGCAAAGGAAAAGGCTACGAAAGAGCTGAAATTGACCCTGTGACTTACCACGGTCCTGGAAAATTCAACCCCTCTGTAGGCTTGGTCAGTGCCGCCAATACAAAAGTCACATTCACGCAGGTCTTTGGTCAATGGCTCTGTGATGTTGCCGCTAAAGATCCGCGTTTGGTAGGCATTACGCCCGCTATGCGTGAGGGGTCTGGCATGGTCGAGTTCAGCCAGCGCTTCCCTAATCGCTACCACGACGTAGGAATTGCAGAGCAGCATGCCGTCACTTTTGCGGCAGGCTTGGCGTGTGAGGGCTTGAAGCCAGTGGTGGCTATTTACTCAACGTTTTTGCAACGCGCGTATGACCAACTGATTCACGATGTGGCCTTGCAAAACTTACCCGTGGTCTTTGCATTGGACCGCGCTGGGTTGGTCGGGGCCGATGGGCCGACGCACGCCGGTATGTTTGACATTGCGTTTGTACGGTGCATTCCAAACATGAGCGTGGCATGCCCCGCTGACGAAAACGAGTGCCGTCAACTCCTCAGCACGGCCTACTCACAAGACCATGCGGTCACGGTTCGCTACCCCAGGGGCGCTGGTGTTGGCGTTCAAGTGCAAAAAGATTTAACGCCTTTGCCGTTTGGTAAAGCGCAGGTCGTGCGTGAGGGTAAAGACTTAGCAATTTTGTGCTTTGGGCCGTTGTTGTATGAAGCACTCAAAGTGGCGGAATCATTGAACGCTACGGTAGTCAATATGCGTTGGGCCAAGCCCCTTGATATACAAACTTTACAAGAGGTCGCTCAATCCCACCATCGACTGGTCACGCTAGAAGACGGGACGCGAATGGGCGGAGCTGGCTCAGCGGTGCTTGAGGCTTTGCAAGACATGAAAATCTTCAAAGAGATTTTGGTCTTGGGCTTTGAAGACGAGTTCACCGAGCACGGTGATCCAAGCGTGTTGATGCAGCAATATGGTTTGACTGCAACTGGTATACAAAAGCGCATTGACGATATGTGGCCGGTGACGCAACAGGCCACCGCCAACTTAAGAAGGGTTGTGTAAATGGCTGTTTGGACCTTGGGTCTCAACCACCGCACAGCACCCATTGATTTGCGTGAGCGCTTTGCCTTTGCATCTGAAAGATTGGAGCATTGTTTAAGTGGTTTGCGTCAAAAATTTGAATCGCACAAAGAAGTTACGATTTTGTCGACCTGCAACAGAACCGAAATTTACTGCGCAGGCGATCAAACACAGTTGCCCCAAACACTGGCTTGGCTGGCAGAAGCGGGTAAAACCCCAATCGATGAGTTAGCTTCTCATACCTATCGACTAGAAGGTGATGCATCCGCACGCCATGCCTTCAGAGTTGCCAGCGGCCTAGACTCTATGGTGTTGGGGGAGTCACAGATATTGGGTCAACTCAAAGATGCGGTTAAGTTGGCTACAGACACTGGGTCGCTAGGCACCACACTCAATCAACTTTTTCAACGCTCTTTTGCGGTTGCCAAAGAAGTTCGGTCCACCACTGAAATTGGCGCCCATTCCATCAGCATGGCAGCTGCTTGCGTTCGATTGGCAAGTGGAATTTTTGAAAATATCAAAGACACCCATATTTTGTTTGTGGGCGCAGGAGAAATGATCGAATTATGCGTGGCGCATTTTGCTACCAAGTCGCCTCGCTCTATCACCATTGCGAACCGATCTGCAGAGAGGGCGGATGCCTTGGCTGCATTGCATGGCGGCAAGTGCATCGCTTTGGCAGACCTTCCTAAAAGCTTGCATGAATTTGATGTGGTGATCAGTTGCACGGCTAGCACTTTGCCTTTGATTGGTTTAGGCGCGGTGCAAAGTGCGCTTCGCGCAAGGAAAAATCGCCCCATTTTTATGGTGGATCTCGCTGTTCCACGCGATATCGAGCCTGAAGTCAAAAAGTTGAGCAATGCCTATTTGTACACAGTAGACGACCTCAAAGATATTATTCAAAGTGGGCAAGAACATCGGCAGGCTGCTGTTTTGGATGCCGAGGTGATCATCGATGAAGGTGTTCAAAAATTCATGTCGTGGCTTGAACACAGAAAAGACGTACCTTTGATTCGCGAATTGAATTTACAAGCGGATGCTTGGCGACAAGCCGAATTAAGCAAAGCGCGAAAACAAATTGAAAAGGGCCACGATTTAGACGCAGTTTTGGAATCTCTGTCCATGGGCTTGATGAAAAAAATGTTGAACGGACCCTTGCGAGAACTTCACCATGCACAAAGTGGGCAGATCGATGTCACCCATGAAGCCATCCGTCACATGTTTTTGAAGGTTTAACAGAATTCGCATATGCAACGCCCAGAACTTTCTACAGTCGCTGAGCTTTTAAAACCCATCACATGGTTTCCACCGATGTGGGCTTTTTCATGTGGTGTTGTGTCCTCTGGAAAGTCTCTTACAGACAATTGGATTTTGATCATCTGGGGCGTTTTATTGGCAGGCCCATTGGTGTGTGCCAGCAGTCAGGCGGTGAACGATTGGTTTGACCGACACGTCGATGCCATCAATGAGCCCAATAGACCCATCCCTTCGGGACGCATGCCAGGTCGCTGGGGGTTTTATATTGCTGTGCTGTGGACCCTGTTGTCTATTTTTTGGGCGTGGCCACT
>CAIRQX010000017.1 GCA_903880855.1 uncultured Burkholderiales bacterium | reverse complement strand
CGCATAGACATAACCTGCTCGGTCAGATTGCACTGAGAACTCCAAAGCGTCTTTGCCGATCACCAATTGATCTTTGGTCAGCGTGACACGCACTTTGCGTTTGGCATTGCGCTGGTCATACATTTGCTTGAGCGCATCCTCGCCACTCAAGGGTTTTATGTCAGATGTAGCTAGCGTTTGACTTTGGGTAGTTGCTGGAGTGGTGGTGGTCGAAGGCGTGGCCAATGCAATTTGCTGTGCGGGTGGTGGCGTTGGGGTTGCAGGAGCGGTCGCAACAGCTACTTGCGCAACCGGTTTGTCTGTGGCGGCCAGAGCAGTCATCACATTCGCGGTTTGCGGTACGCCTTGGCTAAACCATGCGGGAACAAAGTTGCCGTTGCCTGATAAGACCAGGTTATGCGCTTTAAAGTTGTTGTCGTTTTGCATACGCCGGTTGATTTTTTCTTGCGCGCATTGCTTGATCTCTTCAATACTGATGGCGCCTGAGCCGTCTAAGTCTTTGGCTTCACGCAACATGCAATCGCGGAAATACTGTGTTGCCAATCCGCCTTTTTGTTCATCGTCAAAACTTATTTCGTTGTCTCGCGCAGCAGAAATATGCACGATGTCTTGGGGCAAGGCGCCACGGTTAACTTGCTCATTGACCAAGCTGCGTGTTTTGATATTCACTGGTTTGCTGCACTCTTCTGACAGCGCTGCAAACTTTGGTCGCAGTGCGCCATCGTCGTTGCTATTAGCAATGCCTCGTGTTCTAGCGGTGGCCGCGGCAGCCACGAGTCCACCGGAATGGCAGGCGTCGTACATGACAAATAACTTGTCGGTTTTTTGCGTGATTTGCGCTAACAAGCTAGCCATCTCGGTGTTGCTGATCATCCCTTTGCTCATTCCGTCATAAGGAAGCAGTGCCTCCACGCAACCACCAGCTTGCGGGTCTTTGTAACGTGTGCCATGGCCAGAGTAGTGGATAAATACACGGTCGCCATCTTGCACTCTGTCATTCAAGTTATTGAGCGCTGTACGAATATTGGATACCGTTGCTTGGCTATCGTGCAGGTATTGAATATTGCCGTCCGGTACTTGCATGGCTTGCGCAATTTGGGTGGCAGACACTTTGTCCAACTTGGTGCCAGGAAGCGGCGGTACGAGTGGGTCTTCGTATGTTCCAACGCCAATAATGAGCGCGTGGCGATTGATGCGTGGAACCAATGGCGGCACATTTCTAACACCCAGTGTTACCGCAGTATTTCCAGCGGCCTCACGTCCACTAGACAAACCGGCAACCAACGATGCGCCAGCTTGCATATTCAGCGCACTAGCGCGCACCCAACCCGACACCCGCCCCTTGTCAGAGTTCGCTTCAACCAATACCCAACCGCCTTCTACCGAAGTGACGCGCACTGTCGCACCTTGATTCACCTGCACGAGGACCGCAGAGGATGCCAACTTTTCTGCACGTATTTCTGTTGGGCGCATCACGCTGGCATTTTGCGCAAATGCGGTTGGCGCTACAAGTGCAAGACTTAGCAAGACGTGGCGTATCGAACGCTGGACTGAACTCTCAACTGAACACTGCATAAGGCTTACTTTCTATTTTCTAAAATTTTTGGTGTGCGTCGCCATCTGATACTTGCGTCCAAGCCTGCAATGCCAGCTGGGAAATTTGTAGAGAGGGTTTTTCTGATTGGTCTGGGACTGTCAAGATATTTCCGGTATGTGCTTGAAGGCTAACAGCGATTTTTGCTAATTCTTGTCTCGCAGCGTCTAACTCCACTTTAGGACCGATCAAGGCTAAATAATTGGCAAACGGTTTCCATCGAACCAATTTACTTTGCGCGGGTGTAATGTCTAACAACAAAATACGGCAATTGAACGCATGTTCGCGCAGAGCGCGAACCAAATCTTGTAGTTGTTGGTCTGTCCATGGTTCATTTGCTCGCCAAGCCCACACGCTGGCTTGCTGGCAAGCGGGTGCAACATCTCCAAACCAATGGCGTTTTTGAATGAGGGACCACACCTTGAGCAAGACAACAAATAGCAAACCTAGTCCAGCAGACAAATTCAAATCCAAAAACACATGGTCCGTATTTAGGCTCAGGAAGCTAATACCGAGCATGACAGAAGGCATGCCCAACATACCGGCAGCCAAGGAAGACACGCTTTTGTGATAACTCCAAAAGGCCAAGCCAACGCACATCACCATCGCAATCAATGCCCCAAGCCATTTCGGCATTTCACGCATGACGCGTTGGTTCAAAGCGTTGTCAATCCCTGTTGCCAAAGACTCCACGCCCGCCTGTGTCGAAGACAGTGGAGTTGGGTGGATATCGTGCAGACTAGGCGCAGTTGATCCAATGACCACAATCTTGCCGGCGAAAGAAGGCACCTCTTCTTTGGGTTTGCCGCCATCAGCCAAGGCGAACACGTCAGCAAAATTAACACGCGGATAGGCATTGGCTTTTTTGCGCCAGTTAATAAGCACATCGTCTTGCGTAGCGTTGTCCGAGGCGATGATTTGGGGCTTGTTGAGGAAACGTTCTAACCAAAATGCGTGGGCTTTTGGATCGACTTGTTGCACCACGCTCATAGGCAAAGACTGAATCATCCCGCCGTCATCCAAACGTTCAAAGTAGCGGTAGCGTCGCAATATGCCGTCGCGATCAACATAGCCATTGTTGTAACCCAGAGGTTTAATGGCAACTCCTGGCAACACGGGAGGAATAAGCGCAACCGTAGAGAGTTCTTTAGATTCTGGTGGCGCTGCTTGCACCCACAAGCTCGGTAAGTTTTTTTGCGTTAACTCGCTTTTGTCGTCATTCGTTTTGGGTAAACGCACGAGACCAAAATGGCTGTGGGTACTGCGCTTCGCCGCCGCGTCAAAAGCAGCGTCACCGCCAGGGTTCAAACGGTCGACATCCGAAAAAATAATGTCCCACACTACTGCAGCTGGTTGTTGGTCTTCTACATAGTCCAACACCGACGCCAAGGTGTCGCGTGGCCAAGGCCAGCGGCCAAATTCTGTGGCCATGCGGGCCAATGCAGATTCATCGATATCGATGATCACTATGCGGGGATCGGCGGGGGCAGTGATAACTCGGCCACGTACCATGTTGTCGTAGGTGGTTTGAGCTAAGCCGCCAGTCACGCCTACAAATAAAACGTCAACAACAATCCAGGCGGAAAAAACAAGTACCAACCCAATGTGCACCCACTTATCTGACCAACGCGACAGATACGTGAGGAACTGACGCTCAAGGCTTTGCCACCAGGGCGTTTTAGCCTCAGTCGAGGTTGACAATGCGGACCCGACGGTTTTCAGCAGCTAAAGGATTGCCAGCATTGGCAAGATGCGTAGAACCCTTACCTGAAGCGACTAATCTATTAATAGCGACGCCTTGATGCACCAGAAATTGCTGCACCGCCTCCGCACGCTGTTGGCTGAGTTTGAGGTTGTAGGCATCGTTGCCTTTGGCGTCGGTGTGGCCCTCGACTTCAAATTTAGATGCGCTGAGTTCTGCCGCTTTCAGCGCAGTCGATAAGTTCAACAAAGCTTGCTGGCTCACTGGGCTGATCTGTGCAGAATTGAATTCAAACTGAATTTGCAATGACAACGAAGGTTTGACGACTGGTGCTGGTGGCGTGGCATCAGCGGTTTGGTCAACTGCCTCGACGGAGAGGTTGCGCAAACTCCGGGTGCGTCTAGGTGCATCGGGTACGGGCTGGACCTTGAGTTGTTCGATCATCTGCTGCGCGCTTGGCGTTGCTTGCGCAAAAGCCGAAGAGCTGGCAAAAACAGCAAAGGCTATAAATGTGATGGCTGATAGTGTTTTTTTCATAGTCGGCAAATTTATGATTTTGAAAGTAGTTGATTATCAATAAAGCCAGCTACCCGTGGAGTTTTTCTGACAAGCCCTGAGTAAAACACGCGATTGTTGAGTTAAAAAGGTTTAAATTGGTGCGGCTGGCGGGGATCGAACCCACGACCCTTGGCTTCGGAGGCCAATACTCTATCCACTGAGCTACAGCCGCAGCAAGGCGTGACGTGCCATTGTAGGGGGCTGGCTATAATTTGAGTTGTTTTTGCGTACCCCTTAAGGATTCCCCTCATCATGAGCGACAACCACCACGAAGAAGCCCACACGGGCCCCATTAAAACTCCCAAACAGCTTTTGCTGGCCGTCGCTTATTCATTCATTCTTCCTGTTTTCGTCATCATTGGCTTGGTTTATTTCGTTACCTCAGAAAACAAGCCACAAGCTGGCAGTTCTAACGCACCCGAATCTGTCGCAGCGCGCATTCAAAAAGTTGGCTCAGTGGAGATCAAATCTGCCAACGCTGAGCCTCGCTCTGGAGAAGAAGTATTCAAGGGCCAATGTGGTGGCTGTCATTCAGCTGGCACTTTGGGCTCACCTAAATTTGGCGATGCTGCCGCTTGGGCGCCTCGTGTAGGCAAAGGCTACGCAACCTTGTTAACCTCAGCGCTCAAAGGCAAAGGCAGCATGGCAGCCCAAGCTGGTGGCGAATACAGCGACTTTGAAATTGGTCGCGCTGTTGTCTATATGGCAAACGGCAGCGGTGGTAAGTTAGCTGAACCCAAGAAACCAGAAACGAAGTAATCAAGCACTTAAGCTTCCATATTTAGACTTCGCTTTTCATATAAAAACCACCTGTTCTCGAGGTGGCTTTTTTCATGGCTTTGCGTTTTTAGACGTATGCCCTTGATGGGGGCTCAAACAAAACCCAAAGCTTGTTTGTAAATCTATCTTGGCTATGTTGTTTGGCAACCATTCCTCGGACTCTATTTTTTGCACGGCTTGCAGCATGTCCATGCTGTGCATCAACCCAAAGCCTAGATCGGTTTCCAAATACAGCCAGCCTGTGTCGTCTAGCCAACTACTTCGGTAGTGCGCCTCGCGTTGGGTATGGCTGAGTAAAGTGCCATCGGGTTGCAAACGCCAGACCCAAGGCGTCACTTCCAGCTCAATATAGACACGCTGCGGTCCGTTTTGAAAAAACCATTGTCCATTTGCGTCTGCATCGTAATTGCGGCCGATGAATTCAATGAGTTTCTCATGTTGTAGTTTCGAGCCTTTGCTTTTTGCGAAGTCGCCTGCTGCTTGCACGGCGTCGTCACGCATATACCAATCTCCTCGCGCATCAAGACCTAGCCAACCATAACAATCGGGCACATTGGGCCATTTGGCTAGGGCTTGTTTGACGATGTCATCCATGGGTTTGCAACAAGAAGGTATTTAAATTTTGCTATCGAACCAGCGCAAAACTGCTTGCGGCAGTGCATGCAAGGTTCCGGGAAATGCGCCGCTAGTAAAACCAACATGCCCACCATCTATAGGTTGGCACAACTCTACGTGACTCCCCACTTCATCTCCCGAGGGCAAACTGCTGGCAGGCACAAAAGGGTCGTTTTGCGGATTGATCAGCCATGCGGGCAAGGCAATGTCAGCAAGGCCTGGCTTTGCGGATGCGCGTAACCAATAGTCTGTGGCATCTTTGAATCCGTGTAGCGGTGCAGTGAAGATATCGTCAAACTCAAACAAGGTAGTAACCGATTGCATGGCCTGTGCATCAAATAGGTTTGGGTATTGGTCAAGCTTGGCAAACGCCCTTGGCTTCATGCTGTCTAAAAACATTTTGGCGTACGCAATGCGGTTGAATCCACTATCAATTGCATGCCCACTGGCTATTAAATCTAATGGAGCGCAAACACTGGCTATTGCGGCGACGGTTTTGTTTGCCTCTGCTTTTACTTCGCCAGCCCACTTCATCAAAGCATTACCGCCTAGCGATATTCCAACGGCTACAACAGGGCCTTGATGCTTGCTTTGGAAACGCTTGAGTATCCAATCAATCTCTTGGTAGTCACCTGAGTGGTATGCGCGAGGCATGAGGTTCATTTCACCGCTGCAACCTCTGAAATGTGGCACCGCCATTTGCCAGCCATTACGTTGTACTTCATGTGCAAATGCGATGGCGTAATGGCTGGCGGATGAGCCTTCTAGTCCGTGGAACAACACGAGTAAAGGATTGTCTGTAGATGTTTGATTGGTATTTTTGGGGGTGCTATCTTTTGCTACTGGAGTCGCTAGCCAGTCAACATCAATAAAATCTTCATCTGGCGTCTCCCATCTCTGTCTTTGCCAAATGGGCGGCTTATCGCCAAGACTGCACAAACCTTTTGCTGCATAGATAGTTTGTAAGTTACCCCCCGGCAACCACCAAGGAGCTCGGTAACTCCACGTCAATGCAAAACCTGAGGCGTCTCTTGCGCCTCTGCATGTGCTGCTGATGTACCTGGACTCGCATGGTGCGCCACCATACGCCAACCTTGCGCGGTACGTTGGTACACATTGGTCGCTACAACCAAGGCGTATTGCATACCCTCTGGCGTTTGGATAGAAATGCGCTCAATCACGTTGTGCATGGCGCTGGTTAAGGAGTCCACTTTGCAGACGCGCTCTGGCGTTGCGGCTATCGTGCCGTTGTTAAACATCGTCTCAAATGCCGCACGTATCTGCGCGTTGCCAACCAATCTAGGTCCGCCGGGATGGACGCACACAATATCGTCTTCGTCGGCCCAGCAAGCCATGAGTTTTTCTAAATCGCCGGTTTGAAGCGCTTCGTAAAACTGGGCTTCTACATCGTGTGCAGATCCACCAACAGTTGCGGCTTGGAGTTTGGCTTTGGGCATGGCGCAATTGTCTCCTGATTCTTTGGTGCAAAAACAAAGCCCCAGTCTCTCGAATGGGGCTTTGTTATTTGGTAACGCTAGCTTATTCATGCTAGCCCTATACAGTTCTAGCGATTTATTTCTTAGCGCGGTAGCGGCGTAAAGCAGAAAGTTCAGCAGCCAAGATCGTCAGCTCAGAACGGGCACGGGCCAAGTCCACATCGCTCTTAGCGTTTTTGATAGCTTCTTCAGCTGCTTGTTTGGAAGCGTTGGCTTTTTCTTCGTCCAAATCTTTGCCACGCACTGCGGTGTCAGACATCACAGTGACGCAATCCGGTTGGACTTCCAAAATTCCACCAGCTACAAATACAAACTCTTCGCCGCCGTCTGCCGTATGGATGCGCACAGATCCAGGACGGATGCGTGTGATCAACGGGGTGTGGCGGGGATAGATACCTAGTTCGCCCGCCTCACCAGGCAAGGCCACAAAAGTAGCTTCGCCTGAGAAGATGGACTCTTCTGCGCTGACAACATCGACGTGAATGGTGCGCATACTAGGCTCAGATCTTCTTGGCTTTTTCGAACGCTTCGTCGATGGTTCCGACCATGTAGAAGGCTTGCTCTGGCAAATGGTCACACTCACCGCTGGCGATCATTTTGAAACCACGGATGGTTTCAGCCAAGGTAACGTATTTGCCGGGTGAGCCGGTAAACACTTCAGCGACGTGGAAAGGTTGTGACAAGAAACGTTGGATCTTGCGGGCACGGGCCACTGCAAGTTTGTCTTCAGGTGCCAGTTCGTCCATGCCCAGAATCGCAATGATGTCGCGCAATTCTTTGTAGCGCTGCAAAGTACCTTGCACAGCACGGGCTGTCGCGTAGTGCTCTTCACCAACAACGAGGGGGTCTAACTGGCGGCTAGTGGAGTCCAATGGATCGACCGCAGGGTAGATACCCAAAGCAGCAATGTCACGGCTCAACACCACGGTGGAATCCAAGTGGGCGAAGGTAGTTGCAGGTGATGGGTCGGTCAAGTCATCCGCTGGCACATACACCGCTTGGATGGAGGTGATGGAGCCCACTTTGGTGGACGTAATACGTTCTTGCAAACGGCCCATTTCTTCGGCCAATGTAGGTTGGTAACCCACAGCAGAAGGCATACGGCCTAACAAGGCTGACACTTCAGTTCCGGCCAAGGTGTAGCGATAGATGTTGTCCACGAAGAACAACACGTCACGGCCTTCGTCACGGAAAGATTCGGCGATGGACAAACCTGTCAAAGCCACGCGCAAACGGTTACCAGGAGGCTCGTTCATCTGACCGTACACCATGGCTACTTTGGATTCGCCGAGGTTCTCGAGGTTTACCACGCCGGAATCAGCCATCTCGTGATAGAAGTCGTTACCTTCACGGGTACGCTCACCCACACCCGCAAACACAGACAAACCGCTGTGCGCTTTGGCGATGTTGTTGATGAGTTCCATCATATTCACGGTTTTGCCCACACCCGCGCCGCCGAACAATCCAACCTTACCTCCCTTAGCGAAAGGACATACCAAGTCGATCACCTTGATGCCGGTCTCGAGCAATTCTTGCGAAGGGCTGAGTTCGTCATACGCAGGTGCTTTGCGATGGATAGATGCTGTTTGTGTTTGGTCAACAGGACCACGCTCATCAATGGGGTTGCCCAACACGTCCATGATGCGGCCCAAAGTACCTTTGCCGACTGGCACGGTAATCGCAGCACCGGTGTTGGTCACCATCAAACCGCGGCGCAAGCCGTCAGAGGTACCCAAAGCGATGGTACGAACAATGCCGTCGCCGAGTTGCTGTTGCACTTCAAGCGTGAGGGCCGTGCCCTCTAACTTGAGCGCGTCATACACGCGAGGCATACGGTCGCGTGGGAATTCGACGTCCACCACGGCACCAATACATTGAACGATTTTTCCCTGAACGCCTTGGTTCTTATGGGTGGTCTCATGAGCCATGTTGTTTTGCTCCAAAAATTAAAATCAGACAGCAGCCGCGCCTGCAACGATTTCCGAAAGTTCTTTCGTGATCGCAGCTTGACGCGTCTTGTTGTAAATCAGTTTGAGTTCGTTGATCACGTTCCCAGCGTTGTCGGTGGCGGACTTCATCGCCACCATCCGTGCAGATTGCTCAGACGCCATGCTCTCAGCCACCGCTTGATACACCAATGCTTCGACATAGCGAATCAAGAGTTCTTCAATGACGGTGTGGGCGTCTGGTTCGTAGATATAGTCCCAGCCCGGCTTGCCAGCTTCTGGCTTGAAGTCGTCGGCAGACAAAGGTAGGAGTTGCTCGACCACAGATTCTTGCTTCATCGTGTTGATAAAGCGCGTGTAGCAAAGATGCACGGAATGGATTTCGCCATTCACATAGCTATCGAGCAACACCTTGACGGGGCCTATCAACTTATCTAAGTGCGGTGTATCGCCGAGCATGGTGGCTTGCGAAACAACCTTCACACCAGAGCGGTTCAAAAAGCCTAAGCCTTTGTTACCGATGGCGACAGCGTGCGCCGTCTTACCTTGTGCTTGCAAGTCGCGCAATTTGTGCGAAACCATGCGCAAGATGTTGGTGTTCAAACCGCCGCACAAACCTTTGTCCGTGGTGACCACGATAAAGCCTGCACCTTTGGCGTCATTGATTTCCATGAACGGGTGCACATACTCAGGATTGGCCTTGCCCAAGTTGGCGGCCACATGGCGAATTTTTTCGCTGTAGGGACGCGCCGCACGCATGCGTTCTTGCGCTTTACGCATTTTGGACGCGGCCACCATTTCCATAGCCTTGGTGATCTTCTTGGTGTTTTCCACCGATTTGATCTTGCCGCGTATTTCCTTACCTGCTGCCATTCGAGGCTCCTTGTGTGGTCAGGTAGGAATTAAGCAAAGGTCTTCTTGAACGCGCCTAGGGCAGCGGTCAGTTCGGCCTCAGCATCTTTGTCCAGGGCTTTGTCGGCTTCTAACTTGGCCAACAAGGCTGCATGCTTGTGCTTGAGATAGGCATGCATTTCGGTTTCAAAGTGCAGAACTTGTTTGACTTCGATGTCGTCCAAGAAGCCTTTGTTCACCGCGAACAGCGTAGCGCCCATCAAGCTGATGGGTTGTGGGCTGTATTGGGCTTGCTTGAGCAATTCTGTGACGCGGGCACCGCGGTCGAGTTGTTTGCGGGTAGCCTCATCGAGGTCAGATGCGAACTGCGCGAACGCTGCCAATTCACGGTACTGCGCCAAGTCGGTACGGATACCGCCTGACAAGTTTTTGATGAGTTTGGTTTGCGCTGCGCCACCGACGCGAGACACCGAGATACCAGCGTTAATCGCAGGGCGGACACCCGCGTTGAACAACGAGGTTTCCAAGAAGATCTGGCCGTCGGTAATCGAAATCACGTTGGTCGGCACGAAGGCAGACACGTCACCGGCTTGGGTTTCAATGATCGGCAACGCAGTCAATGAACCTGTTTTACCTTTGACGGCGCCTTTGGTGAAATGCTCGACGTAGTCGGCATTGACACGGGCTGCGCGCTCGAGCAAACGGCTGTGCAAATAGAACACGTCGCCAGGGTAGGCTTCGCGGCCTGGTGGGCGGCGCAACAACAAAGACACTTGGCGGTAGGCCACAGCTTGCTTAGACAAATCGTCGTACACGATCAAAGCGTCTTCGCCGCGGTCACGGAAATATTCGCCCATCGTGCAACCAGAGTAAGCGGCGACATATTGCATCGCAGCAGACTCGGAGGCAGACGCGGCCACCACAATCGTGTAGTCCATCGCGCCAGCTTGTTCCAAAGCGCGCACCACGTTTTTGATAGAAGAGGCTTTTTGGCCAATCGCCACGTACACGCAGGTCATGTTTTGACCTTTTTGGTTGATGATGGCGTCGATCGCAACAGCGGTCTTACCAGTTTGGCGGTCACCAATGATCAATTCGCGCTGGCCACGGCCCACAGGCACCATGGAGTCAATCGACTTCAAACCGGTTTGCATTGGCTGGCTAACGGATTCACGGGCAATCACACCAGGCGCGACTTTTTCGATCACGTCGGTCATCTTGGCGTTGATCGGGCCTTTGCCGTCGATCGGTTGGCCCAAGGCGTTGACCACGCGGCCAATCAATTCAGGGCCAACGGGCACTTCCAAAATACGACCGGTGCACTTGACCACATCGCCTTCGGAGATGTGCTCGTATTCGCCCAAGATCACAGAGCCCACCGAGTCACGCTCGAGGTTCAAAGCGAGGCCAAAGGTGTTGTTGGGGAACTCCAACATTTCACCTTGCATCACGTCGGACAAGCCGTGGATGCGGACGATACCGTCGGTCACCGAAATCACGGTGCCCTGGTTACGAATGTTGGCGTCATTGGCCAAGCCTTCGATACGGCTCTTGATCAGTTCAGAGATTTCTGCTGGATTGAGTTGCATGACTCTTTCCTTCTTTCTTGTATGTGCTAACTGCTGGTGAGCCGGCGGCTCAGGCAATTAACGCGACCTTCATTTGATCTAAACGGGCTTTGACAGAGGTGTCTAACACCTCGTCGCCCACCACTACGCGAATTCCACCAATGAGTTCTGGTTCGATTTCGACTTTGACGTGCAAGGTGCGTCCAAAACGCTTTTGCAACAACGCCGTCACATCGGCCAAAGCCGCAGGCGCGATTTCAAAAGCGCTGTACACCACCGCATCGGAGGAGCCGCTTTGCGCATTGACATGCTCGCGGTATTGCGCCGCCATTTCTGGCAAAGCGCTCAAGCGACCGTTGTCAATCACTGTGCGCAGAAAGTTATCTGCAGCAGCGGATAGTTGGGACTTGGCCACACCTTTGACAACACCCATGATTTGCTCAGAAGTGGCCTTGGGGTTGGAAGCGAACTGCAACAACTGCGCATTGACAGCAATCGCAGCCAGCTCATCGAGCCAAGCGGCTGTGGCCTGCAAGTCGTTCTTAGTCGCTTGGAAGAGAGCTTCCGCGTAAGGTCTGGCGATGGTGGCGAGTTCGGCCATAGCGCTTCTCTTACAGCTCAGTCTTCAAACGACCCAACAAGTCGGCATGGACGCTGGCGTTGACTTCTTTGCGCAGAATTTGTTCCGCGCCTTTGACAGCCAAGGCAGCGACTTGCTCGCGTAAATGTTCGCGGGCTTTTACCGTTTCTTGTTCAGCCTCGACACGTGCTGCAGCCACAATTTTGTTGGCTTCTTCAGTAGCGCGGTTCTTGGCTTCGTCGATCAAGTGCTGGGCGCGGCGCTCGGCATCCGCCAACAAGGTGGTGGACTCGTTTTTAGTCGCAGCAAGTTTGAGTTCCACCTCTTTATGGGCGTTGGACAGCTCAATCTTGGCGTGCTCGGCAGCAGCCAGACCATGGGCGATTTTTTCGGCGCGCTCGTCGAGGGCGTTTGCGATGGGGGGCCACACGAATTTCATCGTGAACCACACCAGAATCGCGAAAACGATCATCTGGACGAACAGGGTTGCATTGATGCTCACGGCAACACCTTTCTTATGGACGTTGCGGGATTACTTCAAGACGAAGGGGTTTGCGAACGCAAACATCATGGCGATACCTACGCCAATCAAGAATGCAGCGTCGATCAAACCAGCCAACAAGAACATCTTGGTTTGCAGTTCGTTCATCAACTCTGGTTGACGGGCAGCAGCTTCGAGGTATTTGCTACCCATGATGCCGATACCGATACAAGCACCAATAGCGCCCAAGCCAATGATGAGGCCGGAGGCGAGTGCGACATAACCGAGTACGTGTTCCATTTGTGACTCCTAAGAATGGATGTTTGAGAAAGGTTAAAAAGAAAACTCAATGCGCGTCGTGCGCTTGACCGATGTAGACCAAGGTCAACATCATGAAAATGAACGCCTGTAAGGTGATGATCATGATGTGGAAGATGGCCCAAATAGAACCGGCAATGATGTGGCCGATCGGCAACAACACCCCAGGCAAAGACATCGCGGCATAACTGCCCATCAAGGCAATCAACATGAAAACGAGTTCGCCCGCATACATATTGCCGAAAAGTCGCATGCCATGCGACACGGTTTTGGCAGCGAATTCGATCATTTGCATGAGGAAATTCACGGGCCACAAGAGGGGATGGGCGCCAAATGGTGCGCAAAACAACTCATGCACCCAACCGCCTACGCCTTTGATTTTGATGTTATAGAAGACGCAAACCAACAAGACAGAAGTTGACATGCCCAGGGTGGTCGACAAGTCGGCCGAAGGCACGACACGCATGTAGGCATGGTGCGCGTCTCCGCCCATGGCACCGTAAACGGTTTCCCAAATCATGGGGAACAAATCGACGGGGAACAAGTCCATGGCGTTGAGCAAGAAGATCCAAATAAAAACGGTGAGAGCCAAAGGAGCGACCAATTTGCGGCTGTTCGCGTTATGCACGATGCCCTTGGCTTGGTTGTCGACCATCTCTACGAGGATTTCGACTGCGGCTTGAAAACGACCAGGAGCGTGGGCGGTAGCGCCTTTGGCAGCGCGCCAAAGGAAGAAGCAGGCCAAAACGCCGAGAAAAACAGACCAAAAAATGGAGTCGAGGTTGTAAACAGAGAAGTCAATCACGCCTTGCATCGGCTTATTTTGCAAATGCGTCAGATGGTGACCGATGTATTCACCTGCGGTGGGGCCTTGTGCTACAGACTCTACAGACATGCTTTCACTCTTATTAAGTTTGGTTTATCGGTAAAACACCCGGCGCATGCCAAGTGCCAACCAATACACCTTCATCGTCACTACCAGACCCACCAACATGGCGGGCCAACTTAAATCTGTCACTATGTGGGAAGCGGCAAATAACATTGCCACTGTGAGACCTACTTTGGCCATTTCCCACACGAAAAATCCCATCACTGCAGAACCTGGGTTTGCCGAACTGACCCGACTTGTCAGGCCTCTGGCGAAAACCGCGGAAGGCAGACAAACTGCCATGGCGCCATAAAGGGCTGAATAACCTATGGACACTTGCCCAAAAAGATATCCCGCAACCAGCGCTACCAAAATTCCGACTAGTGCTTGCGCACCCACAACACGCCATACAGACAATATGGGGTTAACGCGCATAGCCGTCCATTTGATCCTGCAAAACCTACAAGTATACGTGTAAACCCATATACCCTCAAAAAATCAGTGCCAAGGGGATAATTCATACCCAATGACCGCGCCATCCCAAGAATCCCTCATCGAGTACCCCTGCCAATTTCCCATCAAAGTAATGGGGTTGCGGGTGGACGGCTTTGTGCATGCGGTGACCTACGTGGCGGAGCAGTTTGACCCAACATTTGATGCCAGCACCATCGAATTGCGCGAGAGTAAGGGCGGTAAATATCTGGGCGTGACCATCACCGTGACCGCTACTAGCCGCGACCAATTGGATTCGCTGTACCAAACTTTGTCGACCCACCCGATGGTGAAAGTCGTTCTGTGATCGAGGTGTTGGGGCAAGTGCCATACCAGCCGACTTACGCGGCGATGCAAGACTTCACCGCCGCTCGCTCTGCCGAAACACCCGATAGGCTTTGGATTTGCGAGCACCCGCCAGTTTTTACGCTCGGGTTAGCTGGCCGCGCGGAGCATCTCTTGGCCACCGGCGATGTTGCGGTCGTTGCCACCAACCGCGGCGGGCAAGTGACTTATCACGGGCCTGGTCAAGTGGTGGCCTACCCCTTGTTGGACCTAAAACGGCGCGGCTATTTCGTCAAAGAATATGTCTACCGTTTAGAAGAGTCCGTCATCCGTACTTTGCTTGCATTTGGTATCACGGGGCATCGTGTGGCGGGAGCGCCTGGTATTTATGTTCGACTCGAAGATCCGAGAAGTCATGCTGTTTTGGAGCAACGTCCCAAAAAGGTCGAGGCTTCAGTCTCGCAAGAAGACCCATCCGTTGAAGGGCCTCAAGCAAAACCTTCGCAAAGCGCTAGGCCCGACTTCACAGGTCTGGGCAAAATCGCCGCCCTCGGCATCAAAGTCAGCCGCCATTGCACCTACCACGGTGTTGCGTTGAATGTGGCGATGGACCTATCTCCCTTCTCGCGCATCGACCCGTGTGGCTATCCAAGCTTACAAACAGTGGATCTTTCTACAATCGGTGTTTCAGTCAGTTGGCAAGAAGCCGCTGATGTTTTGGGCCAAAAGCTCGTAACCTATTTAAGCCCTTGACCCAAGGGACCTCATACATGTCTAGCCATACGCCCGAAGTTGTGCGCGAAGCGCAAACCGTTGACAACTACAACGCGTCTGCCAAACAAAAGGCGGCGGCGAAGTTGTCGCGTATTCCTGTCAAGGTGCAAGCGGGTGAGGTTTTGAAAAAACCCGATTGGATCCGCGTCAAAGCCGGATCACCCAGCACGCGTTTTTACGAAATCAAAGATATTTTGCGGGCCAACAAATTGGTGACGGTTTGCGAAGAAGCCAGTTGTCCCAATATCGGTGAATGTTTTGGTAAAGGTACGGCTACCTTCATGATCATGGGCGACAAATGCACGCGCCGTTGCCCTTTCTGTGACGTTGGCCATGGTCGACCAGACCCTCTGGATGTCAACGAGCCAGAAAATCTAGCGAAGACCATTGCCGCTTTAAAACTGAACTACGTAGTGATCACCAGCGTCGACCGCGACGACTTGCGCGACGGCGGAAGTCAGCACTTTGTCGATTGCATTCGCCGTACCCGCGAGCTCTCACCCAACACGCAAATCGAAATTTTGGTGCCCGACTTCCGCGGCCGCGATGACCGCGCGCTCGAGATTTTGAAAGCCGCACCTCCCAACGTGATGAACCACAACATGGAAACTGTGCCCCGACTCTACAAAGAAGCGCGGCCTGGCAGCGACTACGCGTTTAGTTTGAATCTGCTTAAAAAATTCAAGCAACTCTTTCCCAGCGTGCCGACTAAAAGCGGCTTGATGGTGGGTCTTGGTGAAACCGACGAAGAAATTTTGGCGGTGATGCAAGACATGCGCGAGCACCAACTCGACATGTTGACCATCGGCCAATATTTGGCGCCCAGTAGCAGCCATATTCCTGTGCGCCGCTATGTGCACCCTGATACCTTCAAAATGTTTGAAGAGAAAGCCTATGCCATGGGCTTTAAGCATGCCGCCGTGGGTGCAATGGTGCGTAGCTCCTACCACGCAGACCAGCAGGCGCATTCGGCTGCATCGCATCTCTAACCGATAAGAAAACTAATTCCGCATGTCGGATTGGGGGGGACAAATGGACACCCTCAGCTAGACGTCAATCGCGGTATCAGCCTCGGGATAACCACAGCAGACAGGGCGCTTCAGCGCTATGAGAATGCGTCTTTTGCTTATTGAACAAAGGATTTGCCCATGATCAGCTCTCGTCGCGATGTTTTGCAGTTTGGCGCGCTCACTAGTTTGCTTGGTGCCATTGGCCACGATGCTTGGGCCCAAGCGCAACTTGAAAGCTTGAAAATCATCACAGGCTTTCCTCCCGGCGGCACATCCGACGCCATTTGCCGCAGAGTTTCTGAAAAGATCGCGCCTACTAGCTACGCCAAGGCTGCATTTGTAGAAAACAAAACCGGTGCCGGCGGACAAATCGCCGTGCAGTACGTACGCAATGCGGCACCTGATGGGACGACTGTTTTGCAAACACCCATGTCTATGCTGGGTATCTATCCGCACATCTACAAAAAATTGCCTTACGACCCAGTCAACGATTTGATGCCCGTCTCTTTGGGTTGCATATTTGATTTCGGTTTTGCGGTAGGCCCCATGGTGCCAGCCAATGTGAAGAACATCGCCGATTTCATCGCTTGGTGCAAAGCCAATCCCAAGCTTGCAAACTTCGGTTCCCCTGCTGCTGGATCCACCCCGCACTTCATGGGCACGCTCTTGGGCAAGTACGCCAATATTGAGCTCAACCATGTCGCCTTTCGCGGCACACAACCCGCCATCCTCGACATGATTGGCGGTCAAATCGCCGCTGTCTCTGGGCCTATTGGCGAATTCACCCAACATGTGGCTGCCGGAAAGTGCCGCTTGTTAGCCGCCTCGGGTGCAAAGCGCAGCCAATTCGCACCGACGACACCCACCTTGATTGAGCAAGGCATCAAGGACTTTGTTTTCAACGAGTGGTTTGGCTTTTTCTTGCCGGCCAAAACACCCAACGATATCTTGGCCCGACTCAACACAGCTTTGCGGGCAGCTTTGGCAGCGCCAGAAACGGTCAACGGATTGGCCACCATGGGCTTAGAGGCACAGTCTTCAACGCCTGCTGAATTAGCAACACGCCTCAAAGCCGATACCGACAAGTGGGGGCCACTCGTCAAGTCCATTGGATTTACCGCAGAGGGTTAAAGAAGCACCGCTTCAGCAGGGTTGTCACTTTCTAGCACGCCCTGCGCCCAAGGCGCTAAACGCTTGACGTCAGCGCGCAAGACCTCTTGCTTGACCGCCAATATTTGGGTGGGGTGCATGGAAAAACTGCGCAAACCCAAACCCAATAAAAGGCGGGTCAGCGCTGGGTCGCCTGCCATCTCGCCACACACGCACACGCTCTTGCCTTGGGCGTTGCTTTCTGCAATGGTGTCAGCAACCAAACGCAACACCGCAGGATGCAATGGATCATACAAATGCGCCACCGACTCGTCTGCGCGGTCGATCGCCAAGGTGTATTGAATCAAATCGTTGGTGCCAATCGACAAGAAGTCAAAGTAGCGTAAAAACGTTTTGACCATCAGCGCCGCGGCCGGGATTTCTATCATGGCACCTATCTTCAACGGGCCATACCTGTCGCCACGCACATCGAGTTGTCGTTGTGCTTTTTCTAGCAAGGTCAATGTTTGCTTGATCTCTTGGACGTGCGCCAGCATGGGAATCAGCAGATGCACTTGTCCATGCGCAGCTGCTCGCAAAATGGCGCGCAGTTGCGTCAAAAACATATCAGGGTCGGCCAAGCTCCAGCGAATGGCGCGCAAACCCAATGCGGGGTTGAGGTGGTCTTCGTCTTTATGGGTGCGGTCAAGCGGTTTATCTGCACCAATATCTACCGTGCGGATGGTGACGGGCAAACCCTTCATGCCTTCGACTGCTTTGCGGTACGCCAAATATTGCTCTTCTTCGTCGGGCAAGTTGTCGATGCGGCCCATGAACAAAAACTCACTTCTAAATAAGCCAACCCCCACAGAGCCCACGCTCAATGCGGAAACAGCATCTTCAGGCATTTCAATATTGGAGAGCAATTCAATCTTGTGCCCGTCTAAGGTCACAGCGGGTGTATGTCTTAAGCGAGAAAGACGTTCGCGCTCGACTTCCGCTTGGCGTTGCTTGAATCCGTATTCCGCCAAAATGATGGGCGAGGGATTGACCAGCACTACGCCCGCATCACCATCGATGATGATCCAGTCGTCTTGTCTTACCAGCTGGCTGGCGGTTCTAGCGCCAACTACGGCAGGAATATCCAAGCTACGCGCCACGATGGCCGTGTGCGAAGTTTTGCCACCGACATCGGTCACAAAACCAGTGAACACACTTTGCTTGAACTGCAACATGTCCGCAGGTGAGAGGTCATGTGCGACCAAGACCAAGGGCACATCCATTTGGTCTTCTAGCAAAAGGTCTTGCTGGCGCGCACCCGCATGTCGGCGCTGCGCAGGCATTGGTGACACGTGTACATCGCCCTTCATGTGTCGCAATACCCGCTCGACGACTTGCTCCAAATCGCCCTTGCGCTCGCGCAAATAGGCATCGTCCATTTCATCGAATTGGCGCGCGACTACGTCGAGCTGAGAAGTCAACGCCCATTCGGCGTTGTAGAGCCGGTCTTTGATCCAATGGGTAACACCGTCAGCCAGCATCTCGTCTTCCAAGAGCATCAAATGCACTTCCAAAATCGCGCTGAGTTCAGGCGGTGAATCTTTGGGTAGTGTGTCGTGCAATTCTTGCAACTCTGCTTTGACAGCGTCTCTGGCCAGGCCAAGCCGGTTGATTTCTTCGCTAACTTGATGTGCGTCGATGAAGTAATGCGCCACATCCACACGGCTTGAGGCCACCAGCACGGCTCGCCCAATGGCGATCCCTCTGGCAACGGCAAGTCCGTGGATGGAAAAGCTCATAACAAATTACTCGCCTTCGCCAAATTTGTCATTGAACAAATTTTCTAACGCATCCATTGCCGCTTGCTCTTGGTCACCGTCTGTTTCAAGCGTGACTTCGCTGCCTATACCAGCCGCCAACATCATCACACCCATGATGCTTTTGGCGTTGACGCGGCGATCGCCTTTGCTGATCCAGACGTTGCAAGGAAATCCGCCAGCGGCTTTGGTGAGCTTGGCAGAGGCACGGGCATGCAAGCCCAATTTATTGCTGATGGTGATGTTTTTTGTGATCATACGAACGAGAGGTTTGAATTTGTGGGGCAGCGATGGCCACTTGCATCACGCCTTGGGTGCCACCGGCAAGGGCCCGCGCAACCAAGTCATCCAAGGACTCATGGCGATATCTGACAGCCCGAAACAACATGGGCACGTTAGCGCCGGCAATCAATTTGGCGCGTCGAGCACCCACCACTTTTTGAGCCACATTGGCAGGTGTTGCACCGAAGATATCCGTCAACACCAAGAGGCCCTCTTGTGGCGCATTTTGCAAAGCCAAGTTGGCCAAGCGCAATGTTTCTTCGGGTTGTGCATCGGGCAGCACATCGAGCGCGATGACTTCATGGGCACACTCAGGATAGACATGCATAGCGCAATCACGCAGTGCGTTTGCAAGCGGTGCGTGGGCGATGATAAAGATCGTGTTGCTCATGGTTTGGTCGCGCAGGCATGCATTATCAACGCTCAGTCTTGTGCATAACGAAATGTATGTAGGACACCACGCACAAACTCAAGAAAACAGCCATGGCAGATTGGAAGGACGCCCCCTCTTCAAAACCGAAGTTGCGAAACATATCCACCAGCAAACCAAAACCCCACTGCACGCAAAATACGCCTAAGAACAACACCAAGTTGTAGCCAGACAGCCCTTTGCCAGCCTCGGTCGCTGGAAACGCCCCACCTACCGCAGGTTGCGCCAACGACACCACAGAGCCACTGATACAAAACAGTGCCCAGTGCAAAGCACCCGCATCGGGTCCGGACCAGACAATCCAAAACTGGATCAGTAAATTAAAAGGCGTGATGACCGTAATCAGCCGATTTGCATTAAGTCCAAGAAGGTAGAGCTTGGGCGTGATCAGCCCCCACATCAAGAAAGTGAACAGCATGCTGACATTGATCCAAAACAAGCCACCAGCAGCCTCGAGCGAGGAGTAGCCTGCTACCTTAGCCATCCAAGGGCCGGCCCACAAAGTCTGCATGGCAATCAAGCCACCGTAGTTAAAAAAACCGATCGGCGTCATGCGCTGGAAATAAGGGTTGCGCCACACTTGCGCGTAGCCTGCTAAGAGGCCTGGCTTTTCTATAGCTTCATCTGGCTCTGCGGCTTTGGTGGTCAAGCGCCACTCCGGCAATTTAAGCACCATCAAGCCCATCGCTAAAAGCAATAAGAACGCTAAAACAGCAAACATCCAACGCCAACCGATGGTGGGTAACAACCATTGCACCGGTAAGGTGGAGGCAAGCATGCCAAATGAGCCCGTCATCAACATCCATGAATTTGCGCGTTGCTGTATATCTGGCGTGAGCCAACGGCGATAACCCGTTAATGGCGCCATCAAACATGCGCTGACGCCTGCACCGATCAACATGCGGGATAACAACAGCCCCATAAAGTTAGTCGCCATTGCAAACGCCAAGCAACCGACTACGGCCAAGGCCAAGAAACGCAAAACGACTTTCTTAGGGCCATGCGCATCTAGCCAATGCCCCAAAGGCAGTTGCGTCATTGAAAAGCCCAAGAAATAGCCCCCTGCCAGCAGACCTAGATCGCTTGCGTGTAGACCGAACTCCATGCTCAAGGTGGGCGACAAAGTGGCAGTGATGGCACGCAATAGGGCCGATAAAAAATACGCCGTTGCAAATGCAAAAAATACCCAAGCCACATCACGAAGCGATAGCAAGTCGTGCGTCTGATCTTTGTTAGTCATACACGTCATTATCTCGACTTGTTGTGCGATTTGACTTGTGATGGCATGTGTTTAGCGCTGCTTTGTTGCTCTGCTGTCTTCTATCGGACAGCTTTTGCACGACAATTTGGCAATGAACGCATTAGATGGCATACGCATACTTGATTTATCCCGCGTGCTCGCGGGTCCATGGTGCACCCAAACTCTGGCCGATTTAGGGGCTGACGTTGTCAAAGTAGAACGCCCCACATTTGGTGATGACACGCGTGGCTGGGGCCCTCCGTTTTTAAAAGATGCTGCGGGCAACGACACCACCGACGCCGCCTATTACTTGGGAACCAACCGCAATAAGCGCTCTATTACTTGCGATATTGCATCTGCACAAGGTCAAGAAATTATTTGCGCATTAGCTTTAGTTAGTGATGTGTTTATTGAAAACTTCAAAGTAGGCGACATGGCGCGCTATGGTTTGGACTATGCGTCACTTGCCAAAATCAATCCGCGCTTGGTGTATTGCAGCGTGACTGGCTTTGGCCAAACCGGTCCTTACCGTGAACGTGCTGGATACGACTACGCGGTTCAAGGTATCGGTGGTTTGATGAGTGTCACGGGTGAGCGCGACGACATCGGTGGCGGTCCACAAAAAGTAGGCGTGGCTGTTGCTGATTTATTCACAGGCATGTATGCATCTGTTGCAATCCTGGCTGCGCTTCGCCATGCGGAGAGTACGGGGCAAGGCCAACACATTGACATGGCTTTGCTTGATACGCAAGTTGCCATGTTGGCCAATTTGGGGGCCAACTATTTGGTGTCTGGCAAAGTGCCTGGTCGTGCAGGTAATGCCCATCAGAATATCGTTCCTTACCAAGTATTTGAAGTCGCGCCTGCTGCTGATGGCAGCAAAGACCATTTGATTTTGGCGGTGGGTAACGACGGACAATTTGCAAAGTTTTGTGCAGTCGCAGGCAGGCCTGAGCTTTCACAAGATCCGCGATTTGCTAAAAATTCTGAACGCGTTCGTCACCGAGCAGTGCTCGTTCCCATGCTCGAAGAAGTCATGCGTACCCGCAACAAACAAGATTGGCTCAGCGCATTAGAAGCAGCCAAAGTGCCATGTGGCGCTATCAATAATTTGGCCGAAGTATTTGGCGACCCCCATGTGCAATCGCGTGAGATGGTGCATACATGGGACAGGCCCGGAACGGGGCCTGTCAATTTGGTCGCCAGTCCTATGAAATTAAGTGCTACACCCGTTCGCAACGATGTTGCGCCTCCACTCCTTGGGCAACACACAGACGAAGTATTGGGCGAGTTACTGGGATATTCAGACGAAAAAATTCAGCAACTACGAGAAGCGTCAATCATTTAGCACGGAAGTCGTCGTGGCATGTTTTGCACGTGCCGGCCGTTGCACCAAACGCTGTTTTAAAAGCGTCTTGGTTTCCGCTTTTTGAAGCGGTAACTAATTTGACAGACTCTGCTTGCAACTTGCCTGCATAGTCTTTGAACTTGGCGTTGTCTTTCCAGATTTCAGCTTTGGCTTTGGTGTCGCCGCTGTCCGTTCCGTCTATAAAAGCGGCCCAAGGCAGTTTGGCCATTTCAGCAACGATTTCTGCATTTTCAGTGGCAGTTTTTGCGTCAAAAGGGACACGGCCTTGCGCCATGGCGCCAAGGCGTGCTGTGTGCGCGCCCAATACTGTCAACGCCGCCTTGCGGTACTTGATGGCGTCTTCAGGCTTAGCAAATTGCGCTTGTGCGGATGCCCCAATAAATGTTGCGCCTATAACCACGAGGGATAAGAGAAGTTTTTTCATGCAAAGAGTCCTTAAGGGTTGAAAATATATGTTTTGGTTCGCACACTTTGATTTTATGCATTCTGTGCGGCGTCTGTTTTTTTGAATCGAATAGGCCATGACACAACAAGCCCACACAGTCAAAACCAGAGTTTGGGATCTACCCACACGCCTCTTTCATGTATTACTGATGCTCTGTGTTCTGGGCCTAGTCATTACCGGTGGAAACGGCGACTTTGCGATGGTTGTTCACTTCTACTTGGGCTATGCCGTGTTGACTTTGGTGTTTTTTCGCATCATTTGGGGCATTTTTGGCGGGTATTGGTCTCGATTTGCAACTTTTTTCCCCAGTCCTTCCTCTTTGCTTTCCTATTTACGTAACTTGAACAATCCAAATGCTAAGCCATCGGTTGGTCATAACCCACTGGGTGCAATGTCTGTTTTCGTTTTCCTGCTAGTGCTGTTGTTACAAGCCCTCAGTGGCTTGATGAGTGATGACACTATCAGCATCAGCGGGCCTTGGTCACCACTTGTACCCAACGCTTGGGTCGAGTTTGCAACCCGCTACCACACCGACATTGGATTTCCATTGATTTTGGTTTTAGTGGGTGTGCACATTGCCGCAGTGCTCTATTACTTGCATGCGAAAAAACATAACCTCATTCGCCCGATGATCGATGGTGATAAGTTAGTCTCACCCGCCACACCTGCTTCGCGTGACTCTTTGCAAACACGCCTCATTGCGCTTGTTGTTGTTGTTACATGCGCTTATGTGGTGTATCGTCTTGTGTCGCTCAGCGCAGCGTCATAAAAAAAGCCCGGCTTGACCGGGCTTTTTTTTGAAGCTAAGTGCTTAAGTGGGTTAACAGTTCCCTGATTACAGTGACTTGTTAGCTGCTTGCGTCAACATAGTTTGCGCATCGCTGACTTCAAATTTGCCAGGGCCTTCTACGTTCAAAGCGGCGACCTTGCCATCTTTGACCAACATAGAGTAGCGGTTGCTACGCACACCCATACCGCGTGCAGTCAAGTCAAGTGTCAAACCTGTAGCTTTGGCAAAGTCTGCGCTACCGTCACCCAACATACGAACCTTGCCGGCTGTGTGCAGGTCGCGCGCCCATGCGCCCATCACGAAAGCGTCGTTCACGCTGACACACCAAATCTCATCAACGCCTGCAGCTTTCAATTCAGCAGCGTGGTCTACATAGCCAGGAACGTGTTTGGCAGAGCAAGTAGGCGTGAATGCACCAGGCAATCCAAAGACTGCAACGGTTTTGCCAGCAGTTGCTTTTGCGACATCTACGGCGTTAGGGCCAATGCTGCAACCCTCACCTTCCACCTCTGAATATTCCATCAGGGTGGTGTGTGGCAATGTGTCTCCGACTTTGATCATGGGATGCTCCTAAAAGAGGTGGTTAAAAGTAAGGGCTAGAAAAGCAAAACGACCCACATTGTGGGCCGTTTTTGGGGTATTTGCAGGACACAGGCCTACAAAAACTTAGACTGCAGCTGCTTTCTCAACCAAACGGGTCGCGACCCAATTTTTGGTTTTCGAAATTGGCTTGCTTTCTGTGATTTCAATCAGATCGCCCAAGTGAAACTCGCCGGTCTCATCATGTGCATGGTATTTACTTGATTTACCCACAATCTTGCCGTAGAGCGCGTGCTTGACGCGACGCTCGACCAACACGGTGACCGTCTTGGCGCGTTTGTCACTGACCACCTTGCCAATCAAGGTGCGTTTGAGGGATTTTTTGGTGTCCGTCATCTTCATTGTCCTTATTTGGCGGCTTGCTTTTCAGCAAGGATGGTTTTGGCGCGTGCAATGCTTCGACGTGTCGAGCGCAATTGAGAGGTGTTGTTGAGTTGTTGGGTGCCTTTTTGCATACGCAAACCGAAGTGGGCTTTTTGCAAAGCTTTAACTTCTTCTTTCACACCGGCAACATCTTTTTGGCGTAGTTCAGCAGCTTTCATTTCTTGTATCTCCTGAATTTATTGACCAATCATGCGTGCCACGAATGTGGTGCGCAAGGGCAACTTGGCAGCGGCCAAGCGGAAGGCTTCACGCGCGAGCTCTTCAGGAACTCCCACGATTTCGTACAACACTTTGCCGGGTTGAATTTCTGCGACGTAGTACTCGGGGTTACCTTTACCGTTACCCATACGCACTTCAGCAGGCTTTTGGGAAATCGGTTTGTCAGGGAACACACGAATCCAGATACGACCGCCACGTTTGACGTGACGGGAAATCGCACGACGTGCGGATTCAATTTGACGTGCCGTGAGACGACCGCGATCAGTAGACTTCAGACCGAAATCACCAAACGCTACGGTGTTGCCACGGGTAGCGATGCCGGTGTTGCGGCCTTTTTGTTCTTTGCGGTATTTACGGCGTGCTGGTTGCAGCATGCTTATTCTCCTTGACCGTCCGCAGCCGTGCCAGTGGCTGTGGGCGCGGCAACCTTGCGGACGCGCTTGACGATAGTTTTAGGGGCATCAGCGGCTTCAGCGGGTTTATCGCTGCCATCCGTTGGTGCGGCATTGGTTCCGGCAGGACGACGAGCGCCTGTACGTGCAGGACGATCGCCTGCGGGGCGTGCATCGCGGCGTGGGCCACGTGGACGACGCTCTTCTTCAGCACGGAGCTCAGAGGCGGCGGGTAGGTCATTACGGCCTAATGTGTCGCCCTTATAAACCCACACTTTGACACCGATGATGCCGTAAGTGGTTTTTGCTTCAGAGGTTGCGTAATCGATGTCTGCGCGCAATGTATGGAGTGGCACACGGCCTTCGCGGTACCACTCGGTACGCGCGATTTCGATACCGTTCAAGCGTCCAGCCGACATGATCTTGATGCCTTGGGCACCGAGACGCATGGCGTTTTGCATGGCGCGCTTCATGGCACGACGGAACATGATGCGCTTTTCGAGCTGTTGGGTGATGCTGTCTGCGATCAACTGGGCATCGATTTCGGGCTTGCGCACTTCTTCGATGTTGACCGACACAGGCACGCCCAAACGGCTAGCGAGTTCGCGCTTGAGTGTTTCAATGTCCTCACCTTTTTTACCAATCACCACGCCTGGACGTGCTGAGAAGATAGTGATGCGGGCATTTTTAGCGGGGCGCTCAATCAGCACGCGTGAAACAGCGGCGTTTTTGAGTTTGGCCTTGAGGTACTCACGTACCTTGATGTCTTCAGCCAGCATGCCAGCGAAGTCACGGTTGCTAGCGTACCAACGGCTGGCCCAATTACGGCTGACCGAGAGGCGAAAGCCTGTTGGGTGGATTTTTTGTCCCATATCTTTCTTAACCCTTTCAGTTGCCGACTGTCACGTAAACGTGGCAGGTAGGCTTGCTGATACTGTTGCCGCGGCCTTTGGCGCGGGCGGTGAAACGCTTGAGCGTGGCGCCTTTTTCGACGTAGATGGTTTTCACCTTCAGCTCGTCGATATCTGCACCGTCGTTGTGTTCGGCATTAGCGATGGCGGACTCCAACACTTTCTTGACAATGCCAGCAGCTTTTTTCTGCGTGAAAGTCAAGATGTTGAGTGCGTGATCAACTTTTTTGCCACGAATCATGTCCGCAACCAAACGGCCTTTATCAACCGAGAGACGGACGCCCCGAAGGACTGCACGTGTTTCCATGGTGTTTCCTTATTTCTTTTGGACTTTTTTGTCCGCGGGGTGACCTTTGAAGGTGCGCGTCAAGGCGAATTCGCCGAGCTTGTGACCCACCATCTGGTCTGTGATGTAAACAGGGACGTGTTGCTTGCCGTTGTGCACAGCGATGGTCAGGCCGATGAAATCGGGCAAAACCATAGAACGACGCGACCAAGTTTTCACCGGCTTTTTGTCTTTGGTTGCAATGGCTTTGTCGACCTTGGCCACCAAGTGGTGGTCAACAAACGGACCCTTTTTGAGAGAGCGAGTCATTTGTTACCCCTTACTTTTTGCGACGCGACACAATCATGACTTGTGTGCGTTTGTTGTTACGGGTACGGTAGCCTTTGGTCAGGTTACCCCATGGGTCGACAGCATGACGGCCTTCGCCGGTGCGACCTTCGCCACCGCCGTGTGGGTGATCCACTGGGTTCATTGCAACGCCACGCACGGTTGGGCGAATACCCATCCAGCGCTTGACGCCTGCTTTGCCCAAACGGCGCAGACTGTGTTCTTCGTTAGCGACTTCACCAATGGTGGCGCGGCATTCGATGTGGATCTTGCGAACTTCGCCAGAGCGCATACGCACTTGGGCGTAAGTGCCTTCACGCGCCAACAAAGTGGCTGACGTGCCAGCTGAACGCGCGATTTGCGCACCAGCACCAGGCTTCAATTCGATGCAATGGATCGTTGAACCGACGGGGATGTTGCGGATGGGCAAAGTGTTGCCGGCACGGATCGGAGCTTCCGAACCGCTGAGCAATGTTGCGCCAACTTCTAAACCACGCGGGGCAATGATGTACGTGCGTTCGCCGTCTGCATAGCAAATCAAAGCGATGTGCGCAGTGCGGTTAGGGTCGTACTCGATACGCTCAACCTTGGCAGGTATAGCGTCTTTGTTACGACGAAAGTCGACCACACGGTAGTGGTGCTTGTGACCACCGCCTTTGTGGCGGGTAGTGATATGACCGTTGTTGTTACGACCCGATTTTTGGTGCTGGGGTTCCAGCAACGGGGCGTAAGGCTCACCTTTGTGCAGGTGGTCACGGGTAACTTTGACAACGCCGCGTTGACCGGGCGATGTCGGTTTCATCTTGATGACTGCCATGATTAAGCGGCCTCCCCAGAGATGTTGAGTTCTTGACCAGGTTTGAGCGTCACATAAGCCTTGCGCACGTTGTCGCGACGGCCGATGGATTTGCCAAAACGCTTGGTTTTGCCTTTGGTGTTGACGACAGATACGCCTTGCACCTCGACCTTGAACATCAATTCCACTGCGGCTTTGATTTCAGGCTTGGTAGCGTCTTGCAACACTTTGAAAGTCACTGCATTGCTTTTCTCAGCAACCATGGTGGCCTTTTCAGACACCACAGGCGAGACCAGCACTTGCATCAAGCGACCTTCGTCGAATTGGGTTGATTGGTGTCCGTGGCTCATGCGAACATCTCCTTGAGTTGGTCCATGGCAGCCTTGGTCACCAACACCTTGCGGTAGTGAACCAATGACAATGGATCGGCGTAACGGGGTTCGACCACCATCACGTTGGGCAGATTGCGTGAAGCCAAGTACAGGTTGTCGTCCACTTCGTCAGAAATGACCAACACCGATTGCAAATTCATCACTTTGAATTTGGCGGCCAACAATTTTGTTTTGGGTGACTCCACTTTCAACGACTCGACCACAGCCAAACGGCCTTCGCGTGCGAGTTGCGAGAAGATGGACGCCATACCAGCGCGGTACATCTTTTTGTTGATTTTTTGTGTGAAGTTTTCGTCAGGCATGTTTGGGAAAACACGACCGCCACCACGCCAAATAGGCGAAGACGTCATACCAGCGCGTGCGCGACCAGTACCTTTTTGCTTGAATGGCTTCTTAGTGGAGTGTTTGACTTGTTCGCGGTCTTTTTGCGCGCGTGTACCTTGGCGTGCGTTGGCTTGATAAGCCACGACGATTTGGTGCACCAAGTCTTCGTTGTATTCGCGACCGAACACAGTTTCAGGAGCGTCGTATTTAGCCGACGCCTGACCTTGGTCGTTAAGGAGTTCGACTTGCATCAATTGGCTCCTTGCGCTTTGACGGCAGGACGCACAGTGACAAAGCCACCGGCTGAGCCGGGTACTGCGCCACGGACCAACAGTAATTGGCGTGCTTCGTCGATGCGAATGACGTCGAGATTTTGGGTGGTCACGGTGTCCACGCCTAAGTGACCCGACATACGCTTGCCTGGGAACACACGGCCTGGATCTTGCGCCATGCCAATCGAGCCAGGCACGTTGTGCGAACGGCTATTACCGTGCGACGCGCGCTGTGACTTGAAGTGGTGACGCTTGATCGTGCCGGCAAAGCCTTTACCGATGGTGGTGCCCTGCACGTCGACTTTTTGGCCGACTGCGAAGACATCAGACACGGGCACGGTGGCACCAGCTGCATATTTGGCAGCAATGTCAGCGTTAACTTGGAATTCTTGGATGATTTCGCCAGCTTCGACGCCTGCTTTCGCAAGGTGTCCAGCCATTGGCTTGGTCACACGCGATGATTTGCGCGCACCAAACGTAACCTGTAAGGCTACGTAGCCGTCATTTTCCTGGGTCTTGACCTGGGTGACACGGTTGTTAGACACATCGAGCACTGTGACGGGAATAGCATCCCCTTCATCAGTGAACAGACGCATCATGCCCACCTTGCGCCCCAGCAATCCCAAACGGATGCTTTGACTCATTGTTGTTCTCCAAAACTCTCACCGCGACCACTTCAATTGGCAGTTGCGTTTGGTATGTGAAAGAAGGTTGATAAATTGCTCTGGGCTATTAGCTCAGAGCCTGCGATTGTATCGCTCTTTTCACCCCACTGGCAAGCTTTATGGGGCAGGTTAGTTTAGGCTGGGCTAAAGCCCGCGCCTAAACGTTGCATTACTGCAACTTGATTTCAACGTCCACGCCAGCGGGCAAATCGAGTTTCATCAAGGCGTCTACCGTTTTATCGGTAGGGTCGACGATGTCCATCAAACGCTGGTGGGTACGGATTTCGAGCTGGTCACGGCTGGTTTTGTTGACGTGCGGTGAACGCAAGATGTCAAAACGCTTCATGCGGGTTGGCAAAGGCACGGGGCCTTTGACAATCGCGCCGGTGCGCTTGGCGGTATCAACAATCTCAGCAGCGGATTGGTCGATCAGTTTGTAGTCAAATGCTTTGAGGCGGATGCGGATTTTTTGCTTAGTGGACATATTGATATCCTTTATTAAGCAATGATTTTCGCAACCACACCCGCACCGACGGTCTTGCCGCCCTCACGGATCGCAAAGCGCAAGCCCTCTTCCATCGCAATCGGGTGGATCAACTTCACCGTGATCGACACGTTGTCTCCAGGCATCACCATCTCTTTGCCTTCTGGCAACTCAATCGCT
>CAIRQX010000016.1 GCA_903880855.1 uncultured Burkholderiales bacterium | reverse complement strand
GTGACAGGGCGGCGCGCTAACCAACTGCGCTACCGGGCCTTAATTGAATCGATAAACATAAGTGGCTCTTATGTCACCTTAAAGCCGTTACTACATTTCGTGCGTGCCCCCAACGGGATTCGAACCCGTGTTACCGCCGTGAAAGGGCGATGTCCTAGGCCCCTAGACGATGGGGACGTTTCAAGGCTTGGCAATCTTACCCGCCTAAAGGCGGGTAACCAAACCGCATTAAATAGCGCTTAATTAACGCTTATTTGTTAGCCGATTGACCAGCGAACCGTGACTGAAACAGAGACCTTTTGTTCACCCAGATCAACAACTGTTTCTGCTGAGTCTGCTTTAGCGGTTGCGGTGTAGATGGGATAGGCAGCAGGTGTTGATGTTTCATCTAGATAGATGACTCGACCTAGCTTTACTCCAAGGAGTTTTGCATAAGAGGCAGCTTTGGCTTTTGCTTTTTTGACTGCAGCTGTTCTAGCAGTTTCAGTTGCTTTGTCACTATCTAATACAAATGGGCTCACGCCATTTACTTGCAGGTTATCCCCGCCAGCTTCAACAATTGCATCAACAACAGCCCCGGCCGTTGTTGCACTACGGATAGTGATGTCAAAGGATTGTGTGGCGCGGTAACCAGAAAGAGTTGGTGTGCCAGAGGCTGGGTAGGAATACTCTGGGTAAACAGTAATTGATTGTGTTGCAATATCTTTTGTAGCTACCTTGTTGGCAGTTAACGCTGATCGCACGGCGGATGAAGTTTTACTGGCAGTGCTAAGGGCACCTTTGCTTGTTGTGCCAAGAACTGAGACTGTTGCATTGATTCGAACTGCATCTGGGACAACAGTGGTTGTGCCAGTGGCGCTAATCGTGATGTAGCGGGTGTCTGCAGCAGATGCTGGAATTGCTGAGCCAACTCCTGAAATCAGGGCTAGAGCGATAACTGCTGCTACGGCTGTGCGAATGCGGTTTAGTTTCATGTATCTAGTATCGCCTATTTCCTTAAATCCACGTTAATTAATTCTGCGAATAGTGAGAGAATTAAGGGGTGAGCCAATTCCTCTCTAACTGCACAGCAGGTGCCATGCTCGATGCTGCGGCGCATTTAAAAGCAGGGGATTTAGTGGCCTTTCCAACTGAGACTGTTTATGGGCTTGGGGCAGATGCAACTAATTTGCACGCAGTTTCAAGGATTTATTCAGTAAAGGGACGACCAAATGATCATCCTTTAATCGTTCATATTGCATCTATGGATCGCATGGGTGATTGGGCAAGGGATGTTCCTGAGTATGCAATTGCACTTGCCCGATCTTTTTGGCCAGGACCAATGACTTTGATTTTAAAGAGAAGTGAATTAGCAGGAGATTTCATCACTGGTGGGCAAGACAGTGTTGGAGTGCGGGTGCCTGATCATGTGGTGGCGTTGGCGTTACTAGAGGCCTTTGAAAGGGCTGGCGGGAAAGGTGTGGCAGCACCGAGTGCGAACCGCTTCGGGCATGTCTCACCAACAACTGCCGCCGCAGTTATAGAAGAGCTGGGCGATTACTTATCAAAAGATGATGTGGTTTTAGATGGTGGGGCATGTGATGTGGGTGTTGAGTCAACGATTATTGACTGCACGGGAGTAGTACCTTCGGTTCTTCGTCCAGGAGCCATAACCGAGGCTATGATTGAAAAGTGCACGGGATTAGAAATTACTTTGAGTAACTCACAGATACGTGTTAGCGGCTCATTAGAAAATCACTACGCACCTATTGCTAAAGTTATCTTGAGTGAAACTCCTACTCAAGGTCAAGGGTTTATTGCATATGCAAATATAGAGACGCCAGCAGGAGTGATTAGACTGGCATCACCCAGAAACGACGAAGAGTTTGCGCACTTACTTTATTCTGCTTTACGAGAGGGAGATACTCAGGGGTTATCTGAAGTTGTGGTGTCGCAGCCAATTGGTAACGGGATTGCCGTTGCCATCCGAGATAGATTATCAAAGGCCGCCAGATGAGTCACTTGAGTCACGTTTCAATCGCGGGCAGATCATTTGAAGTAATTTCGGATGATCTATACGTCGAAGGAATGCAAGGAATTTTTGATGGTGATGAACTTGACTTATTTGAATCTCTAATAAATAAAGACTCGGTTGTGTTTGATATAGGAGCAAATATTGGCCTTACTAGTATTTTTTTTGCTGAACGATGTAGGAAACTTTATAGCTTTGAACCCGTAAGATCAACTTTTGAATTTCTAACGAAAAATATCACTAGATATAATTTTGCTAACGTGCAATTAGAAAATTTTGGTTTTGGACGTAAGAAAAGGCACAGCATAATCGCAATACCCATAACTGATTCTGCTAGCGGATTTATTAGTGAAGCAATAGTGCCTCACTCGGAGTATATAATTGAAAACATTGAATTATCAACGTTGGATTTTTTCACCTCACAACAAAAAATTAGAAAAGTTGACTTTCTAAAGTTAGATGTAGAAGGTTATGAGTTAGAGGTTCTGTTTGGAGGAAAAAATCTCCTAAAGAGACAAAAACCCGTAGTAGTTATGGAATTAAACCATTTCTGCTTGAATGCTCTACAGAGAATTACAGTTCCAGATTTCTTTGACTCCTTGCGAGAGATTTTTCCCTTGCTTTTTGCTGTGGATCAACATAAATACCTAGACCTGCATTCTGCAAATGATTCGTACCATGTTACTTATGAACATATAGTTCATGGAAAATTCAAGTCAATTGTTGGAAGTTTCGATGAAGCATCGCTTGATCGGTTTAGGGATCGTTTCAACTATGGCGTTTAACTCAAGAATTTTAGGGGCTTTGGACTAGTCAGGTAATTCCGCCACTTGCTCATAGGGTAATATTCACATGCCCTGATCGGGCAGTGGGGCCTATAGCTCAGTCGGTAGAGCAACGGACTTTTAATCCGTGGGTCGACGGTTCGAGCCCGTCTGGGCCCACTCATC
>CAIRQX010000015.1 GCA_903880855.1 uncultured Burkholderiales bacterium | reverse complement strand
GGCGTCCACCCAAGGTGCCATTGCCGCAATCGTTTTAGGGCTGTCAGTGTGGGCGGTGTTGTTATTCACCCCCTTGGGCGAGGAGTTTCCTGCGCAGTTGGCTGGCTTGTTGGCAAGTTTTCTCGGCATGGTTGTCGGTTCTTTGGCACCCCAATTTATCCATAACACGCACGCCAGCCACCATAAGCTGTCCAGGACTTGAAATCAGGCGCTCGACCTATAATTGACGGTTTTACCCACCGTCTAACATGCCTATTTACGCTTACAAATGCAGCGCCTGCGGCCATGCCAAAGACGTTTTGCAAAAAATCTCAGACGATTTGCTTACCGATTGCCCAGCGTGCCACGCGGCAACCTTCACCAAACAGCTAACGGCTGCTGGCTTTCAGCTCAAGGGCTCTGGTTGGTACGCGACTGATTTCAAGGGTGGCTCGAATGCCCCCGCTCCTGCTGCTGAGGGTGGTGCTCCAGCCGCCGGTGCATCTTCATCGGGTGATGCATCTGGTGGAGGTTCTTCAGGTGATACCTCTGGTGGAGGTTCTGCTTCTTCAAGTGAGGGCACAAGTGCAGTTGCTTCATCTCCGGTCCCTGCTGCAACTTCAAATTCAAATTCAACCACCAGCTCTGCATCGTGCGGCGCCACTTGTGCTTGCCACTGATGCCATTTAAAAAATACCTCTTCGCTGGCTTGTTGGTGTGGACACCGTTGGCCATCACTGTCTGGGTATTGACCTGGTTGGTCGGTGTCATGGACGGCATATTCATTGGTGCTGTCTCAAGTCTCAACCCCTTGGTGTCGCCCGAGACAGTCATCGCATTGCGCCACGTGCCTGGATTGGGCGTAGTCATAGTGTTCTTAGGTTTGATGGTCTCTGGCGCTTTGGTCTCCAACGTCGCTGGCCGTTGGTGGATGCGCCAGTGGAACAAAATCTTCACGCGCATTCCTGTCTTTAAGACGGTCTACACCAGCGTCAAAAAAGTCTCTGACACCTTGTTCTCTAGTAACGGCACAGCATTTCGCCAAGCATTGTTGGTGCAGTACCCACACGCAGGCAGTTGGACGATTGGCTTTCAGTCAGGCGTTGCCAGTGGTGAGGTGGCCTCTAAGTTAGGGGAAGATTACATCAGCGTCTACGTTCCCACTACACCCAACCCAACGAGCGGCTTCTTTTTATTGATGCAACGCAAAGACGTGATCGAGCTCGAGTTGAGCGTCGACGAGGCATTGACCTACGTCATTTCAATGGGCGCAGTGGCGCCCTCCAGCACACCTAAGATTGAAGAAAAGAGAAACTAACAATGGCTATGCGTTCCCATTACTGCGGTCTGGTGACCGAAGCTCTCAACGGGCAAAACGTTGAGTTGTGTGGCTGGGTGAACCGTCGCCGAGACCACGGTGGCGTGATCTTCATCGACCTGCGTGACCGCGAAGGCCAGTGCCAAGT
Organism: uncultured Burkholderiales bacterium; assembly: GCA_903880855.1. Lineage (GTDB taxonomy): Bacteria > Pseudomonadota > Gammaproteobacteria > Burkholderiales > Burkholderiaceae_C > Limnohabitans. The sequence goes on along the minus strand of CAIRQX010000015.1, from coordinate 17,210 downwards.
GGTGTGTGACCCAGACCGCGCAGAGATGTTCAAGGTAGCCGAAGACGTGCGCAATGAGTTCTGCGTGCAGATCAAAGGTCTAGTGCGTTTTCGGCCTGAGGGCACGACCAACGACGGCATGAAGAGCGGCAAGATTGAGGTGCTGTGTCATGAACTCATCGTGCTCAATGAGTCTGTCACGCCCCCATTCCAAATTGATGACGAGCATTTGTCAGAGACCACCCGCCTGACGCACCGCGTGTTAGACCTGCGCCGTCCTTACATGCAAAACAACCTTATGTTGCGCTACCGCGTGTCTATGGAAGTGCGTAAGTTTTTAGACGCCAATGGTTTCGTCGATATAGAGACACCGATGCTCACCAAGAGCACGCCCGAAGGCGCGCGTGACTATCTCGTACCTAGTCGCGTGCATGACGGACAGTTCTTTGCATTGCCCCAGTCGCCTCAGTTGTTCAAACAATTGTTGATGGTGGCGGGCTTTGACCGTTACTACCAAATCACCAAATGTTTCCGCGATGAAGACTTGCGTGCAGATCGTCAGCCCGAATTCACGCAGATAGATATTGAAACGTCTTTCATGACGGAAGAAGAGATTCGTGAACTCTTCCAAGGCATGATTAAAACTGTCTTCCGTAATGCGATTGGTGTGGACTTGGGCGTATTCCCTGTCATGACATACCAAGACGCGATGTTCAAGTATGGTTCAGACAAACCCGACCTGCGCGTGAAGATGGAGTTCACCGAGGTCACCAAAGTCATGCAAGATGTGGACTTCAAAGTGTTCTCTGGTGCAGCACAAATGAAAGGCGGCCGTGTAGTTGCTTTGCGTGTTCCTGGTGGCGCACGCGAAGAGGGCGGACTGAGCCGTGGCGAGATCGATGCCTACACCGAGTTCGTCAAAATTTATGGCGCCAAAGGCTTGGCCTACATCAAGGTCAACGACGTGGCCAAGGGCCGTGATGGATTACAAAGCCCTATCGTCAAAAACTTGCATGACGGTGCAATAGCTGAAGTGCTAGCGCGCACTGGCGCCAAAGACGGCGACTTGATTTTCTTTGGGGCTGATAAAGCCAAGGTAGTGAATGATGCGATTGGTGCTTTGCGCGTGAAGATAGGCCACAGCGAATTTGGTCGTAAAAATGGTTTGTTCGAAGACCGTTGGGCGCCACTGTGGGTAGTTGATTTCCCGATGTTCGAATTCGACGAAGAGTCAGAGCGCTACACCGCAGTGCACCATCCCTTCACTGCACCGAAAGATGGACACGAAGACTGGATGGTTACCGCGCCAGAGAAGTGCATATCCAAAGGTTACGACATGGTACTCAACGGCTGGGAGATGGGCGGCGGATCTGTGCGTATCCACCGCGCCGATGTGCAGCAAAAAGTTTTTGATGCCTTAAAAATAACACCAGAAGAAGCGCAGCTGAAATTTGGCTTCTTGCTTGATGCGCTGCAATACGGTGCGCCACCACACGGTGGTTTAGCGTTCGGCCTAGACCGCATCGTGACCCTGATGACCGGAGCTGAATCAATACGCGACGTTATCGCATTTCCTAAAACACAGAGAGCCCAGTGTTTGCTTACGCAAGCACCGAGCCCTGTGGATGAGAAACAATTACGCGAGTTACATATTCGCTTACGTAATGTAGAAGCCACTAAAGCTGCTTAGCTTTTTGGTCCTGATAGCGCTGCCTTTTTGAGCAGCGGACTCATATTCCTTTGGTCCCTGGTTCGAGTCCAGGTGGGCCCACCAATTTAAAAGCCACTCTTTGAGTGGCTTTTTTTGTGCCTTTAGTAACTTTTGAATCAGTTTAAAGTCTATTACTTAATGTGATTAAGATAACTACAGATTAAACCTAAAGCAACCAACTTGGATATTTCTACATGAAAAGTAAATTCAAAATTCTTGCCACTTTTTTTATTGGTTTTGGCGCTCTTTGTGCACATGCGCAAACTACTCCGTTGAAAGTACAGTGGCTTGGTCAGTCAGCTTTCAAAATAACTACCACTCAAGGAAAAGTCATCATCACAGATCCATGGCTTAAGGCAAATCCATTGACCCCAGTCGAGTTTAAGACTCTCGAAAACTTGGGAAAGGTCGATGTTTTATTGGTTACGCACGGACATCAAGACCATTTTGCCGATGCGCCGGCAATAGCTAAGTTGAACAACATTCCTATGTATGCCCCTGGAGATATGAATGCATCTGTTGTAGCGCTTGGAGTTCTTCCGCCAGAACTAGCTCCTCGATTTAATAAGTCTGGTGTTGTTGAGCCTAGCCCCGGCATCAAAGTAACGCCTGTTCACGCCGAACATTCTTCGGTCATAAATTGGAAAAATCCTCAAACTAACAAAGATGAAATTCACGTAGGTGGTGAGCCCGTTGGATTCATCATTGAGCTAGAGGACGGATTTAAGATTTATCACATGGGTGATACGGGGCTTTTTGGCGATATGAAATTCATTGCTGATTACTACAAACCTGACTTGCTTTTGATTCCTATTGGTGGGAATTTCACAATGGGTCCTAAAGAAGCAGCCTATGCCGCAAATGAGTTAATGAAAACTCCAAATGTCATTGCAATGCACTATGGTGCTAATCCATTAGCCAAGGGAACTTTGGCTCAATTCATGGAGTTGATGAAAAGTCCAAATATAAAAGTTCATCCAATCAAGCCGGGTGAAGTTGCAACTTTCCAAGCCAAAAAACAATGAACTTCTGTAAATGTCTACCAGTAATTACCTCTCTGGTTTTTACATTCTGGAACCCTGCTGTAGCGGAAGTTGTTTATCCAGCTAAACCAATTCGAATAATTGTTCCTTTTACGCCAGGCGGCAGCCCTGACGTTTTGGCGAGAACTATTGGTCAGAAAATAACCGAGGCTACAGGTGTTGCCGTTGTAGTTGAAAACATTGCAGGAGCGGGTGGGACCATTGGTGCAGATCGTGTGGCCAAATCGCTTCCTGATGGTTACACCCTTTTGATGGGACATGTCGGTACGCTCGCTGTAGCACCTTCTGTTTATCCAAATTTACCCTACAACCCTTTGAAGTCATTCACTCCCATAGCATGGGTAGCTAGAGTTCCTAATGTGATGGCAGTGCACCCTTCTTTACCTGTAAAAAATGTGTCCGAATTGGTAAGCTACTTAAAGACTAATCCGGGTAAGGTTAACTATGGCTCTGGCGGCAATGGCAGCGCCGCTCATTTGGCAACTGAGTATTTCAAGTTGGCTACTCACACATTTATTGTTCATGTTCCTTATCGAGGCACTGTGCCTTCAGTTACCGATGCAGTTGCAGGTCAGATTCAAATGGTGTTTACTGGTGCCCCTGCCGTCATTCCAATGGTGAAAGCTGGAAAACTCAAGGCGATAGCTGTGTCAAGTCTAAAGCGTATGGATTCCATGCCAGATATTCCAACATTGGCTGAATCTGGGTTGAAGGATCTTGAAGGTTTTGAAGCGGATCAGTGGTATGGGCTCGTTGCACCTGCTGGCACATCGCTAGAAATTGTTAAGAAGCTGAACCAAGTCATCAATGCAAGTCTCTCAATGCCGGATATTGCGGCTAGATTAAAAGCTGAAGGTGCTATCGCAATGCCAACTACTCCGGATGTGTTTGGACTATTGATTCAAAGTGAAATAAAACGTTGGAAGCCTGTTGTCAGTAATGCAAAAATTTCAGCCGATTAACAGTCCGTAGCTTATTCAAAGTGTAGCCTAAACGTTTTGCGTAGAGAGTCTCTTTGACACATCCTTCTAAGTCAGAGAAAGTGTAGGGCGCATCAACCGGCTCGATTTTGGCGGCTCTACAGTCGAGTAAAAATCTGCGTCTAGCGTAATCTAGTTCCACTGCATCTGCGCCTCTTTCGGCTTGCAAATCTGCCGCCAAGTCCTCTGCGCCAAGTAATGCATGGCGAACTCTTGGGCTGGCTGCGGCTAAGGCTCTGACTTCAACTACGCCAAGTGCTGTTTCGCACACTGGCAGTATTTCAGTTTGTCCAAGTGTTATGCCATTTAAATGCTCGTGTTCCCCAATGATTCGATCTAACTGTTTAATTGACTGCGCTGTTTCTGCTTTGGGGTAAGCGATGATGTCAGGTCTAAAAGGCATGACCATTCTTAAATCCTCTAGCCCTTCACCATCAATAGAATTTATTCGAACACAAACTAGCGAATTAGCGCCTCTCCATTTTTGAAAAAGCTTTTCGGCTAACGTCCTTGCCTTAGGTCTTAGATTCGGTGGAGTAAAGTCTTCAAGATCCTGAATTAGAACTTGGGCTCCAGAGTCTTGCATGGCTTGATGTGCCTCTGAATCTGCGCCAGGTCCAAATAACCAGACTGTTCTTAATGTCGGGTCAATATGCATAAAACATTTCTTTCACATAATTTGATTGATGACTGGACGCCGATACCGACCAAGTGATTAAATCACTTGCTTGCTATGCCGTAACTATCCATCCCTCAATCGAATCAAACATCGGTAGCCCGTAGCAAGGATGGTCGTTATTGTGTTGTAGTTCTGCCCATGCAGCCTGCACCATACACAAAACGGCATCTAGAGTGTCTCCACTCGCATCTGCGACTAATGCATCATGCTGTGCATGGGTCAACTTGAGTCTCAAGTCCAAGCGCGTTTGCCCTGTCTCCAAGGCTTGCAAAATCTGCTTACGTGCGATAAGTCGTTCGGGTGTTTGCTTAGCCTTGTCATCACTCTTATAGCTTCGATTACCCAACAACTCACGTGCTAATAAACCTGGGTAGGCCTCTAGAGCAATTCGTCTAGAAGCTACTTTCTCTTGGTGAGGTGTATGTAGGCCGGGTAATTCGACGCCAGCATCAAGCAGGCGAGGTACGCCTGCATGCAGCATAAACGCCACTGGCGGGTTGACCCACTTCATAGAAGGGCTGGAACCAGCTGGACCATCTGTTTTGCGGTGGGCAAACTTTTGCCCAACGGGTCGCGCATCGCAGAAGGCTTTAAAGTGCTGGCGAATCGTATCCCTTGACATGGCAGAAAAATGCTCTGTACATGCTAGCCAGTTGTTGGGCCACTTCAGTGACTCTATCAACTCACGAGGTAAGCCAAAAGGTAAATCAAAGCCACCTATCCAGTCCTGAGGAAGTCTCAGCCACTGTGACCATGCGTCTAAGGTTTCGAAGCGTAATATTTCTTGAAGGTGGACGCGACCTTGTTTCGAAGAGCCGATTGCAATAACGATAGGTTTTCGTTTCGATGGACTGCTGCTGAAGTCACAACCCACCAACATAGCTTGGGCGATTAGAAGAGATTAAGCGCGGCCAATGATCGAAGCTGTCGCCATCAACTCTTCTAGTAGTGCAAATGAGACGGCGCCTGAGACAGAGTAAGGATCGAGATCGGCTGTCTCTGAGTACTTCAACACGATAGAGGGATTGAGTTTGTCTAAACGCACCTGGCCCATGGTCCAGCCACCAAACCGTCTTTCTTGAATTTCTTCGTAGTCAAGCAAAACCACGTCTTTGTGGCGTGGATCCTTGACTATGACGCTGTAGAGCGCATTGACTTGGTTGCGTCCGCCTTCTATGGCCTGCAAATAAATACCGCCACCGTAGCAAAGTACGCCAGTAATCCCGTTTTGGTGGTTGTGCTCGCGAGCACTACTCAAAATAGATTCAGTGGCCTCATTCGACTCAGGATTGACGGATCGACTCACATACAACAAACGTACCAGCATGGCATCAATCCTTTTTAGGAATCAGAGACAAAAACTCACGACGCAAGTTAGGGTCTTTTAAGAAAGCGCCGCGCATGACTGAGTTGATCATCTTGCTATCCATGTCTTTTACACCCCGCCAAGACATGCAAAAGTGACTGGCCTCCATAACAATTGCCAGCCCATCAGGCTGGGTCTTTTCTTGAATTAGGTCCGCAAGTTGAACAACCGCCTCTTCTTGAATCTGAGGGCGGCCCATGACCCATTCCGCTAAACGTGCGTATTTAGATAGGCCAATCACATTCGTGCGCTCGTTAGGTAAAACGCCTATCCAAATCTTGCCTATTACTGGACAGAAGTGGTGACTGCACGCACTTCGCACTGTGATCGGGCCTACGATCATTAGCTCATTTAAGTGCTCGGCGTTAGGAAACTCGGTGATGGCAGGGGCCTTGAGGTAACGACCCTTAAAGACTTCGTTGAGGTACATCTTGGCAACGCGTCGCGCGGTGTCGTTTGTATTGTGATCGTTGACTGTGTCTATCACCAAGCTCTCAAGCACGCCCTTCATCTTGACTTCTACTTCATCAAGTAAAGACTCTAACTCGCCTGGCTCTATAAATTCGGCAATGTTGTCGTTCGAGTGAAAACGCTTGCGCGATGCAGCAATTCGCTCGCGTATCTTTACCGAAACTGGTGTCCCATGAAGGTTATCTTTAGCATTCATAAGGTTAATCCTATCAGCGAAAGAACAACCGTATGGAATTGGCCGGTTTTAGGAGGACCCTTACTATGATGGCTAATGGAATTTCTTACCGACCCACCCACTTGGCGCAGTGAAAGCGGGCTGCCAGTGCCGCGTCGCGTTGTCATGGGTGACGACACCGTAGCGGCAGATGTTGCCTACCGGTTGATGTGCGAGGGTACGGGCATGTTGTGGCAGGGTGACTTTCACAACGCACGTCAATTGTTGCAGGCCTTGTCTCGTAGGACCCAGAAAAGAGCTACCAAAAGAGCTTTAAAAAATCAGCCTGACGAATCTTCTCACCCGTTTCACTTGCACCGACAAGCCCTTGGACAACGCGCTAGGGTTCTTGGCTTGTTACTCATCCCTTTGGATGAGGAGTATCGTATTGCGTTGCGTCGCGCACCTGAGGTGCGAGAGGCTTGTTATCAAGCTTGGGGTCCCCCATCAGGTAAGTCCAGTATGGTCTCTTTACGCGAGTTGCTTGGAGTAGTGGGTGCTTATGAGTGGCGAAAAAATGGCGTAGAGATCAATGCCTTGGGTGCTGCGCCAAACAATCGTATCTATCCCCACTACGGTGTCTTCTCCCCCTTGCGTGGTGAGTACATTGACCTCGTAGCAACAGTCCCCATTCGCGATCACACGCTGGCATTTGAGGTTGGTGTTGGCTCTGGCGTACTTTCCGCCTTGTTGGTCAGGCGAGGGGTCAAGCGTGTCGTTGCCACAGACTGTGACCACCGAGCGCTAGCCTGTGCCCAGGAGAACCTTCAGCGTCTCGGATGTTTAGATAGGGTCGAGCTAGTCAACGCTGATCTGTACCCAGCTGGCTTGGCCCCGTTAATAGTTTGCAACCCGCCATGGGTTCCCGCGCGCGCAACGTCCCCAATCGAGCGAGCGGTCTATGACGAGAACAGCAGCATGTTGCGTGGCTTTTTGTCAGGCTTGCGTGAGCACCTCACGCAAGAGGGCGAGGGCTGGTTGATATTGTCTGACTTGGCAGAGCACCTAAGTCTGCGTACCCGCGAAGAGTTAATGCGCTGGATTGACGAGGGGGGGCTCCAAGTCCTTGGTCGAAAGGACATACGCCCGCGCCATGGCAAGGTCGAGTTAAGCAGTGACCCGTTGCACAAGGCCCGCGCTTCAGAGGTTACGTCTTTATGGCGGCTTGGACCTAAAAGTACTTAACTCAAGCTAACCCACAAAGCGTAAGAAAGTGTTCTCACTTTGAGCGTAAAAACCAACTGAAAAATTTACTGCGCCAATTACTACTTCGCTCAACTTGCACATCGGTCGAGTTCGCAACCTCTTGAGTATTCAAGAGCGCCTGATCTGTAGCCTCTGCTTGAGCCAATATAGTGTTGGGCAGTGACGTATCTTGCGCTTGCAAAGGGGTTACGGTTGGCTGCAAGACAACTTCTAAAGGCAAAGGTTCTTGAACCTGGATGGTTTTTTTTGTAGTTGGTTCGGTAACTTTGTTGCTGGGAAGTTCAAGTTGTAGCGCTTTCAAAACAAATTTGCATACGCCATCTGTAAATGGAACAGGGTGTGAGGCACCCTCAGCTCGCAACAAATTAGCGTCTGGGTACTTTTGCGCAAAGTCATGCACCTGCTGAGTCAAGCACACTGCAGACTGGCTTCCGTAGATCAGGCGCACAGGACCAACGAAATCGCTGAGTATGTGCCCAAAATTCATGCCCTTCCAGTCCTTGCGGTGGGGTAGGTCGAAGTGATGTGGGGACTGAACGTCCCGAACAACTCCTTCAGTCACGCCCAAGCTTGATGCTAAGTGGTTGGCATCAGGGACTCGTCCGGAAACCTTCATGCCCTCATACAGGCCAAAGATCGACATCCAAGTGAGACTCAAGCCTATGTCGTTTAAGAACAAGCCAGTCACGCCGTTGCTCGGGTTTGACGCTAAATACATCCCCAATATGCCGCCCATGCTCGTACCAATTACATCTAATTTTGGTTTAGGTAGGCCAGCTTGAAATACTTCGCGTCTAATAAATTCCTCAACATCAGCCATGTACAAAGACATGGTGTAGCCGCTGTCCATTGAAAGCGCGTCTGACCCACCGCGACCGCAATAATCAACCGCGATGACACGCAGCCCTGGTGAATGGCTTGCAGCTAGAAGTAATGCCTCGAAGCTGCTCCTCGTCTCCAATAGCCCTGGCAAGCACAACAGTACCTGCGCGCTGTCCCTATCTCCAACTTCGCTGTAAGCCAAGCGCCCCCCCCGTTCTAGGGGGCTGGTCAAGTGACGTTGTAAAGAGTTCACCATGCGCCTAATAAAATTACAAATATTAAATCAAATATAACAAACTTTATTTATTAAATGACACCATAGTTTTAATTATGCTTAAAAAAGGGTAGGCAAATAATTTGTATTTTCACTAGGTCATGTGTCAGTAGCGTTTCAGTTATTGGATCGCGAACTTATGGTTAAAACGCTATCAGCATGCTTAGCGGCAACTACAGTTAAATTAATCAAGTGGCTAGTGTCGTCAAGTCTTAGGGCCCAACATGCATTCGTGCTCGGTTTGTTTGGTGCGGATGAATTCTCTAAGTCACATGGCGAACTGACATCTTTTTTTGTGCGATTTGACAAAAGCAAACTACCTAGCTGAAAATTACACAAGCTAGAAAAAACACGGCAATCGCAGGTGCGCGCCGGACCCGAATAACTGCTTACAGCGGTGAAAGTTATGAGGTGCCCGAAGCGGTTGCAGCAAAAGCTGACTAAGCTTTTCGTGTGCTGGCTTCTCAGCCCCAACTAGGAACTGTACGAGTGGAAGTTGGGGCCCTCCCTTATAACGGCGGGAGGTTAAATATTAGCTTGACTTAAGCTACTGCGCTCCAATTAGGAACTGTACGAGTGGAAATTGGGGGCCTTCCTAATACTGGTGGGTATCGCGTGCTTGTGTATGCGGTTCAAAGAGTCCGACGAGCTAGTAGATGGTGTGCCGTCCTGGACAGAGTGCACTATGTACAGATGGGATCGTCGTGTGCCAACCAGCGTAAGAGAGTACCTAGTTGAGGTCCGCGGACTTAGTGCCGGATGGATTACTCACCCCAGGCGAATGCTGCGACATAAGGCGATGGTCCAGTGCGCAAGGTTGACATTCGGCTTGATTGGCATCTATGACGCCGATGAGGCAATGTCCAAAGCGGCCGCGCTTCAACAGGGGGCAGTGGGTTTCGAGCAGGACCTGAATTCGACTCGTGTTCGGGCAAAGAGTAGGAAAAGGTTTCCCAAAGGCGTGACGGAATTAAAGCAATCTTTGAATAATTCCTGTTGACAAAAAACAATTTCCTATAAATTTACAAAACGGACTAATTCTCATCTGAGAAAAATAAGGCGAGAACTTGATCATTATTTTTTGGCAGCGTCTACAAAAGTGAAGTTGCTTAGCATCGCCAAAATGACTCCAAAGGACGAGCGTGTTCTTGGGGTAAAAATATTTTCCTTAGGTGCGCTAACAAGTGCTAGTTTTCGATCAGTAAATCTAAAGTTGATGACTAAACGTCAATAGCTGCTAGGTGAATAGCAAACAACAAAATCTTACGATTAGGGCGACTAATGGCCAGTCGAGCAAACAGGACAACTAGCGTGCCTCGATACATGCATCTCTCGCCACGCCATGTCCCGCCCATCCAGCATGAGCAGCTTGCCGACTAACCGCGACCCCATGCCAGACAGCAGCTTCACTGTCTCCATCGCCTGCATGGTGCCAATCACACCCACTAGCGGCGCCAACACGCCCATGGTCGAGCATAGGGTCTCTGGTGGCGCAGGCGTCGGCGGGAAGATACAGGCGTAGCAAGGGGAGAGTTGATCGCGCGGATCAAACACTGCGATTTGTCCGTCCATACGCAGCGCAGCGCCTGAGACCAGCGGCACGCGGTGCTTGACGCATGCTGCGTTAACAGCCTGGCGTGTAGCGAAGTTGTCGCAGCAGTCGACCACTACTTCGATGTCCAGCAATAGTTTGTCCAGATCGTCGGACTGCAGCTGCTTCTCTATTAGAGTGAGACGCACTTCTGGGTTGATGGCGTGCAGCGCTCTTGCGGCAGAGCCTACTTTGGTCTGCCCAACGCGATCGGTGGTGTGTGCAATTTGCCGTTGCAGGTTGGTGAGGTCTACCTTGTCTGGGTCTGCCAGGGTGATTTGTCCTACGCCACTGGCTGCTAAATACATCGCTACGGGAGAACCTAGACCGCCAGCTCCCACCACCAACACTTGGCTGTCAAGTAAACGCTGCTGGCCCTCAATGCCGATATCGTCTAGAAGGATATGGCGCGAGTAGCGCAGCAGTTGGTCGTCGTTCACAAGCGGATCACTGGTCTTTCTTTTCAGCCGTGCGCTCGGTTTGTGTTTTGCTGGCCAAGACGGGTTGGCCTTTGAGGCGCTTGATAGCTTGCTCGAGTTGGAAGTCTTTGTCGCTTCCAAACTCAGGGGGGCGGCGTTCGCTGTTGGGCTTTTTGGACTCTTCTTCTAAGCGCTTCATCGCCTCTTCGCGCGCTTTCTCGCGCGCTTTCTCTTGTTCTTTGTCCTTGTTGGCGTTGCCTTGGCCGCTCTCTAAGTGCTTGTCTAAGTCGGCTTCACGCATACGCAATATGGCGTACGGGCTGCCTTCGGCCGTGTCGTCCAATAAAACATCGGGCACGATGCCCTTGGCTTGGATGGATCGGCCATTGGGTGTGTAGTAGCGCGCGGTGGTGATCTTGAGTGCAGTGTCTGTGCCCAACTGGCGCACGGTCTGTACCGAACCCTTACCAAAGGTTTGGCTGCCCATGATGGTCGCGCGTTTGTGGTCTTGCAATGCGCCCGCAACAATTTCGCTTGCAGATGCGGAGCCTTCGTTGACTAAGACTACGAGGGGTACTGTTCTGTAAACACCTTTGGTGACTTGGTGCAAGCGTGCAACTGGGTCGTTGCCACCAGAGCGGCGGTAGTACTCAGGCGAGGCCTTGTAAGCAAATTTGCTTTCCGCCAACTGCCCGTTGGTAGAGACCACCACCACGTTGTCTGGCAAGAAAATGGCCGAGACCGCGACAGCTGCGTCTAACAAGCCGCCTGGGTCGTTGCGTAGGTCAAGAACCAGACCGCGCATCTTGGGTTCTTGCTTGTAGAGCTCTTCGAGTTTTTTCGTGAAATCATCGACCGAGCGTTCTTGGAACTGGCTCAAACGGATCCAGCCAAAACCTGGCTCCATCACCTTGCCCTTGACGCTCTGCGTTTTGATTTCTTCACGGACGATGCTGACGGGGAAAGTGCGGTTCTCGTCTTTGCGATAGATCGTGAGCATGACCTTGGTGCCAGGTTCTCCGCGCATGCGCTTGACGGCTTCATTCAGAGACAGGCCTTTGACGGCCGTGTCGTCGATCTTGGTGATCAAGTCGCCAGACTTCATTCCAGCGCGAAAAGCTGGGGAGCCCTCGATAGGTGAGACGATTTTGACAAGGCCTTCTTCTTGGGTGATTTCAATACCGACACCGACAAAGCGTCCTGTGGTGCCTTCACGAAACTCTTTGAAAGTTTTTTTGTCGTAGTACTGCGAGTGCGGATCCAAGCTTGCGACCATGCCAGTGATGGCGTCGCTGATAAGCTTCTTTTCATCCACTGGTTCTACATAGTCGCTCTTGACCATGCTAAACACTGCTGCAAGCTGCTGCAACTCTTCAAGGGGTAGGGGCGCCATATTGGAGCGCGCGACGGTTTGAACCGACACGGTTGTTAGCGCGCCTGCTAAGCCGCCTATGGCGATCCATCCCGCAATTTTGAGTTTTTGACCCATGAATTCTTTATAGTTGAACATCAGTTATTCCTAATATACAGGTTTGGGCAATTTGGTGTGGTGAAAGGGTCTCACGCGTCGTCGCCTAAGTAGTAGTGGCTAATCGGTTTGAGTTGGGCGTCTAGCTCGTAGACCAAGGGTGTGCCGTTCGGGATATTGACCCCCACGATGGCGTCGTCCGAGATGTTGTCTAGGTACTTGACCAGCGCACGGATTGAATTGCCGTGGGCGGCGATGACGACCCGCTTGCCCGCCTTGATGGCTGGCGCGAGCGAGTCTTGCCACAGGGGCATCACGCGCGCCACGGTGTCCTTGAGGCACTCTGTGAGGGGTACATCAGTGGGATTGAGCTTGGAGTAGCGTAGGTCACAGCGCTCGCAACGCTCGTCTTCTGGACTTAAAGCTGGCGGCGGGGTGTCATAGCTCCTGCGCCACATCAATACTTGCTCGTCGCCAAATTTTTTGGCCATCTCGGCCTTGTTGAGCCCTTGCAAAGCGCCATAGTGGCGCTCGTTCAGCCTCCAGTGCTTGATGACGGGCAGCCAGAGGCGATCCATTTCGTCCAAACTCAGGTAGAGGGTACGGATGGCGCGCTTGAGGACGCTGGTGTAGGCGACATCGAAATCGAGGCCTTCTTCTTGGATCAGGCGTCCTGCACGCTGGGCTTGGGCGACGCCAGTGGGGGTGAGGTCAACGTCGGTCCAGCCGGTGAAACGGTTTTCTAAATTCCAAGTGGACTCGCCGTGGCGAATTAAAACAAGCTTGTGCATACGGGCTTAATTGACAAATTTCAGGAAAAGGTTATGGCTTGATTTTAGAATGCTGGCTTCGCCCTTATTTTTGAACCCCTTGTGAACTGGACAAATCCGTGAAATTTATTCTTGATAACTGGATGTTGATCGTCATTGCCCTGAGCAGCGGCTTCTTTTTGCTGCTGCCTGTCGTGCAAAACGCCTCCGCCAGCGGCATTTCTCCCAACGAGGCGGTGCAGTGCATGAACCGTGAAAAAGGGGTGGTGATTGATGTCAGCACCAAGGAAGAGTTTTCCGCCTCTCACATCAAAACCTCTTTGGGTGTTCCACTTGAGGAGCTTGAGACACGTTTGCAAGCCGTCGCTAAAAATAAAAGCGTCCCCCTCATCTTGGTTTGCGAAAGCGGTGCCCGGTCCAAACGTGCGCAAGCCGTCGCACAAAAGCTTGGCTTCGAAAAGGTCCATTTGCTTCAGGGCGGACTCAAAGCTTGGAAAGAAGCTAACCTACCGGTCTCGAAAGCCTGATCTCGAGACTCTTTTAATTAAGACCATTCTTATTCCTAGACCACTGCAGAAAGATCGCCATGCCAGCCGTCAAGATGTACACCACCGCCATTTGTCCTTATTGCGTGCGGGCCAAGCAAATTCTGCAATCCAAGGGCGTAGCCCATATTGAAGAGGTTCGCGTCGACTTGAACCCCGATGAGCGCGTCAAGATGATGGAGATCACTGGGCGCCGTTCTGTTCCGCAAATATTTATCGGTGACACGCACGTCGGCGGCTGCGACGATTTGATGGCGCTAGACAGCCAAGGTGGCTTGATGCCTTTGTTGCAGGCTTGAACTGAGATAATTCAGGCCATCCCGATTTACCGCCCGATTCGGTGTTCGCCGAAGCGGGCTTTTTTATGACTTTAGGAAAAACTGCCATGTCAGACGAACAACAAGTTCCCGTGTTTCAAATTCAACGCGTCTATCTCAAGGACATGTCGCTGGAGCAACCCAATTCCCCTGCCATACTGGCAAGCGAGCAGCAGCCTGAGGTCGACATCCAACTCGCCATGGGCATGGAGCAAGTCGCTGAAGGCATCGTGGAAGTAACTGTCACGGCCACGGTCAAAACCCAAATCGAAGACAAAACGGTTTTCTTGGTCGAAGTCAAACAAGCCGGTATTTTTGAAATCCGTAATTTGCCTGAGGACCAAATGGGTCCCGTTGTGGGCATTGCATGCCCGCAAATCATCTACCCCTACTTGCGCAGCAATGTGGCGGACGTGATCCAACGCGCTGGCTTTCCGCCCGTGCACTTGTCGGAAATCAATTTCCAGGCGATGTACGAGCAGCAACAAGCCGCCAACCAATAAGGCGGTGTGCCGTTGAAGATCGCTGTACTAGGTTCTGGCGCTTGGGGCAGTGCACTCGCCATCCATGCGGCGCGTGAGCACGCAGTCAGCTTGTGGTCGCGTGATGCTGCGCAAGCCCAGGCCCTGCAAGCGGATCGGGTGAACGCACGCTACTTGCCCGACTGCCCTTTCAGCGATGGCCTCTCTGTCACTGCAGCGCCCCTTGGCGCTTGGTTGCAAGATATGGACTTGGTCGTCATTGCAACTCCCATGCGCGCACTGCGGCAAGTACTCTCGGATGTTTCCCCTTGGGTGCAAGCCCGTGTGCCGGTAGTGTGGCTGTGCAAAGGTTTTGAGGCGGGCGTGGATGGTGTGGGGCGCATGGGGCACGAGGTGTGCGCCCAAGTTGCACCAACTTTGTTGGGTGGTGTTTTGAGTGGCCCTAGTTTTGCGCAAGAGGTGGCTATGGGGCAACCCGCTGCTTTGGTAGCAGCAAGTGTGCATGCATCTGTGCGAGAGATCTTGGTGCAGGCCTTTCATCGCGGTAATTTGCGTGTGTATGCCAACGCAGATGTCGTGGGTGTTGAAGTGGGTGGCGCAGTCAAAAACGTTTTGGCCATCGCTACAGGTTTGTGCGATGGTTTGAAGTTAGGACTCAATGCCCGGGCCGCCTTAATTACCCGAGGGCTTGCAGAAATGACGCGACTTGGCGTTGCGTTGGGTGCGCAGCCTGAGACATTCATGGGCTTGTCGGGCTTAGGCGATTTGGTGCTGACAGCTACAGGCGACTTGAGTCGCAACCGCCAAGTCGGTATTGCGCTTGCAAAGGGGCTAACGGTTGCGCAAGCTGTGGAGGCCCTCGGCCATGTTGCAGAAGGTGTGAACAGTGCGCGCACTGTTGTGCAAAGAGCTGAGCAATTAGGCGTTGATATGCCGATCGCGCAATCGGTAGTTGGCTTGTTGGACGGTGTCTTGACTCCACAGCAAGCCGTTGCCCAGTTGATGGGGCGGGACGCTAAGCAAGAGCTTTGAGTTTTTAGATTTCTACGTTGTCTATGAGGCGCGTGCTACCTAATCGCGCTGCGCCTAAAACAACCAAAGGCGCATCTGAAAACTCTTTAACGGTAGACAGGTCGTGCTGGTGTCGCACTACTAAATAATCTGGCTGCCAGCCCTTATCGCGCAAAGACTGCATCGCATGTTCTTCTGTCTGGGCAATTACTTTTGAAGCTTTGCCAGATAAGCTGCTGGGCAGGTTGCCGCGCACGTTAGCGACCATTTGTTTTAGAGCGCCAGAGAGTTCAACAGCGCGAGAACGCTCATCGGCACTTAGGTACCCGTTGCGCGAACTCAAAGCAAGGCCGTCTTCCGCTCGCAGCGTATCAACACCAACGATTTGAATGGGCAACGCCATTTGTTGCACCATGCGCTTGATGACCATCAATTGTTGGTAATCCTTCTTGCCAAACACGGCGATATCGGGTTGCACGCAGTTAAACAGCTTGTGCACAACAGTGCTCACACCGACAAAAAAACCTGGTCGAAACGCGCCCTCCAAAATATCTGCCAACTCCGCTGGTGGGTGCACCTTAAATACCTGGGGCTCGGGGTAGAGGTCTTTTTCTTGGGGTGCGAACAGAACGTCGCAGCCTTGCGCTTCTAGCAATGCACAGTCGTTGGCAAAGGTGCGGGGGTAAGAGTCAAAGTCTTCATGGGGGGCGAATTGCAGACGGTTGACAAAAATGCTGGCAACAGACATCGCGTCAGGCAGTGTTTGTTTGGCAACTTTGACCAACTCCAAATGGCCTGCGTGCAAGTTACCCATGGTGGGAACGAAAGTACGTTGCTTGGCTGGTTTCATTAAGCGGCGGAGGTCTTCAATCGAATGCGCGATCTGCATGGCAGGCGACGCTTACCAAGCGTGTTGGGTGTTGTCTGGAAAACTGCCGTCTTTGACTGCCGCAACATAGGCCGCAAAGGCTTCTTGCACGCTGTGTTGGCCTTGCAAGAAATTACGCACAAATTTAGGCGTCTTGCCTAAGTTGACACCCAGCATGTCTGACATCACCAACACCTGGCCTGCTGTGCCGTTGCCTGCTCCTATGCCTATGGTGTGGCAAGTGGGTAATTGCTGTGTTAACAGGGTCGACAAAGCGGTAGGCACCATCTCAAGCACCACCATCGAAGCACCTGCGTCTTGTAGTTCCAACGCATGGGCGGTAAGTTGCGTGGCGCTGTCATCGTTGCGGCCTTGCACGCGGTAGCCACCGAGTGCATGCACGGTTTGCGGTGTGAGACCAAGATGGGCGCACACAGGAATGCCGCGCTCCACCAAAAAGCGGACGGTGTCAGTTGTCCAACCACCACCCTCGAGTTTGACCATCTGAGCGCCGGCTTGCATCAACACAGTTGCGCTACGCAGCGCTTCTTCACGTGAGGCTTGGTAAGAACCAAAGGGTAAGTCGCCAATCACCCATGCACGTCCTTGCACGCGCTCTAAACCACGCACCACGCTTTGCACGTGGTAGCGCATGGACTCCAGCGTGACGCCCACGGTGCTTGTGAGGCCTTGACAAACCATGCCCAAAGAGTCGCCCACCAACAAGCATTCAACACCCGCAGCATCTGCCACCGCAGCATAAGTGGCGTCGTAAGCCGTGAGCATGGTAATTTTTTCACCACGCCTGCGCATCTCGGCTAGACGCGGCAAAGTGATAGAAGGACGTTGGGGTGTGGTCGCAGACATTTAGTTAGGTGTGTAAGCCAAACGAACATAGATCGGAGCATAGGCCTCAGCCTGGGTAATGTCCACCAGCGATTCTTTGGCCAACTCGAGCAAGGCTAAGAAGGTAACAACCAAGACGGGCAAGCCT
>CAIRQX010000014.1 GCA_903880855.1 uncultured Burkholderiales bacterium | reverse complement strand
GCTCTAGTGCGACATCTGGGGGATCCATTTGAAAAACTGACTTGTCCAAGAGCGTCTCCTGTAATCTCAATCCGTATACAACGCACGAGAGAATCAACTGGTGGACAAGTCTTTCAAAAATTTTTAACGAACCACCGCAAGTTGATCGCGCTTACCGGATTTATAGGTATAAAGAGTTAATGCGCCATTCTTAATATCTCCTTTTGAATCAAAAGAGATAGTGCCTGTTACACCTTTATAACCAGAAGTTTTTGCCAATTCTGGCAAATATTTAGCAGGATCAGAAGATTTAGCACGTTGCATAGCGTCCACCATCACACTGACGGCGTCGTATACATAAGGGGCATAAAGTTTCACATCGTCATTGAAACGCTTTTTGTATTTCACGCCAAAGTCGTCCATGCCCTTCTTTAAGGCACCGTCAACGCCGCCCGCCTCTGCACAGACAACTTGTCCGTCGGCCATCGCGTCGCCTGCTAACTTCACTAACTCGGTCGTGCAGATTCCATCTCCACCCATAAACTTGGCGCTCAAACCCAAAGATTTCATTTGCTTCAACATCGGGCCGCCTACTGCGTCCATGCCGCCGAAGAAAACAATATCTGGCTTCTTACCTTTGAAAGTGGTCAAGATCGACATGAAGTCAGTGGCTTTGTCGGTCGTGAACTCGTGGCCCACCAAGTTGCCACCTGCCGCTTTGACAGCTTTTTCAAACTCTTCGGCAACGCCTTGGCCATAGGCGGTGCGGTCATCAATCACAGCAATGGCTTTGCCTTTGAGGTCTTTGACTGCATAACGACCCAAAGTGCCGCCCAAATGCACATCGTCAGCTACCACGCGAAACGTGGTTTTAAAGCCCTGGCGGGTGTATTTGGGATTGGTAGCAGACGGTGAAATTTGTGGAATGCCCGCATCGTTGTAAATTTTGGAAGCAGGAATTGAAGTGCCAGAATTTAAGTGGCCCACGATACCGCTGACCTTGGCATCAACCAATTTTTGCGCTGCGGCTGTGCTTTGCTTAGGGTCTGCCGCATCGTCTTCCGCCACTAATTCAAACTTTACTTTTTTACCGTTGATAGAAATGCCTTTGGCATTCAAGTCTTCAATGGCCAAGCGGGCGCCGTTTTCATTGTCTTTTCCCAAGTGGGCGATTGCGCCACTCAAAGGAGCGACGTGCCCGATCTTGATCACTTGCTCTTCGGCCATCGCAAGGCTTGCAAAAGCCATAGAGGCTGACAGTGCAGTCAATTGAAATAGGGGTTTGTTTTGAAAACGCATGGCAGAACTCCTTAGGGTTTTAAAAATTGCAATAAAAAAACTGGGCTAAATATTGGCACATATGAAAACGAAACATCAGACAACTGATTCCTTCAACATTAAATCATGTCGAACGATATCAAATCCTTGGTCGGTGTATTGTTTCCAACGGCTACGCGCATGTTGGCGGTCAGCATCGTCTAGTGTGACAACTTCAATCACGCGCGCAAACTGCTCGAACCCCGCACACACCTTGTCGCCTAAATTTAACAATACATCGCGAGGGGTCAAATCATCCATCGCATCCAATGCGCTAGCCAAATGCACGGGAGAGGCTTGGCGTAACGCCTGAGGGCTGTCCATCCTGCAATGCGCCAAAAATTCCAGCTGC
>CAIRQX010000013.1 GCA_903880855.1 uncultured Burkholderiales bacterium | reverse complement strand
TGGCTGCCAACCCACGTATTTACGCGCAAATGGTTCCATTGCTCCACAAATATTCCAAATTTGCATCTGCTACTGAAAAACACGAGGTGTCAGAAACGACCAAGACCCTGCGTTTAACACCGGCGTCTGAAGCCAAGTGATTTTTATTTCAAGCACACCTTAGAAACTAAGTGTCGCGCGCGAAAATTTCTTATACGAATGTCAGCTAAGCAGCATGTCAGACTTATCAGCCCACACCCCGATGATGCAGCAGTACTTTCGGCTGAAAGCCGAGTACCCCAGCACGCTGTTGTTTTATCGCATGGGCGATTTTTATGAATTATTTTTTGAAGATGCTGAAAAAGCCGTTCGCTTACTAGACATCACGCTCACGCAGCGCGGACAGTCTGCTGGACAGCCTGTGGTGATGGCAGGCGTACCTTTTCATTCGGTTGAAACCTACTTGGCCCGTTTACTCAAACTCGGGGAATCGGTTGCGATTTGCGAGCAAGTAGGTGACGTTGCCACCAGCAAAGGCCCTGTCGAGCGCAAAGTGGTGCGCGTAGTCACCCCCGGCACTTTGACAGACAGCGCTTTGCTGAGCGATAAATCCGAAAGCTTTGTGTTGGCGGTGCACCAAAGCGAGCGAGCGGGCATGGGACTGGCTTGGATGAGCGTGACACAAGGCGTGGTGTATTTGGCAGAATGCGATAGCGCTGAATTACCGCAATGGGTGGCCAATGTAGCGCCAAGCGAATTGATCTTTAGTGCAGAAGTTAGTCCCGTGTTTGAAAAAACCATTCAAGCGCTAGCTGACAGCATGCATCTGCCGATTCAACTGCGTCCTGCTTGGCAGTTTGATTCAGCGCTGGGTGCACGTGAACTTCTGGCGCATCTGCAAGCAGCATCGTTACAGGCTTGGAATGCGCAAGACGTAGGCCAAGCGCACGCAGCGGCCAATGCATTGCTCGCCTACGCCGAGCATACCCAAGGCCGTGCATTGACCCATGTTCACAAAGTGGTGGTGGTGCGCAACGACGCGTTGATCGATTTACCTTTGAGTACACGTCGCAATTTAGAACTCATCCAAACCTTGCGTGGAGAAGAATCTCCCACCCTGTTCTCACTGCTCGATACCTGCATGACGGGCATGGGAAGCCGCCAACTCAAACAATGGTTGCTGTCTCCAGAGCGGGACCGCACCCAAACCACTATGCGCTTAAACGCCATAGCTGCGCTGCAAGACACCGCATTGCATGAGCCCTACAAAGCACTGCGCAACGCACTCAAGGGTTCTGGCGATGTGCAACGTATCAGTGCGCGTATTGCCTTGCGACAAGTTCGACCCCGTGAGTTAGTCGCTTTAGGTATTGCTTTGCAAAAAGCCTTGCAAATGCAACCGCTTCTTCCGCAAAGTCCTCTGCTTCAAGGCTTGGCGCAAGACATGTACGTGAATCCTGAATGCGGCGCCTTAATTACACGCGCGTTACTTTCAGAGCCTGCTGCATTGCTGCGCGAGGGCGGGGTGATTGGAGACGGTTACGACAGCGATTTGGATGAATTGCGTGCCATCCAAACGAATTGCGATGATTTCTTACTCGCCCTAGAAACCCGTGAGCGAGAGCGCACTGGCATTGCCAATTTGCGCGTGCAGTTCAACAAGGTGCATGGCTTTTACATCGAAGTCACGCAAGGGCAAGTGAATAAAGTTCCAGAAGACTATCGACGTCGCCAAACGTTGAAAAATGCTGAGCGCTTCATCACCCCCGAACTCAAAGCGTTTGAAGACAAAGCCTTGAGTGCCCAAGAACGCGCACTGGCACGCGAAAAGTTTTTATACGAACAACTGCTTGATATGTTGCAAGCATATGTGCCAGCGCTTACCCAACTGGGTAGCGCTATTGCTAGGCTTGACGCTTTGTGCGCATTGGCAGAGCGCTCTATCACCTTGCATTGGTGCGCACCCACTTTTGTGAATACGCCTTGTATTGACATCACACAAGGGCGTCACCCTGTGGTGGAAGCCAGACTTGCAGCAACCCATGGGCGCACGCATGACGGATCTGCCAAAACCTTTATTGCCAATGACACGCATTTAGGACCTAACCAGCGCATGCAAGTGATAACGGGCCCCAATATGGGCGGTAAATCCACCTATATGCGACAAGTCGCTTTGATTGTGTTGTTAGCGAGTATGGGTAGCCATGTGCCAGCGAGTGCTTGCACATTAGGGCCGATAGATGCCATCCATACCCGCATTGGCGCAGCAGATGATTTAGCCAATGCGCAATCGACCTTCATGCTGGAAATGACGGAAGCAGCGCATATCTTGCACAACGCCACCGCCAACAGTTTGGTTTTGATGGATGAAATTGGTCGCGGCACATCAACATTTGACGGCTTGGCTTTGGCCGGGGGCATTGCTTCGCATTTGCATGACAAATCGCAGTCCTTCACTTTGTTTGCTACCCACTATTTTGAGTTGACCGAATTTCCTATGAAACACCGCCAAGCAATGAATGTGCATGTCAGTGCAGCAGAGTCCTCTGCCAGCGGCGGCAACGGCGGCATTGTGTTTTTGCATGAAATTCAAGCAGGCCCTGCAAGTCGCAGTTACGGCATTCAAGTTGCACGATTGGCCGGTGTTCCCAATAGTGTTTTGCAACATGCAAAACATGCATTGAATGCACTAGAGTCAGGCGCAGCCTCTGGTAAAGCCCAAGTCGATTTATTCGCGCCCCCGCCTGAGCCCATTGACGCTGGCCCCTCACCTCTAGAGGCCAAGCTATCTCACATAGATCCAGACACCTTGAGCCCTAGAGATGCTTTGGATGCTTTGTACCAACTTAAAAAGTTACTCAAGGACTCCAAGTAATCCAACCCGTATAGGCGGTAAGCCAAACCGCTATCCCAAACACAATACGGTACCAAGCAAACGGAACAAAGCTATTGCTTGCGATGTAGCGCAGTAACCAGCGCACGCAGATCCAAGCGCTGATGAAGGAAAAGAGTAAACCGACTGCAAAGGTTGGCGCATCCGCCATACTCAAAAGCGCACGTTCTTTGTACAGGCTATAGACACCGGCGCCTATCAAAGTAGGAATCGCCAAATAAAAAGAAAAATCAGTAGCGGCTTTGCGGGAAAGGCCTAAAACCATTCCACCAATGATGGTCGCGCCGCTTCGACTGGTGCCTGGAATCATGGCGAGGCATTGCACAAATCCAATTTTCAGCGCATCAAGGGGCGTCATTTCGTCTACGTTCTGAATACGCGACACCGGTTGCTCTTCTAACGATAAAGTTACGGCAGCTTCAGCACTGGTAACGCTAAGAAAATCTTGAGGCATGTCCACTTTTAACTTGCGTTCAACCCACAAAATAATTAACCCACCCACAATGAATGTGCTGGCCACTACTTCAGGCGTAAACAAATACAACTTGATTTGCTTACCAAACAGCAATCCAAGCACCACAGCAGGCAAAAAAGCGATGGCCACGTTGGCAGCAAAGCGTCTTGCAGTTATGTCAGTCGGCAAATCCAAGACAGTTCTTGAGATTTTTTGCCAATAGACCAAGATCACAGCGAAGATGGCGCCTGTTTGAATGGCGATGTCAAAAACCTTACCTTTTTCATCGTCTAGTCCCAATAACGCGCCCGCCAAAATCAGGTGACCGGTGCTCGAAATAGGCAAAAACTCGGTCAAGCCTTCCACGATTCCCATGACCGCGGCTTTGAGCAAAACAACAAAATCCATACAACTCCTTGTGAAGCGCAAATTATCGCGGTAGTACACCCCTAAAATCAGGGGATGACGACACCAGCCAACTCTGCGACTGACACTGATCACAAGCCCAGTAATTTTTTACGCCAGATCATTGAAGCCGACTTAGCGCAAGGCACCTATGCCAACCGTCGTTGGGCAGGTACACCAGGAGGCGCCGTGCATCAGGCCAAAGGTAGTCCAGATCTGGCGAAAATTCGCACCCGTTTTCCTCCAGAGCCCAACGGCTACTTGCACATAGGACATGCCAAAAGCATTTGCATCAATTTCGGACTGGCACGTGACTACGGTGGCGTTTGCCATTTGCGCTTTGACGACACCAATCCAGAAAAAGAAGATACCGAATACGTCAATTCCATTTTGGATGCCGTGCATTGGCTCGGTTTTTCTTGGGAAGCCAACGGCACATTGCACCAATACCAAGCCAGCGATTACTTTGACTTCATGTACGCGGCCGCTGAACGTTTGATTGAAGCGGGTCATGCGTATGTCGATGAACAAAGCGCAGAAGAGATGCGCGTCAACCGCGGCGACTTTGGTAAACCCGGTGTGAATAGTCCCTTCCGCGCACGCAGTGCAGCGGACAACTTGGCGCGGTTTCGTGACATGCGTGCTGGCAATCTCGCAGATGGTGCGGCAGTACTACGCGCCAAAATTGATATGGCGTCGCCCAATATCAATATGCGCGACCCGGCCATTTACCGCATCCGTCGCGCAACACACCACAACACAGGTGACGCGTGGTGCATTTATCCGATGTATACCTTCGCCCATCCGATCGAAGATGCGCTGGAACAAATTACCCATAGTATTTGCACACTGGAGTTTGAAGACCAGCGGCCTTTTTACGACTGGCTAATGGATAGGCTTTGTGAAAAAACCACCTTAGATGATGGTCGTGTAGTCGACGGGTTATTGGCCGCTCCTGCTCCTAAACAATACGAATTTGCGCGTCTTAACCTCACCTATGTCATCACCAGCAAACGCAAATTAGCGCAATTGGTGAACGAGAACAAGGTCAGCGGCTGGGACGATCCACGTATGCCCACCATTGTGGGTTTGCGTCGTCGTGGCTATACCCCAGAGAGTTTGCAATTGTTTGCAGAGCGCATTGGCGTTACTAAAAGCGACAGCTGGATTGACTACAGCACGCTCGAAGGTTGCTTGCGAGAAGACCTCGAAACCAAAGCACACCGCGCTATGGCGGTTCTCAACCCAGTAAAGTTGGTTCTCACCAATTGGGATGAAGTGATGGGCGCAGGACATATTGAACCTTGCGAACAACCCGCACTCCCCCACAAAAACGACGAGACTGATAACAGTGCGATTCCTGTTCGCCACTTCACCATCGGTAAAGAAGTGTGGATTGAACGCGAAGACTTTGAAGAGGTTCCACCTAAAGGCTACAAAAGGCTGTTCCCAGGCAACAAAGTGCGACTCAAGGGCGGATATGTCATTGAGTGCGCTGGTTGCGTAAAGGATGCCTTAGGAAACATCACAGAAATTGAAGCGACTGTGATTCCAGACACTAAGAGCGGGACCCCAGGAAGTGCGACGGTGAAAGCCAGTGCAGCCATCACATGGGTTGCGGTAAACGACGGCTTGAGCGCTGAAGTGCGTATGTACGACAGATTGTTCAACGACCCACAACCTGATGCGGGTGGCAAAGACTTTTTAGCGGCCTTGAACCCAGACAGCTTGAAGGTCATCACTGCTTACGTGGAACCATCTTTGGCTAACAGCACAGCAGGCCAACATTTTCAATTCGAACGCCATGGGTACTTTGTTGCTGATCGTATAGACCAGGCCCCCGGCAAGTTAGTTTTTAATAGGATTACAGGCCTTAAAGACACTTGGGGTAAGTAGCGCGAATGGTCTAGTACCATGCCTCTACTATCTCGGTTTGAGATATTTACAAAGAAGGTGATATGGCCAAAGGCGAACAACATAGCAACAAGATGACCAAGAAGCCTAAAAAGGACACGTCACCTCCCAAAACCTCTACCTCTGACAGACCGAACCCGCCAACGACTTATGTCGCACCACGCGGAAAAATCAAAAACAAATAAGTTTCTCTGACGCATGACCCCTGTGTATTTTGACGAGCATATGCTCGTTCTCAACAAACCCAGTGGTTTGTTGTCTGTTCCAGGCAGGGGACCTGACAAACAAGATTGTTTGTCCAAGCGCGTTCAAGCGATCTACCCAGATGCGTTGGTGGTGCATAGGCTTGACCAAGATACGTCCGGCTTACTCATCATGGCGCGTGGTATTGAAGCGCAACGCCGAATTAGCAAGGCTTTTGAAACAAGACAGGTCCATAAGCGCTACATGGCGGTTGTAGTTGGCAAGCCAGAGCCCATTGAAAAAGACGCTGATGGATGGGCCTTGATTGAAGGTGCGATATTGCTGGATTGGCCCAATCGGCCATTGCACATCATCCATCCAGATGGCAAACCCAGCCAAAGTCGCTGGCGAATGCTGGAGTCGAGCGACTCCGCCAGTTTGATAGAACTCGAACCCGTTACCGGCCGCACGCACCAACTTCGCGTGCATATGCAAAGCATTGGCCATCCTATGTTGGGAGATTCTTTGTATGCCCCCCCTGAAGTACGTGCTTTGACACCCAGACTCATGTTGCATGCCAAAAGCATCCAATTGGCGCATCCATTTACAGAAGAACCCTTGTCTTTTGATTCAGCGCTTTCATGGTCTGCATTCCCACCATTCACAAGCTTTTCCCATTAGGGCATGCGCATAAAATTTTCATGACCTGCCGGACTTGAATCCGGCTCTCATTAGTTTTTCTATTTTTCACAAACCAAATCAGGAGATATCTATGCGTGAAGTAGTCGTTGTCAGCGGTGTGCGCACCGCGATTGGAACCTATGGTGGCAGCTTGAAAGATACGCCACCAACAGAACTTGCGGCTCAAGTCGTGCGTGAATCACTCGCGCGTGCAAGCGTAGAAGGAAAAGACGTTGGCCACGTGGTCTTTGGCCATGTTCTCAATACCGAACCCAAAGACATGTACCTGTCGCGCGTTGCGGCGATCAACGGAGGTTGCGTTGAAGACACACCCGCTTTCAATGTGAATCGCCTGTGCGGTTCTGGGTTGCAAGCGATTGTGTCTGCCAGCCAAGCCATCATGCTCGGAGATTGCGATATCGCTATTGGAGGCGGCGCAGAAAACATGAGTCGCGGTCCCTATGCATCGTTAAGTGCACGCTGGGGCGCACGCATGGGCGACAGCAAGATGGTCGACATGGTAGTCGGCGCATTACATGACCCATTCCACACCATCCATATGGGCGTCACCGCTGAAAACGTTGCCGCCAAATACGGCATCACCCGTGAAATGCAAGATGCCTTGGCGGTACAAAGTCATAACCGTGCACAGCGTGCAACAGAAGCAGGTTACTTTAAAGACCAAATCACACCCGTCATGCTCAAGAGCAGAAAAGGCGAAGTAGCGTACACACTAGACGAGCACTTCCGCGCAGATTGCAAGCTAGAAGACATGGCGAAATTAAAGCCAGTCTTCATTAAAGAAAACGGCACTGTCACGGCCGGCAATGCATCAGGTATCAACGATGCAGCAGCCGCAGTCGTTTTGATGGAAGCCAAAACGGCTCAGGCACGCGGCGCAAAACCTTTGGCCCGCTTAGTAGCTTATGCACACACAGGACTCGACCCAAAAATTATGGGTATGGGCCCTGTATCTGCGTCACGCTTAGCTTTACAAAAAGCAGGTTTAACCACCAACGATATGGACGTGATCGAAGCCAACGAAGCGTTTGCTGCGCAAGCGTGTGCTGTAACTAAAGAACTCAGTCTTGATCCAGCCAAGGTCAATCCCAATGGTTCTGGTATTTCTCTTGGGCATCCTATTGGTGCTACTGGTGCATTGATTACCGTGAAGGCTTTGCACGAGCTCCAACGTATCCAAGGGAAATATGCTTTGGTGACTATGTGTATTGGTGGCGGGCAGGGGATTGCTGCTGTTTTTGAGCGCCTTTAAGTCTTTTTATCCTTCGGTTTATTTCGTTGTCATAGTAGGAGTTGTTTAGCGTTGCACGGCCCATACGACTTGGGTGCCTTGTTACGCTCATGTCCCCCGAGAGGCGCTAAGCGCCTCTCTCCTCCTTTACTTCGCTACACAAGGCACCCAAGCCGTATAAGCCTTTGGGCGAAAGTTTGCAAAGTCAACTGCGAGCAGACATTCCCTCGTGCACGAAGGGATGGGGTTGGGTATCTGTTGTAGCGAAGTAAAGGAGGAGATTCAGGCGTAGCCTGAATCGGGGGACATGAGCGTAAACAGATGCCCAACCCCATCCCCCTACGCCAAAGAAGTAAAAAGTAGAACTTAGGCGTAACGAAGACGAGCCAAAGCAGCCCCATCTGCCAGAGCTTGCAACTTCTTCATAGCAACATCCCGACCCATAGGCGCCAACCCACAATTGGTACAAGCAATCAAACGATGCTTAGGCACAAACTGCAAAGCCTTGCCAATCGTGTCAGCAATTTGCTCAGGTGTTTCAATTTCTTCACTCGCCACATCAATCACACCAACCATCACATCTTTGTCTTTAAGCAAAGCCATCATCTCCGGTGGCACATGCGAGTTAAAGCACTCCAAGCTGACTTGCTTGATACTGCTCTTAGCCAATGCAGGAAATACTTTTTCGTATTGACGCCATTCGTCACCCAAAGTTTTTTTCCAATTGTTGTTGGCTTCGATGCCATAACCATAGCAAATATGAACAGCTGTGGTGCATGTCAAACCTTGGGCAGCGCGCTCTAAGGCTTTGACGCCCCAATCTGCAGCTTCGTCTAAATAGACGTTGAAAGCAGGCTCATCGAATTGGACGATATCTACGCCATCAGCCTGCAAAGCCAAAGCTTCTTGGTTGAGCAACTCAGCAAATGCAAACGCCATATCAATGCGGCCTTGCACGGGGTCTTTGTCTTTGCCATAAAAACGGTCGGCCACGGTGTCGACGATGGTCATGGGACCTGGCAATGTGAATTTGAGTTTTTTCTTGGTGTGGGCACGCGCGAGTTGCGCTTCGAATGCGTGAACACGGCCTTTGAGTCGCAAGGGTGCTATCACTTGTGGCACCTGCGCGTCGTAACGGTTATTGCGAATTCCCATGGTGACTTTGTTTTCAAAGTCAATACCTTCTACTTGCTCTAAAAACCCGTGCACAAAGTGTTGGCGCGATTGTTCACCATCACCAATGACATCTAGGCCTGCGTCTTCTTGGGCTTTGATCCACAACAGGGTGGCATCGGCTTTGGCGCGCATCAGCGCATCGCCTTCGGCCTGCCATTTGGGCCAAAGTTTGTTGGTCTCAGCAAGCCACTCAGGCTTGGGCAAACTACCAGCGATTGCGGTTGAAAACATAGGGCACTCCAATGGGTTGGGATTTATAAAATTTCTTGCGCCAGTAATTCATAGGAACGCGCTTGGGCAACTGGATCATGCGTCCAAGTAATGACGACGATTTCTTCTATTTGCAAACGCTCTGCAAGTGCGCGCAATTTACTAACGACCTGTTTAGCAGTTCCCACCAAAGCGTTGTCTTTTAAGTCTGCTAAAGCACGTTGCTCACCTGCTGAGTAATCGCGTACCGCTTGGTTAGGTGGCAATATGGCGTCGATGCGTCCAAGGTTGCGGTCCATCTTCCAGCGGGCGCGACTTTCAAACAGTCGCCAAGCTTCTTCTTCGGTATCTGCGGCCAAGGCCCATACGCAAATAACGGCTTCGGGTTTTGGTCTAGCTTCGCTGGGGCGGAAATTATTGCGATACAAATGCATCGCTTGGTCAGCGCCTTGACCATCGGTAATGAAATACGCAAACGCATACGGCAAACTCAAATGCGCCGCGAGTTGTGCGCCATAGTCTGAACTACCCAGCATCCAAACATTCGGCGATGTAGGGCCACTGGGATAGGCAAACACGCCATGCCCTGGGTGCCCTGCAGGAAGTGGCTCACCAGTCACCCAAGCTTGTAATTCCATCACTTGCTGAGGGAAGTTGTCGCTGGCATAGCGATCGGGGTTAAGTAGTTGCGCAGTACGCCCGTCACTTCCCGGGGCGCGGCCAACACCTAAGTCAATACGGCCTGGTGCTAAAGCATCGAGCACACGAAATTGCTCAGCCACTTTCAAAGGTGCGTAGTGCGGAAGCATGACACCCGCACTACCCAAACGAATACGTGTAGTTTGCGCAGCAATCGCTGCCATCAAAACTTCTGGTGCTGTTCCAACAATGCTGGGATGGCTATGGTGCTCGCTCACCCAAAAACGTTTGTAGCCCCATGCTTCGCACTTAGATGCAAGCGCGAGGGTTTGTCGGATAGTGGCGTCTTGCTGGCGTCCTGCGCCAGCAGCAGATTGATCAAGGACTGAAAGTGTAAGCACGGCAGTAGCTTAACTGCATTGCAAATCTCGCGCTGTCACACGGGTAACCGCATCGAATTGGTTAGATTTTGTCAATCAACAGCGGTCAGGCATTCGCTGTAGCTGATTCGGTATTGGATACAGCTTCTGCCTCCTGCAAAGCACGCCACATCACTTTGCCGCTACCGCTCTTTGGCAAGGCATCGACAAACTGCACATGCGTTGGGGCTTTGTAGATCGCCATGTTTTCGCGACACCAATTAATGATGTCTTGCTCATTCAATTGGTCTTTATGGGACGCGCGTAAAACAACAACAGCTTTGACTGTTTCTCCGCGGTAGGCATCGTGGGTAGAAATAATGCATGCTTCTTGAATAGCAGGATGTTTGAACATCAAAGCCTCCACTTCAGCGGGCCACACTTTGAAACCCGAGGCATTGATCATGCGTTTGAGTCGATCGGTGATGAAGAAATATCCGTCTTCATCGACACGACCCAAATCACCTGAACGAAAGAAACGCTTTCCGTCCATATCAAAAAACGCAGCTTCAGTCGCATCTGGGCGCTTCCAATATCCGTTGAATATTTGCGGGCCATGCATCACGATTTCACCAGACTGCCCGGGTGGTACTTCCTCGAGAGTCTCTGGATCAACCACCCGTGCATCGACGCTCATAAAAGGAATACCCAAACACTGCTGCTTGGGGTTATCTGGCGGGTTGTTGTGTGAAGGCGCGGCTGTCTCCGTCAGTCCATATCCTTCTGAATAACTCAAACCATATAAATCTAACAAACGTTGCGCGACGGCTTGCGGCATTGCGGCACCACCGCCACCTATATGCACCAAGCTCTTTAAGTCAAACTTATCGAAATTGGGGCTGCCCAATAAATCAATCACCATGGTGGGAATATTCGTCCAATGGGTGACTTGCCATTTAGAGATCAAGCGTCCTGCCAACTCACGCTCCCATCGCGGCATCAACACCAAAGTCGCACCCAAATAAATTCCCGAATGCATCACGCTTGTCATGCCAGTGATGTGGAACATCGGCACGACCAAAAGGCCAATGTTTTCGTGGGTGCCATTTCCCCAATAGCCCGAGGCCATGGCGTTATGCATGATGCTGCGATGCGGATGCATGCAACCTTTGGGTAACCCAGTGGTGCCACTGGTATAGGGAAGTACCGCCAAGTCTTCGATACCTACCGTCACAGGGCCCAATGCAAATTTATTTGCCAAAGCATGTGGCCAATCTAGTACTTCGCCACCTTCCAGTTGGGGCAAGGCATGCTTTGTAAAAAGCCAGTCATGCCAAGCGGCTGGTGGCGCGTCATCACCTTGCACATCTGCATGGAATGCGTCTGTGAAATGCGTGACCACCATATGTTTCAGCCCTTGACCAGCAGGCAGTTCATTACTGGCTTTGGCTAAATCAGTTGCCAAGTCTGCCGTGGTGATGGCAATCTGAGCATCTGGGTCGGTAATGTAGTGCTTGAGTTCTTCAGAACGGTTCATCGGATTGACAGGAACAACGACTGCATTGGCGCGCAGGATCGCAAAATGTGCAATCACCAATTGCGGGCAGTTTTGCATATTCAAAATAACACGATCACCTTTTTGTACACCCACACCTTGTAAATACGCAGCCAGTTTTTCAGCTTGCTTGCGTAAATCAGCGTAAGTCAGCCGGGTGCCTAAAAAAATCAATGCGTCTTTGTTCGGGAAGCGACGTGCACTAATATCTAAGTTGTCCCATAGCGTTGTCTCAGGCAAGGAGAGTGAATGGGGCAATCTGGCGGGCCAAAATGAGTAATGCGGTTTCATGTAGGCAAGGTTAACGGGCAGACACGCATTTGCCCATTCGGGAAGCCCCTATCGGTATTTATGTCAGGTAGCTGCCGCGTTTTTCTCGGCCTGAAGACGTTGGTTGATTTGACGCACCGAAATTAGCGCCCCTAAAAATCCTCGTAACCATTCGAGATCAATCGGTTTATGTAATAACTGAACGCCCTCGGGTAAGCCGCCTTTTGCTTTTACCTGCTCTGGGCGCAGGCCCGTCATGGCGACGACCGCCATGCTTTTAAAACTACCGTGCTCGTTTAGGGTTCTAACGAAATCAAAACCGTTGACACGTGGCATCACCAGATCTGTCAATAAAACTTGCGGATACAGGCTCGGCATATCCAACATGGCCTCGATGGCGGAGGCGTACATCATTACGTCTAGGGGTAAGCCCCAGCGATCAAAATTAGTTTGCAACATCAAACGGGTGGATTCATCATCTTCGACTACGACGACTTTGAGCCGATCCTCTCCAAACATCAATGCATTAGGGTGGAGGTTGTGCCGATGCTGGTACTCTTGTATCGATTTCAAAGAAATGCGACGATGACCGCCATTCGTTCGCCAAGCCCGCAATTCGTTTCTCTCCACCAAGCCTTGAACGGTGCCAATCGATATTCCCAGCATTTTTGATGCATAACTGGTACCGCAAAAACTTTCATAGCCATCTGATCCCATTGCAAATTCCATCAAATACTCCTTCAAAACGCAAAACACTTAAATTAATACATTATTATTAATTTTAATTATAAAAAATGATGAAAGCAACACATAACAATTCTTTAACTTCACTGCAGGGCATCTTGGTAGGCCACTACACCGACGACCGGCGCCCTACCGGTTGCACTGTTGTGCTTTGTCCTGAAGGCGCAGTAGCTGGCGTGGATGTAAGGGGCGCCGCGCCTGGCACCCGCGATACCGAGGCGCTATCTCCCTCCAACACAGTGCAAGTGGTGCATGGAGTTTTGTTGACGGGAGGCAGCGCTTATGGCTTGGATGCGGCAGGTGGCGTGATGCGCTGGCTTGAAGAGCGCGGACATGGCTTTCAATTGGGGCCGGCCATCGTGCCCGTCGTGCCTGCCGCAGTTATCTTTGATTTATGGGTCGACGATTTTTCGGGTGATACACCTACAAAAAGTCTGCGTATTCGACCCGACCTTGAAGCCGGCTACCTTGCCTGCCAATCCGCATCCTCAGAACCAGTGCTGCAAGGCAATGTGGGCGCGGGCGCAGGCGCCACGCTGGGCAAGCTCAACGGCCCAGATTGCGCCATGAAAGGTGGGATTGGAAGCGCCAGTCTGTGCGTCAATGGCGTAACGGTGGCAGCCTTGGTAGTCTGCAATGCACTGGGCGATGTCATAGATCCGCAAACAGGCCAATTGCTGGCCGGCGCCCGCATATCTGCTGATAGCCGGACCCTAATGGACATTCGCCAAGCACAGCTCAATGGCCACGGTATTTCCAAGCCACAAACTGGAAGCAACACCACCATAGGCGTGGTGGCTACAGACGCTGTTCTAAATAAACCGCAAGCCCACCGCTTGGCCCAAGTCGCGCACGATGGTTTGGCACGAAGCATTCGCCCCGTCCACACGCCCATGGACGGCGACACCTTGTTTGCATTAGGAACGGGCACCAGCGGTCAAGCCGCTGACATGATGTTGCTCAGCACCTTAGCCGCAGAGGTCACCGCCATGGCAGTGGTGAATGCGGTGCGTGCGGCCAAAGACTTACGCTTTGGCCAAGGCTGGTGGCCGGCGATTACTTAAGCGCCTTAAATCGCGTTCGCTTGGGCTTGGCACCTTCTTCACCCAAACGTTTCCTCTTGTCGGCTTCGTATTCTTGGTAGTTGCCGTCAAAAAACGTCCATTGCGAGTCGCCTTCGCAGGCCAAGATATGCGTTGCAATGCGGTCTAAGAACCAGCGGTCATGGCTAATCACCATAATGCTGCCGGCAAATTCCAGTAACGCGTCTTCCAAAGCACGCAAGGTTTCTACATCTAAGTCGTTGGACGGTTCGTCGAGTAACAACACGTTACCGCCAGCGATGAGTGTTTTGGCTAAATGCAAGCGTCCGCGCTCGCCCCCTGAAAGCGTGCCAACGCGTTTTTGCTGGTCACCACCGTTGAAGTTAAAACGTCCGCAATACGCGCGGCTGGCCATCTCAAACTTACCCACCGTCAAGATATCGTGACCGCCCGAAACGTCTTCCCAGACAGTTTTGTCGTTTGCCAAATCCTCACGTGACTGCTCTACAAAAGCCATCTGCACGGTTTGGCCAATCTTGACTTCGCCGCTGTCGGGCTGTTGCTGACCCGCAATCATGCGAAACAGCGTCGACTTACCGGCGCCGTTCGGTCCGATGATGCCGACGATCGCGCCTGGCGGCACTTTGAAACTCAGGTTATCGATCAACACGCGGTTGCCAAACGACTTGGTGACGTTGATGAACTCAATCACCTCTTGACCCAAACGCTCTGCTACGGGGATAAAAATCTCCTGTGTCTCGTTGCGTTTTTGGTAGTCGAAATCGGACAACTCTTCAAAGCGGGCGATACGCGCCTTGCTCTTGGCTTGACGACCTTTGGGGTTTTGACGGACCCAGTCGAGTTCTTTCTTCAGCGCTTTGGCACGGGCGTCTTCACCTTTTTGCTCTTTCTCGAGGCGGTCTTGCTTTTGCTCTAACCAAGTGCTGTAGTTGCCCTTCCATGGAATACCGTGGCCGCGGTCAAGTTCCAAGATCCACTCGGCGGCGTTGTCCAAGAAGTAGCGGTCATGGGTAATTGCCACCACAGTGCCAGAAAAACGGGCAAGGAATTGCTCTAACCAATCGACCGATTCGGCATCCAAGTGGTTGGTGGGCTCATCCAGCAGCAACATGTCTGGCTTAGAGAGCAACAACTGGCACAAAGCCACGCGGCGCTTTTCGCCACCAGAGAGGTTGCCGATCACGGCTTCCCATGGGGGCAGGCGCAATGCATCTGCGGCGATCTCAAGTTGGTGTTCACTATCGGTACCTGCTGCTCCAATAATGGCTTCGAGTTCGCCCTGTTCAGCAGCGAGTTTGTCAAAATCTGCGTCAGGCTCAGCGTAGGCCGCGTAAATTTCTTCCAAACGGTTTTTTGCGGAAAGCACGTCGCCCATGCCGCCCTCGACAGATTGGCGCACGGTCTCAGCGTCATTGAGTTTGGGCTCTTGCGGCAAATAGCCAATCTTGATGCCTGGCATGGGCGTGGCTTCACCTTCGATCTCGGTGTCGACACCCGCCATGATCTTGAGCAGGGTGGACTTACCCGAACCGTTCAAACCCAACATACCGATCTTGGCGCCGGGGAAAAAACTCAGGGAAATATCTTTCAAGATATGGCGCTTAGGCGGCACGATCTTGCCGACGCGGTTCATGGTGAAAACGTACTGGGCCATGGGGTATGTTCTTTCGGGAAGCAAAGCATTAAAACAACGATTATCCCCCGCACCCACGATCCATGCCACAATAGCCTTCGTTGCCGCCGCCAGTTGCCGCAACATCAGCACTTCTGCTGGAGCAGGCCCCAAACGTATTTTTAGTTTGTAGGCCATACCGCTCACCTGTAAACATTGCCGACCTTGACTGGGTGGCCCTCGGGCCAAGCGGGTTGGTGCCATGCGCTCGGACAAGAGCGCCCTACCATGAACTTTGAAGAATTGAATTTGGCTCCGGCCATCCTGAAAGCCGTACTCGAACAGGGCTACGAAACTCCCACCCCCATCCAAGCGCAGGCCATACCAGCTGTTTTAGCTGGCCAAGACTTGCTTGCCGGCGCCCAAACCGGCACAGGCAAAACGGCTGCCTTTACCCTGCCCATGTTGCACAAGCTCACCATGAGTCGCAGCACCGAGAACAAATTTGGCGTCTACGGTGTGCGCGCCTTGGTGCTCACCCCTACCCGTGAACTCGCGGCACAAGTTGAAGAGTCGGTGCGCACCTATGGCAAATATTTGCAACTGACCTCCGCCGTAATTTTTGGCGGTGTGGGTATGAACCCCCAAATCGCGCGCATCCAAAAGGGCGTCGATATTTTGGTAGCTACCCCGGGTCGTCTTCTCGACTTGCAGCAACAAGGCGAACTTGATCTCTCCACCGTGCAAATGCTGGTGCTGGACGAAGCAGACCGAATGCTCGACATGGGCTTCATCCATGACGTCAAAAAAATCTTGGCATTGGTGCCTAAAGACAAGCAAAGCTTGTTGTTCTCAGCCACCTTCAGCGACGAGATTCGTGAATTGGCCAATGGTTTATTGAAAAACCCACAAAGCATCCAAG
>CAIRQX010000012.1 GCA_903880855.1 uncultured Burkholderiales bacterium | reverse complement strand
GCTCTGCGGTGCAAAGCTAAAACAGTAAAGCGCTTGCGATTAGCGTGACACTCCCGCTGCCATGCGCGAGGGTAATAGTTGAGGTCTACGTTTACCCTACTCAACTTGTGTTCTATCTATACCGGTGTTCACATAGACACTCAAAGCGCCAGTCAACTGGGCTTGGATTTCCGAAGGCAAGACTTTGCCAATCAGCGTCATAAAGGCAACTGGATTAGCCTGAGCTTGAGAAAGTAGGTACTGCTCTCCTCCCGCTTGATCCAAGGCCCCAAGGATCATCTCCTTCAGAGCCTTTGTGGCCTTATTAGGTACACCTTTTGGACGCCCCATACCGGCGCGCTTTAAGTTGGCAGTGTTTCCTCTAGTTTTCAGTACTTTAGTGGTCATGCTGAGCATTTTGATGTCAAAATCAAATGTGATGCGTACTTCTGGATAGACCATGAACTTGAAACTTAAAACAATCAATCTCAAAAAAGACCCAACACTTACAGAGAAGTGGGTACAAGAGCAAATAGCAGATGACCCATCCATCCTTGGTCTTGGTGATTTAATTCTTCGAGACAAAGAACGTATTCAAACTAGCTCAGGCAGGTTGGATTTATTGCTACAAGATGCAGAAACATTAAAGCGATACGAAGTTGAAATCCAATTGGGCTCAGTTGACGAGAGTCACATCATCCGGACAGTTGAATACTGGGATATTGAGCGCAAAAGATATCCGCAATATGAACATGCTGCCGTCATCATTGCTGAAGAAATAACATCCCGATTTCTAAATGTGATCCAACTTTTCAATGGAGCTATACCGCTTATTGCTTTAAAAATGACTGCTTATAGAGTTGGGGATCAAACAGCTCTTACGTTTGTAAAGGTTCTAGATGAAATTAGTTATGGCTTGGTTGAAGAAGACGAACCTGTCGCTGAACCCACTGACCGTTCTTTCTGGGAAAAGAAAGGTTCTCGTAAATCGCTCGAGATTGTTGATAAGTTAATGGAGATAGTTACTGAAGTTGAACCTCAAGCATCACTAAAGTACAACAAGCACTACATTGGTCTGTATCTAAATGGTGCAGCTTTTAACTTTATAAATTTCCGCCCTCAAAAAAGTTCTTTGGT
Organism: uncultured Burkholderiales bacterium; assembly: GCA_903880855.1. Taxonomy (GTDB): domain Bacteria; phylum Pseudomonadota; class Gammaproteobacteria; order Burkholderiales; family Burkholderiaceae_C; genus Limnohabitans. The sequence goes on along the minus strand of CAIRQX010000012.1, from coordinate 11,259 downwards.
TATGAAATTCAAACTACCAAAAACTAAAGAATATGACGAAATCATTGAAAACTCTGGTTTAGAAGTTCTCCCATACGAAGGTGCTTGGAAGCAATACCGTCTCAGAGTTGAACCCGACATTACAGACGAGCAGCGTGCTGCAATCCTTGAATTAGCAACACAAGCTAAAGCATCATTCAGAAAAAACAGCTAGTTTTCAATCAAAAATCAATTCAAATAAAGTGATGAACGATAAATATTTCAAGAATACAAAGTCAATCACTATTCGCAATTGCACATTTGCTTATAGATGCAACATGGATTTTGAAGACTTAGAAGAGACTGACGATAAAAAAATAGGTTTTTGTCGTGAATGTCAAAAAGAAGTTCACTATTGCAGAACAGATGAAGAATTAGCGGATGCAATCAGGCGAAATAAATGCGTAAGCATTGATACACCATTTGAAAAAGGTTCTATGCTTGGAATGCCTGATGTAAGAAACAAATAATTCCAATAAGTCTAAAAATTCTTTCACGCAAGTCTAAAAAACTTCAAGCAAGATGATTAAATACATCCGCTTAAACCAACTGACATCAACTCCAAAGCGCCAAGGCATGCTACCAATAGCACCAGTCACTATCTGGCGTTGGGTAAAGGCCGGAAGATTTCCAAAACCAATTAAGCTAGGACCTCAGGTGCTTGTTTGGAATCTCGCAGAGGTAGAAGCGTTTATTGAGAGCAAAAAAGAAAAGTTATGAAATTCACAATAATTGATGAAATAATTGAAAAGTTTTTCTCAACTTTAGATGCAATCGAGGTTTGGCTGAAATTAAAACTAGGTGTAGTTTTGGGGTTTTTTATAGCAAAACTTATCAAGCTGTACGCTTATGTTTTCTTTGGTGCCGGGGTGGTGTACTTAGTTTCGCAAATAGCACTTCTCATCTTGCAACCATTTGTAAACTAAGCAACTTCAACCTGCAACCTCTTCCACCCAAACGGAGTCTGCGCACGCCTTGCGTACTGGCATATTGAAGCAATAGTTGTCCGCGGCACTGAGTACATCTCGCCAAGCTGCAAATAGGTCAAGTTGTGTTCTTCGTGCAAATCACGAATTCGATCTATCTGCTCATCTGTAAGCCGTGAGCGAGGGTGACCCTCACCAATGCGTTTGCCGTATTCGTTGACAGGGACTTTTTTGATCATGCGCGAAATCCTTTTAAAAATACGCACCTGCCGCCGCTAGACCAGTAAGAAGGCAAACTGCGCGGCTCGTCTCATCACATTGCGTTGTGCTGTCGTTATTTGTGTGCGCCACTGGGACAGCGATGGCGTTGGGCCTATCGCATTTGCAAGGAGTGATAGCAAATACAAGTAGCACCAGTTGTAATGAACTTTATTTGCTAACGCATTCATCATGCGTACACCTACCAAGCAAAAAACGTCTTAAAACATCAAACTAATTTGCCGGCGAAATACTTGCGCTGCCCAACTGCCCAACCTGCCACGACGTTTTCCTATATATACCCAGAGCGCCATATATAGTGTCTCTTTGGACCCCTTAAATAATTAAGGTTAGGCAGGTTAGGCAGGTTGGGTAAAGCCAATGCTCATGCGGGCTACCCGTGCCCTACCTCGGCCAAAGCTGGTTGGGCAAGTTGGGTAATTTCTGGAAAATAGACGTAAATTCTGTGGTTGTTAACAGTACGACGTTCTTTTGTAAATCTAAGAGCGCCTAGTGTTCGGCTGACACGCATTTCTTCACGCTTTGTAATGTGCTTTGTTTCAAATCCAATAGCACCACGCAAGACCTCATCTGCTGTCACGTAGTCCTGTTCAACCGGCTTGATTCCCGTTAAATAAGATGGTTCATGCAGCCATCTACGCACTTGATCTAGCCAAGGATCAACAACCATGTGCTCTCTGTGCGTCTCTAAAGCCAACTGCTCCATGCCACGCCATTGAATGCCAAGCATTGAAAACATGCTCGCTGCCTCAGCCCATAGCTGCAAGCAATCACTGCGTATTTCATACACATCAACAAACGGTGTTTTGACTGGCAAGAAACGCCTATTGCCCGTCTCGTCCGATAAAAACTCATTGTTGTTGGTCGTACCAATAAACACAGTCCTCCTAGGGTAAGAGATAGCAAACTCACGGTACTTGGGGACCCAGTTCTCTTGTTGGCGCGTAACAAAGGCTTTAATGGATTCAAGGTCCTTGGTGTTGAGACCACGCAACTCGCCGATCTCAGCAAGCAAACGACCTCGCATCATGCGTGCAAGGTTGTCGTCTTTTTCTGAAAAGCTGATCTCTGTAAAGAACTGCATATCGGGCACCATCGCAGAAACACCGGAGCTTTTACCTGCGCCTTGACTGCCAACCAAAATTGGGACCATGTCCGATTTGATACCAGGATTTAGTACCCTACCGGCCAAAGCACTCCATAAGTAGTTGGATACCCCGCGCACATAGTCTGTATCTTCAGCCCCCATGTAATCACGCAAGAAGTTCGTCACCCGCGGGATACCGTCCCACACTAGAGTGTTTAGCCACAGCTTTGCCGAATCAAATCGATTGCGCTCAGCAATCATCAACACTACATCTCGAATTAGCTCACGACCAATGGTCATAAAGCCAATCTTCTCTAGGTGCAATCGCAACTCCACATAGTCAGAGTCTTTGAATGAGACCCAATCCTGTGTGTTTGTTTGTGCCCTTACGATTTCGTCTTTGAACTCATCAAAGCCCAACTCCATTGCTGCAACGTCAGATCGCTCAACGGCCATTTCTAAATTACGCAACGTCGAATAGATACGCCCTTGCTTGTCTCTTCTAAAGTTTGGCCACGGTTTTGGTGGCGCAGCTGGAGTCAAAACTTCAAACGCAGCAGTTATTACGCCCAAGGCTTCGACAAACTCTTCGTCTTTTTTTGCCTTGCAATGCGCGTGCAAACATTTGAAATGGCCTTGTTGATAGCCATTAGTACCCGCGGGAAAGTAAACCGTTGAGCCGTCACCATCATTACCACTGCTGTGCTCATCACTAAATGGGCACTTGATAAGAAGGCTATCGCCTCGCCCCACACCAAGTACTAAATTGTTTTGATGCAAGTAGTCAGCAGTGGTGTCATCCATTTCTATGGTGGGACCCTGCTTACGCTGAACGCCAGAGCCAATAGAGTCTTCGCCTGTTGCAAAAGTTGCAACCAGCATCTGCCACAAGTCCTCAAACTCTTGAAGCCCAAGAACTGGTATCTCAATAGGCAACCCACCAGCCCATTCGTAAGGCACGCCCGACTCATGCATCCCAAGGGCGATGAACTGCTGTCCGCTGCCGAGAAATTCGATCACACCACCTTCGACCGGCACTTCGCGGTGAGCTAAATCACCTTCAAGTGTGAACGCCAGCAAGAACTTGCCTGAGTTACTACGCATGCGTTTTGGAAGCTTGGTACTCAGGTGGGTTTCTATAAATTGCCCAATGACTTGTGCAAGCTCCGCGTCAGGTACATCCACATCAATGGCTCTGACTTTGCGCGTTTGCAGGCAAATACCGTACTCCGGCTCTTTGCTCCACTTGTCAATTTCGTTTTGATTGGTTTTATGCTGCGTCCAATCAACAAAACCAGTGGCGAATCGCTTGCTGTTGTATTGACTGGGCGTTTTGCCTAGCTTTTTTAGGCTGGATTTTGGCGAGATTGGCGCTTGCAGGTTACACACCGCCGGCAGCAAGTCCTCACGTAATCCAAGAATCAGGTCAAAGTGACTCCATTCACCCGGACTTGCTCCGGGCGTAGTTGTATCTGGCATAGGGTTGTCTTCTTATAAGTGGGGTTCATAGGGATTTATGAAGTCAAAGAAGAAGTAACCGCTAGCGAAGCGCAGCCCAATCCAAGTCGGCACGTAGTTCTTCGGGTGTCAAATGGATGCCCCGACCCTTGGCAATTCGGATCAAAGACGGGATTCTGTCTGTGGGAATACGGTCATGGATGACCCATAAGGACACCGCCTGCGGCCTGATACCCAGCGTTGCGCCTATTTTGGTTGGACCCCCTAGGGCTGTAACAATTTCCTTGATGTTCATGCTGGCGATGTTATCCGTGTTACAACATTTATGCAACTGTTGATATCAAATTCGTTGACAACGTGTATTAGGATGATGTAAGCTAAGCTATCAACAGAAACAGGAAAGATTAAAATGGTACAAAAGTATCAAAATCTAGCCCCAAAAATCATCGATTTGCGCAAATCCCTTGGCGATAGAACACAAGAGATGTTTGGTAAACGATTTAAAGAGCCCGTTAAACGCTCTTCAATTGCCCACTGGGAAACCGCCAGAAGTGAACCGACTATTGAGCAAATAGTTGAAATGGCATCCTTCAAAGGTGATCGCGCATGGTGGCATGTTTTATATTTGTTGGACGATAAAGTCTCAACCCTCGACACCATTGATTACAACAAGGATGGGACGCGCGAATATTGGATGACCCCAAAAGATATAGCTGAAATGGGCAGCGATAAAGACGAACAAGAATACTGGGAATGGCGAGCCAAACAAGAGGCGCTCCCGCCAACTGAGGGTCCGTTATCGGAGGCGTTAAATCTTGAACCCTCTAAGATGGCTGAGGCCGTCTCCAACATACTCAATGGGGGATTGAGAAGCTCTAGGGACCCGCGCAACCAATCTTCAGACCAAAACAACCCAATTCATTTAGGTATTGGTGCATTGGCCCAGTCAAACGAGTTTGTTGTGGCGGAAGAAGAAAAGAGATGGAAAAGTAGAACCAAAAACTTTAAGCAAGCTGTTTTTCATGCTCTCAATTACCACATAGACGAAGTCGACAAATACGTTGATGCCGTATTTAAAAAAGGAACGATTCGAGGCAGAGCTGATTATTACGACGGGACCTCATTGATCTTGATAGTGACCGAGCAAGTTAAGTTTAAAAACGAAGCCTTAGGTCGCAACTTAGGCAAACTTCTCCTCCTAGAAAAAATGTCTGGCAGCTTAGTTAACAAGATGCTCGCAGTGTGTGTTGACATGGAAAATCCCAAAGTGCACTACGCCATGCTTGACGACATAAGCGCCGCTCGGAGTATGGGCATCTCCTTAACCTTTGTAGCTGCGATGGAAGAAAAGGAGCTGGCAGCAGAAATCTTTGAATTCGTCAGAACCAACCGTGAGAAAAAGACTGTCAAAGTAAAAGGATCACTTGTTGTTAGCGCCAATGAGTCCCTCACAATCAAAGACGGCCATACCGTTCACGTTGAAAAATAGAAATACAGACTCAAAACATTCAGCCCGACCCAACCAGTCGGGCTTTTTAACGTCCAATAACAAAGATATAAGGGTTTACACCTAATAAATAGCCGATTAAGGGCGCTTGCAACGAAAGCATTGCTAACATAGAATAGTGTAGTGTTACAACATTTGCTAACATTAAATTTAGCGAATCCACTACGAAAGGACTTCTATGGGACCCTCATTACGCAATCTAACAGACAAAGAGCTGGTGCGCTATTTTGACCAAAGCGGCTCGCCAGAGCTACGCGAAGCAGCAGACCGATTGCAAGAACTTATTGAACTTCGTCGTCGACTTGAAGCCATTGAAGAAGAACTGGCTGACAAGGCCACCTTACTTGAATGCAATGAGCGCGAAATAGCCGACATCGCAGAAGAGCTTGCTTCACAACAACTTCACACCGCTTGAGGGACATTGTGCGCAAACCCTCAAAAATAATCTTCGAGTACGAAGGCGCAGAAGCTGCTGCCCTCTACGACGAACTGATTTCAGCAAAGTCAACTAAGCCGGCCACTAATCCACGAATCGAGGCCGAAGCCCCGATTTCTGTGAAAGAAGCACGAACTCGCGCAGCCAAGAAGGCCGCTCCAGCTATTGAGTCTGATGTCACCTTGCAAACCATAACAAAGCAATTTGTCGAACTGGCCAACGCAAAGGGGCATCAAAAGGCTTTGGAAATACTCAAGCAGTTTGACGCCAAAAGCGTTCCAGCCCTAAAACCCGAGCAATTTGCCGAAGTGGCAACAACTCTGCAACAAGCATTGGAAGCCCAATGAGTGAGCACGCAGTGCTATCGCCAAGCAGCTTCCATAGATTGATGGCTTGTGCTGGCTCATTCGCGCTTGAACTGGTCGTTCCACGCCTTGGAACAACCACGCATTCGGCATACGGAACTTCAGCTCACAACGTTGCTGCAAGCGCATTAGTCACCGGATTAGATGCCATGCACTTTATTAATACAGAACAAAAGGTCGAAGGCTTTAGCTTTGTTGTTGACAAAGAAATGGCGGCATTCATTCAAAACTACTTAGATGAAATACGTTCAGAGGTGGGCGAAGACGGTGATCTTCACGTTGAATGCCGTGTTGACTTTTCTAAAACACTTGGCGTAACGCAAAGCGCATTTGGCACAGCTGACGCAATTATTCGCAAACCCAATCGCCTAAGCATCTCTGATTTGAAATTTGGCAAAGGTGTATTAGTCCACGCCAAAGACAACCCGCAATTAGCTTTGTACTCAATCGGCGCATTAGAAAAGTTTGGACGCGATGGCATTGAAGAGATCGCTATGACCATCTATCAACCAAGGCGCAATCACATCAGCCAGTGGGTCGTCCACATAAGTGAACTCGATGCATTTGCAATCGAAGCAAAAGTTGCTGTTGAAAAAGCACTGTTGCCCGACGCACCACTCACATCAGGCAAACACTGCCAGTTCTGTAACGCTAAGCCCACCTGCCCTGCTGTTAATTCACAGAGTGGCAATGGCTTTGCCGTTTTATCCAACCCATTTAAGAAGGAGTTGTAAGAGCCAGAACGCCAAATTATTTAAGTCATCAAAAAAGTAAATTCAAAACGAAACAAAGAAAGAAATTCAATGGAAATGATTATCAAAGGCCGTGCAGCCTTCTTGCACATCTTCACCCCCACAAATTTTCAAGGTGAAGGCTCTCTTCAATATAAATCCACAGTCATACTGCCGTCTGGTGATCCTCAAACAGCGGCCATTGAAAAAGTATGCGAACAAGTAGGCGCTCAACAATGGGGGACAAAATGGCCACAAGTTAAAAAGGAATTGGTCACAAAAGACCGAATGCCTTTAAAGGATGGCAATCAAAAAGACCACTTAGATGGCTTCGCTGGCAACCTGTTTGTGAGTACCAGCAACAAAGTGCGCCCTGTAGTTGTTGACTTTGACAAAACTCCATTGGTAGAAGCGGATGGCCGCCCCTACGCCGGATGCATTTGTAACTTCATGGTTGATATTTGGGCGCAAGACAACCAGTATGGCAAACGAATCAACGTTAAGTTGAAGGGTGTTCAGTTCGTAGAAGACGGGGCTGCGTTTGGTGGCGGCGGAAGCGCTTCACCAGATGCATTTCAAGAACTGCCACCCCCACCAAACTGGAACACCCCAAAAGGTGGCGGCGCATCCGTAGGGCTTGGCGTATGAGGCGCAAAGCTATTAAATGGTGGCAAGAAGAACTCGGCATAGAAACAAAAGCCGAGGTCGAGGGAAAAGTTCGCACCATCGTTTCAAAGTACCTTGATAAGCAACCTGTAGATGCTGATGATCAGGCTTGGTTACTCAAGGTGTTTGAACACCACTACCAGTACACAGACAAAATTGGATGTGGTTTAGAGCATCTTGAGGTCCGAACGAACCCAAGTAGCACGGGAAGAAATACCCGTGGTTTTTGGATTCAACGAAAAGATGGGTCTGCTATTGACATTAGTTGGGTTGTTTCTCTTAAACCAGACGGCATGCCAACTGAAGTTCAAAATGTTTCAAACGCTGCACGGATCGAAATAAGCGATCAGATACATCACCACCACCGTTTCGGTGTATGTAATGTCTGCCCACTTTGCAATGATGCAATGGTGCGTAGATACAACTTGCACGTTGACCATGAAATTCCTTTTCAAAAACTGTTTGCTGAATTTTTAAAATCGAAATCTTTAGATTACGAGTCAGTCGTGCTTGAAGACTTAGGACCGGAATCAAGATTTGCGGATAGAGAGCTCGCAAAAAGTTGGCAGGAATACCACTTGGCAAATGCTAAGTTGCGTCTAACGCACGATCAATGCAACCTTGCTCGGAAAGCTGCATAAGATGGACGCTGTTGGCTTAGACATTGAACTGACACCCGCCCACTTTTCGGTCGGGTGTCTGAACTTTCGTACCAATCAATCGCGTCAATTTGAAATGTTCGAGGGTCACCCCCTCGACATTTCTACTTTAAATGCGATTTTGCGAGAGCGCCTCATCGTCACATTCAACGGTACTGGGTTTGATATTCCACTTTTGATGTTGGCAATGAAGGAAGGCGTTACGCCCCAGCAACTCAAACGTGCAGCAGACTCAATCATCAACGGCAAATTACAGCCGTTCCAGTTTTATGAAAAGTTCGATATACAAATTCCTAAGTGGATAAATCACATCGACTTGATTGAAGTCGCGCCTAATGTGGCTTCACTAAAGATTTACGGTGGTCGCATCCACTGCCCCAAGTTACAGGATATGCCTGTTGACCACAACGCAGTTTTAACTCCTGAGCAAGTGCAGATATTGCTTCAGTACAACATCAATGATCTACAGATCACCAAGTCTTTATATGAAGAGTTAAAGCCGCAAATCGAATTACGCGAGCAGATGTCCAAGGAATACGGCGTTGATCTGCGCAGTAAGAGTGATGCGCAGATGGCCGAGACGATCATCACAAAAGAAGTTTCTAAAAAGATGGGGCCGGTGATACGGCCAACCATTGATGCTGGAACTACTTTTAAATATTTAAAGCCAGACTTCATCGAATTTAAAACCCATGAGCTGCAATCAATACTCACCACCGTTACCCAAGCCAGCTTTACTGTCCCAGATAGCGGTCAAGTTGTCATGCCGAAAGAAATCGCCAACTCCAAGATAACCATTGGCTCATCCACTTATCAACTCGGCATTGGGGGCTTGCACTCAACAGAGCAAAGCGTTGCGCATATCGCTGATGCAAACTGCATCTTGGTGGATAGAGACGTAGTGAGTTATTACCCCTCAATCATTCTCAATTTAGGACTCGCCCCGGCACATATGGCAGAAGCCTTTACCCATACCTATAAATCCATATTGGCTCGTCGCTTGGAGGCCAAGAAGTCTGGCGACAAAGTAACTGCTAATTGTTTAAAGATTGTGGTCAATGGCAGTTTCGGTAAGTTTGGATCAAAGTGGTCCAAGCTGTATAGCCCCAACTTAATGATTCAGACCACCTTAACCGGCCAGCTATGTTTGCTGATGCTTATAGAGTCGCTTGAGTTAGAGAACATCCCAGTTGTCTCAGCCAATACTGATGGCATCGTTATCAAGTGCCCAAAAGACAAGGTTGAAATGATGGCCTTTGTCATTTGGCTGTGGGAGACACAAACCAACTTTGAAACCGAAGAAACCCACTACTCAGCCATCTACAGCAGAGATGTAAATAACTACATCGCCATTAAGACTGACGGTGGTGTCAAACGCAAAGGTGCATTTGCCATCAGCGGTCTACAAAAGAACCCGACTAATGAAATCTGTATAGAGGCCGTGACCGAGTATCTGCGGAGTGGCACACCGATTGAGCAAACTATTCGCGCTAGTAGTGACATTAGGCGTTTCGTAACCTTGCGCCGAGTCAATAACGGGGCAATCAAAGACGGTGTGTCGCTTGGTCGAGCCATCCGTTGGTACTACGCGTCTGGAATTGATGGCGCAATACACGACAAGATCAATAACTACACCGTGCCTCGCACCGAAGGTGCCAAACCCATCCTTGACTTGCCCGATCAATTCCCAAGTGATGTGAACTTTGATTGGTACATCGAAGAAGCTAACTCCATCTTGCAAGCTATAGGTGCAGTCCAACCCGAAGAGGTGACTGCATGAGGGAGCGAGATATCGAGAACTATTTGGTCAAACGCGTCAAAGCCCTAGGTGGTGAAGTGCGCAAGGTCAATTGGGTAAATCGCCGCGGCGCCCCTGATCGCTTAGTCATGCTGCCTGATAAAGCCTTTTGGGTAGAGGTCAAAGCGCCGGGCGTCGAGGCCGAGCCACACCAACTTCGTGAACACACGCGTATGCGTGAAATGGCACAGGTTGTTTATCTAGTTGACTCATATGAAATTGTGGAGAGAATTTGTGAATGAAGTGTCCAACTTGCAAAGCATGGTCCGAGGTCTAACAGACCCGCGCCCGGCCAAACAACATCACCTATCGTCGATATCACTGCGCGAACAATCACCGGTTCTCGACCTACGAACAGGTGGCTCACAACCTTTTACGCCCCGTGCGTACCAAACCAAAATAATTGAGCACATCCTCGCCCACCCCCGCTGCGGTATCTGGGCGGGCATGGGAATGGGTAAGACCGCTTCGGTCCTGACCGCCATCGACATACTTAACCAAACCGAGCCGGGGTTGACGTTGGTCATCGCTCCGCTGCGCGTTGCCCAGTCGACTTGGCCAGATGAGGTGGCAAAGTGGACGCACCTCACTGGTATGTCGATCTCGGCCATCGTTGGTACGGTAGAAGAAAGACGCGCAGCACTGCGCAAACCCGCCACTATCTACACCATCAACTATGAGAACCTGCCTTGGTTAGTTGAGCATCTCAAAGGCAGCTGGCCCTTTACCAATGTCGTCTCTGACGAGTCCACCAAGCTCAAAGGCTTTCGCTTACGCCAAGGAACTAAGCGCGCCAAAGCGCTAGCCAGTGTGGCCCACGCCAAAACCAAACGGTTTATTGAACTAACCGGTACGCCCTCCCCCAACGGCCTTCAAGACTTGTGGGGTCAGGCTTGGTTCTTAGACGCTGGCGTGCGTCTTGGGCGAACCTACGACTCATTCAATCAGCGTTGGTTTCGGCTGCGCTTTGATGGCTATGGATACGAGCCGTTGGGTCATGCACAGACGGAAATACAAGAGCGCCTCAAAGATGTCTGCGTGAGTCTTGATGCCAAGGACTACTTTGACATTGACGAACCTATCGTCAACATCATTCGCGTTGAGTTACCCAAGCAAGCCCGCGCACTCTACAACGACATGGAGCGCGAGATGTACCTGACCATTGATGGCGCAGGTGTCGAAGCATTTAACGCTGCCAGCCGCACGATCAAGTGCCTTCAAATTGCTAATGGCTTTATCTATACCGACGAACAAATGGCTTGGTCAGATGTGCACAACGTCAAGATTGAAGCATTGGAGTCGGTGATTGAGGAAGCTGCCGGTATGCCG
>CAIRQX010000011.1 GCA_903880855.1 uncultured Burkholderiales bacterium | reverse complement strand
CTCGGCAATGATCTCCGCCACATTCATGCGCGGCGACAAAGACGCAAACGGGTCTTGAAACACCACCTGCACCATGCGTCGCAAAGGCAAATCGACTTGTGCGTTCCCCGTCCAAGAGTGTCCAGACACTTTCATCTGGCCTTGAATGGGTAACAAACCTAAAGCCGCCAATGCCAAACTGGTTTTGCCCGAGCCCGACTCGCCAATCACGCCCAAGGTATGGCCTTGTCGCAAAACGAAGTTGACATCTTGCAATGCGGTGAATTTTTTGGGGAAAAACCAAGCCTTGATTCCACCACCCGATGCTGGGTACTGGACACCTAATCCCCAGCCTTGCAACATAACGGGCGCATCAGCCGGCGGCAGCACCACATCGCGGATGGGTTGGCTATTGAGTAACTTCTGGGTGTAGGCGTGTTGTGGCTGAGTTAAGACTTCTTTGGCCTCCCCTTGCTCTACTACGACGCCTTTCTCCATGACCAACACACGGTCGGCAAATCGACGCACGGCCTCTAGGTCATGGGTAATGAGCAAGACGGCCATGCCAAATCGGTATTGCAAATGGTCGAGCAAATCCAAAATTTGGCTACGCACTGAAACGTCCAAGGCGGTAGTGGGTTCGTCGGCAATCAATAAGCGTGGGCGGCAGGCCAATGCCATAGCGATCATCACGCGCTGTCTCTGACCACCGGAGAGTTGATGGGGATAAGACTTGGCGCGACGCACGGGTTCGGCTATACCCGTGACTTTGATCAAGTCGATGGCTTCATGCCAAGCTTCTTCGAGGGTCATGCCACGTTTGATTTGCAGCACCTCGGCAATTTGCTCGCCCACTGAGAAAACAGGGTTCAAAGCGGTCATGGGTTCTTGGAAGACAAACGCGATGTCTTGTCCGCGAATAGGCTCCAACTGCCGCTCAGTGAGTTTGACCAAATCTAGGGTGTTGGGGGCATCTGTTGATTCAGGCGCCAAGTTTTGCTCGTCTTGGCGCGTCCACAGGCATCGCCCTGAGAGTTTGGCGCCTTCTATGAGTTTGACCAAACTCAAAGCCAGCACGCTCTTGCCTGAACCCGACTCGCCCACCAAGGCAATTTTTTCACCCAACTCTAAATTGAAGGAAATGCCTTTGACGACTTCGCCTTGGTTAAAAGCGATGCGGAGGTCTCGCACTTGAAGAAGCGGCAATCTCATGCGTTGATCTTTCGCGGATCGAGCGCATCGCGCAAGGCGTCACCCATAAAGGTCAACAACATCAAAGTCACTACCAGTACGCAGAAGGTGGAGAGCGAGATCCACCACGCATCAATATTGCTCTTGCCCTGTGACAGCAATTCACCCAAGCTTGGCGTTCCAGGCGGCACGCCAAGGCCCAAAAAGTCCAACGATGTCAGCGCCAAAATGGCCGCGCTCATGCGAAACGGCAAAAAGGTCACGACGGGCGTCAAGCTATTGGGTAAGACATGGCTTTTGATAATTTCCCAATTGCTCAAACCCAAAGCGCGGGCTGCACGCACGTAATCGAGTTGGCGGTTGCGCAGGAATTCGGCGCGCACATAGTCTGACAGGCCCATCCAACCAAACAAGCCGAGCAATATCAAAAGCAAGCTGATGCTCGGGTCAAAAACAGCCGAGAAAATAATCAGCAGATACAACTCGGGCATCGCGCTCCAAATCTCAATCAATCGCTGCATCACCAAATCCACTTTGCCGCTAAAAAAGCCTTGGATGGCGCCTGTGAGCACACCAATCACCGTACCAAAGACGGTCAAGGCCAACGCAAATAAAACAGAGATACGAAAGCCATACAAAAGTCGCGCAACGACATCGCGTCCTCTGTCGTCCGTGCCTAGCCAGTTATCTGCCGAGGGGGGTGAAGGATGCGGATTTTTCGCAAAGTAGTTCAGCGTGCTGTGGTGGTAAGGATTCAGGGTGTAAATCGCCCAATTGCCCACTTTGTCGAACTCGGCTTGGATAAAAGGGTCCAAGAAATCAGTGGGCGTATCGAAGTCACCACCAAAAGCCGTCTCAGGAATCGTTTGGATGATGGGCACATACCAATTGCCTTTGTAGCCTGCCAACAAAGGCTTGTCATTAGAAATAACCTCTGCAAAAAGGCTGACAAAGAACATGAAAGCAAACAGTACCGCGCTGTAAAAACCCAAGCGGTTGGCTCGAAAGCGCAACCAAGCGCGCTTCAACGGTGGCAATGAGTGGTCAGTCGAATTTGACACGTGGATCCACCCAGACATAACAAAGATCGCTGATGAGTTTGGTCACCAAGCCAATCAACGTGAACAAATACAAGGTACCCAGCACCACGGGATAGTCGCGCCGCATCACGCTCTCAAAACTCAGAAGGCCCAAGCCATCCAAAGAAAACAGCGTCTCGATCAGCAAAGAGCCGGTAAAAAACGCTCCGACAAAAGCAGCCGGAAAACCCGTGACTAACGGAATCAAGGCATTACGAAACACATGCACCCACAACACCCTGCGTGACGACAACCCTTTGGCGCGGGCCGTCAACACATATTGCTTACGAATTTCTTCGAGCATGGCGTTTTTGGTCAACATGGTGATCACCGCAAAAGAACCCAACACACTGGCTGTGACGGGCAAGACGATGTGCCAGAGATAGTCTGTGATGCGCTCCATCCAACCCAATTGCGCCCAGTTGGCCGATGTCAGTCCGCGCAATGGAAACCATTGCAACTGCCCGCCAAACACCACCAACAGCACCACGCCCAAGACAAAGCCTGGAATCGCATAACCTGCCAACACAATCAAACTGGTAACGGTGTCAAAACGCGTACCCGAACGCACTGCTTTGGCAACACCCAAGGGCACCGAGATGCAATAGCTCAAAAAGAATGTCCACAAGCCCAAGCTGATAGAAACAGGTAGTTTCTCTTTGATCAACTCCCACACATCTTTGGGATAGAAGAAACTTTTACCTAAATCAAATCGAGCAAACTGTTGGACCATTTGCCAAAAGCGTTCTGGCGCAGGCTTATCGAACCCATAGAGTTGTTTGATTTCCTCAATCCGTGCGGCATCCACACCTTGACGACCACGGTAGCCAGCACCCGCAGCAGCTGCGCCCTCGCCTCCGCCGTCACGCCCTTGCAATTGCGAGACCATTTGCTCGACGGGGCCGCCTGGCACAAATTGGATGACGACAAACGTCAGCATCAAGACACCCAACAGCGTGGGCACCATCAGCAACAAGCGTTTCAAAATATATGCGGTCATATCAATTCACAGCTGCTTTCCCTGCTGATAGGTCTACACGGTTTTTGATGGTCGCCCACCAAGTCGACGTAGCCCATGCCTCAGGTTGGTAATACCTTGGCGGGCGTTGCGGCATCTCAAACCGTCCGTTACGCCAAGCCACGCGGTGGATTCCACCATACCAATGCGGTACGCTGTAATGACCGTGGCGCAAGACGCGGTCTAAGGCGCGCACAGCAATGACCAACTGCGGTCTGGTATTGGCGGCGGTCACTTTTTGAAGCAAGGCATCTACGGCTGGGTCGTTGATGCCCATGTAATTGGCAGAACCTTCGGTTTGCGCCGCTTTGGAACCGAAGCGTTCGAACAATTCGGTACCAGGCGACTCTGAACCCACATTGCGGTTGCTGATGATTTCGAAGTCGAATACATCGAGTCTTTTTTGCAGAACTGCAAAGTCGATTACTTTGTAGTTCACCTTAAAGCCCAGTTTTTCTAGGTTCTTGGCATACGGTGTGACTACCCGGCCCATGGAGCCGGAGTTGTCTAAAAACTCTAAGGTGAAAGGTTCGCCTTTTGCATTACGCAAAGCGCCATCGCGGTAGATCCATCCGGCATCAGTCAGTAATTTTTTGGCGCGTCGTAAATGGTCACGCAATGTGTGGCCCGAGGCTGGGTCCATTGACGTCACGGGCGGCACTGGGACAGTCTGGTTAAACACTTCAGGCGATAGTTTGTCGTGCAAAGGCAAAAGCAAAGCCATCTCAGCTGCGTCTGGCAAACCAGTAGCCTCAAAGTCACTGCCCACAAAATAACCACGCACGCGTTGGTAGGCGTTGTAGAACAACTGCCGGTTGATCCACTCAAAATCGACCGCCAAACCAATGGCTTCACGCACGCGAGCGTCTTGAAATTTCTCCAAGCGGGTGTTCAATAAAAACCCTTGGAAGTCACCCGCATTACCGTGTTTCAGTTCGCGTTTGATCAACTCACCGTTGGCAAACTGTTTGCCCGTGTAGCCTCTCGCCCACTCACGGGCAATGAAAGACTGGATCAAATCAAACTCGCCCGCCTTAAAACCCTCGAGTTGCGCCGTGTTGTCTTTGTAGAGCCGGTAGGTGATGCGGTCAAAGTTGAACATGCCAGTGCGCACATTGATCTCGCGCCCCCAGTAGTCGGGGTTACGGTCATAACTAATATCGCGACCAAAAGCCGTCGGTCCAGCGACGTAAGGACCACTAGCAATAGGAAACTCAGTGATGATTTTGTCAAACGCTTTGCGCGGTGCACCGTCTTGCTGCCCCCAGCGCGCGCTAAACACGGGCATGGCGCCGACGATCAAAGGCAATTCTGGGTTAGGCCGCTTGAATTCAAAACGCACCGTGCGGGTGTCTATGGCACTTACTCTTTCCACTTCGGCATACAAGGTTCGAAATTGCGGCGCTGCTTCTTTGCTCACCAAGGTTTCGAAAGAATGCTTGACGTCTTGGGCTGTTACCGGGTCATTGTTGTTAAAACGCGCGTTGGGGCGAATCTTAAAAATCGCCGAACGTCTATCGGTAGCCACGTACACGTCTTCTGCCAGCAAGCCATATGCGGTGGTGGGTTCGTCCATAGTGCCCACCAATAATGATTCAAACACCAACGGCCCCAAGCCTGGAGCCGACGTGCCTTTGAGGGTGAAAGGGTTGAACTTGTCAAAGCTCGTGACCCGCGATGGTGGCACCAGCACCAACTCGCCGCCTCTAGGCGCTTGTGGGTTGACATAGTCAAAGAATTTGAAGTTGGCAGGGTATTTGATGTCCCCAAATTGCGCGTAGGCATGGGCCGCCCAGCACGACGGGAGCCACATAAAAGCCAGAAAAATAACAAAACCACGCATGCGACAATTCTGCAAGATTTTTTTGGAGTCAATCCGTGGGTACAAAAACTGGCTTTCTGTCTGGAAAAAAACTGTTAATAACAGGCGTTTTGTCGAACCGCTCTATTGCCTATGGCATTGCCAAGGCCTGCCACGAACAAGGCGCTGAACTGGCTTTCAGCTACGTGGGTGAACGATTCAAAGAACGCATCACCGAGTTCGCCGCTGATTTTGGCTCGACCTTGATATTTGACTGCGACGTAGCCAATGACCAACAAATCGACCAGTTATTCAAAGACTTGAGCCAGCACTGGCCCACTTTCGATGGCTTTGTGCACAGCATTGGCTTCGCCCCCAAAGAGGCGATTGCGGGTGATTTTTTGGACGGCCTCTCCCGCGAAGCCTTCCAAATTGCCCACGATATCAGCGCCTATAGCTTTCCAGCGATGGCCAAAGCGGCTCTGCCCTACCTCAATGAGAAATCTGCCGTGCTGACCTTGTCTTATTTAGGCGCCATTCGCACGGTGCCCAACTACAACACCATGGGCTTGGCGAAAGCGTCCTTAGAGGCCTCGGTGCGCTATTTGGCGGAGTCTTTGGGCAGCAAAAACCGTGGTCTTCGTGCCAACGGTATCAGCGCTGGCCCCATCAAAACTTTGGCCGCTAGCGGTATCAAGGGTTTTGGAAAGATTTTGAGCGTGGTGGCTGAGGCGTCGCCCATTCGTCGCAACGTCACCATAGAAGACGTGGGCAACGTGGCGGCGTTCTTGATGAGTGACTTGGCTGCTGGCGTGACTGCTGAGATTACTTATGTGGATGGCGGGTTTAGCCAAGTCGTTGGCGGCATTGCTGAGCAAACAGCCTAAGACTCTACAGGCCTAAAGCTTGGATAAATGTCCGAGGTTTGGGGCGTTTCTTGGCGAAGTTTAGAAACCGCGCTTAAGTTTTCACGCAATCCGCAAAGTAGCGCTTAACGCCGTCATCGCCCACTTCTTCCACCATGCCATGGATATCTGTCTCAAATCCTGGACATTGCAAGTTGAATTCGCGGGCAAACTTTAAATAGTCCACGATCTTTTTGTTGAATACTTCACCTGGAACGAGCAAAGGAATTCCAGGTGGGTACGGTGTCAACAAACTTGTAGTTATCCGCCCTTCCAATGCGTCGACCGATACGCGCTCTGTATTGCGTCTTGCAATTTGTGCATAGGCGTCGCTGGGCTTCATAGCAGGCGTGAGATCGCTCAAATACATATCTGTTGTGAGACGGGCAATGTCGTACTTGGCATAGAGCGTATGCACGTGCTGGCAGAGGTCGCGTAGCCCCATGCGTTCGTACTTTTTATGCTTTTGACAGAACTCGGGCAAGACTCGCCACATCGGCTGGTTGCGGTCGTAGTCGTCTTTGAACTGTTGCAAAGCTGTTAGTAAAGAGTTCCAACGCCCTTTGGTAATGCCGATCGTGAACATGATGAAGAAGCTGTAAAGCCCCGTCTTTTCCACAATCACACCGTGCTCTGCCAAAAACTTGGTCACGATGCTGGCTGGAATCCCCGCGTTGTCAAACTTGCCGTTCAAATCTAAGCCAGGCGTGACGATGGTCGCTTTGATCGGGTCGAGCATATTGAAGCCATCGGCCAATTTGCCAAAACCGTGCCATTTAGAGGTTTTGCCAGTGCCTTTGATGATCCAGTCGTCTGAACGGCCCACACCATCGTCGACCAAAGCGTCTGGGCCCCAGACCTTGAACCACCAGTCTTTGCCGTACTCTTCGTCCACCTTGCGCATGGCGCGCCTGAAGTCGAGCGCCTCGGCAATGCTTTCCTCTACCAAGGCCGTGCCACCTGGGGGTTCCATCATGGCGGCAGCCACATCGCAACTGGCAATGATGCTGTACTGCGGGCTGGTGCTGGTGTGCATCAAATAGGCTTCGTTGAACAAATGCCGATCAAGCTTGTTCTTTTGCGAGTCTTGGACCAAGACATGGCTGGCTTGGCTGATACCTGCCAAGAGTTTGTGAATCGACTGCGTCGAATAGACCATGGAGTGCAAAGGACGCACGCGCTTCTTACCCATGGCGTGATAAGCACCATAAAAAGGGTGGAACGCTGCGTGCGGCAACCAAGCCTCGTCAAAATGCAAATTAGGAATGTAGCCATCCAACATCTGTTTGATGGTCTCGGTGTTGTAGAGCACGCCGTCATAGGTGGACTGGGTAATCGTCAACATGCGTGGAACCGCTTTTTTAGGATTCACACCCTTTAACAAAGGGTTAGCTTTGATCTTTTCTTGAATTGCTTCAGGTTCAAACTCGCTTTGCGGAATAGGTCCAATGATGCCGTAATGGTTACGCGTAGGCTTTAAAAATACCGGCACAGCGCCTGTCATGATGATCGCGTGCAAAACGGACTTGTGGCAATTGCGGTCGACGACCACGATGTCGTCGGGCGCCACCGTGTGGTGCCAAACCATTTTGTTGGAGGTGCTGGTGCCGTTGGTCACAAAGAAGCAGTGGTCGGCATTAAAAATACGCGCTGCGTTACGTTCGCTCTCACCAATTGCGCCGTTGTGGTCCAGCAACTGACCAAGCTCTTCTACTGCGTTGCAGACGTCGGCACGCAACATGTTTTCACCATAAAACTGGTGGTACATCTGTCCCACAGGGCTTTTTAAAAAAGCTACGCCGCCTGAGTGACCTGGGCAGTGCCAAGAGTAAGAGCCATCTTCCGCGTAGTCCAACAAAGCCTTAAAAAATGGGGGTTGCACTCCCTCTAAGTAAACCTTGGCTTCACGAATGATGTGACGCGCCACAAACTCTGGCGTATCTTCGAACATATGGATAAAGCCATGCAACTCGCGCAAAATGTCGTTGGGTAAATGGCGTGAGGTTTTGGTTTCGCCATAAACATAAATGGGTACGTCTGCGTTTTTGCGACGCACTTCTTGAATGAAGTCGCGCAAATTCATCACCGCGGGGTCTAGGTCAGGGCCAGGTGTGAATTCTTCATCGTCGATAGACAAAATAAAAGCACTCGCACGTGACTGCTGTTGGGCAAACTGACTCAAGTCACCATAACTGGTAACGCCCATGACTTCATAACCTTCACCTTCAATCGCATCAGCAAGCGCACGAATACCTAAGCCCGATGTGTTCTCGGAACGAAAATCCTCGTCAATGATGACGATGGGAAAACGAAATTTCATGCGGCACTCCGAGTTTGAAGTAAATACAAAGCGATAAACAGCGCCGAAGTGTAACTGCCACTGCTAGAATTACAGGCTCGGAGCGGTGGATGAGTGGTTTAAGTCACACGCCTGGAAAGCGTGCGTGGGTTTATCCCCACCGCGGGTTCGAATCCCGCCTGCTCCGCCAGTAACATTAAGATTAACCAAATGAATAAGCGCCTTACAAGGCGCTTATTTTTTTATGGAGAAAAAAGGGGGCGCGTATCGCGCCCTTTGAGTTAAGAGCTACCTTCTTGCGCCTTGCGAATAACGTTTTTCGCGTCGGCGTTGCTGTTAGCAGCTGCTGAACTGTTAGGGTTTTGAATTACCAATCCCAACAAACGGGCGCCGTGCTCAACGGCAATAGAGCCGTATGAAATATCGCCTTGCACGATAGATTCTTTGTGGAACTCGACGCGCTCTGCAGCGTAAATATTACCCTCGACCTTGCCAGCGACCATGACGCGGTGCGCAGTGATGTCACCGGATACCTCGCCGGTCAAGCCGATGGCTACGGTCACTTTGTTGTCTTTGGTGGTTTCGATGTTGCCAACCACTTTGCCGTCGATGCGCACACTATCTAACAATACCAAGCGCCCGTAGATTTGGGTGGTGCGACCAATGATGGTGTCAAAACGCTCTTGCGAGGGAGACAAAGATTTGTCTTTGAGTTTTTCGAACATCTTTGGCCTTTTGCTGGTTGTAGTAGGAGTCAAGCTTATTGGCTTGCCACACTGGTTTGCGGCAACATTTGGGTGGGATTGAGCACACGGTCAAAGCGCATGACTTCATAGTGCAAATGGGGCCCAGTAGAACGGCCGGTATTGCCAAGCAAGGCTATGGTTTCATTGCGTTGTACTTTTTGGCCAACTTGCACTAGGCGCTTGCTCAAATGGCCATAGCGGGTAGTGAAGCCTTCGATGTGGCTCACTTCTACTACGTTGCCATATGCATGGTCATATTCGGAACGAATCACCGTACCTGCTGCTGTGGAAACGATGGGAGAACCCACTTCAGAGACAAAGTCTAGGCCTTCGTGCATGGCGAGTTGGCCAGTGAAAGGGTCATTGCGAATACTGAAACCACTAGTGATTCGGTAGTCTTTGCCCATCGGAATGGCCGTAGGCAAGGCATTAAGCCAACTCAGTTGCGACGCCCAGTTTTGGGCTAAGGTTTTGACAGCGGCTTCTGCTTGGGTGAAATCTTCAAGGGCAGTCTTCATTTCTTGAGATAGAGACTGTGAATTGTTGATTTGTAAACGCGGAGCTATCCAAGGGCCGCCCTTCGCATCGTCCTTCTTGCTCATCTTGTCACGCAGATTAACAGGCGTTGCAATATCCATGAAACGGTTCTTAAGTGCTTCAAGCTGATGTATGTCTTGAACGGTGGTGTTGAGAGATTCGCGCAA
The DNA here is from genome assembly GCA_903880855.1 of uncultured Burkholderiales bacterium. GTDB lineage: Bacteria > Pseudomonadota > Gammaproteobacteria > Burkholderiales > Burkholderiaceae_C > Limnohabitans. The sequence goes on along the minus strand of CAIRQX010000011.1, from coordinate 9,520 downwards.
CTTGTCTAGACGTTCGCGATAACTGGCTTCTACTTTTTGCTGCTCAGCTTCTGTGGTGACACCGCCGAGGCTTCTGGCAAAACTGGGGCTGACTTCAATAGCAATGCGAAAACCAATAAAGTGCAGCAAGATTCCAAGTAGCACGCACCCTGCTGCTGCAAAAGAAACCCAAACCAACACTTTATGAGCTGTAATGGAAACAGTCCTAACTGAATCAGTAGGTCCCGACATCCACATCAATTGCATACTTCTCTCCGACTTTTCATAATTCGAGTGACGGTAAAGTCATCTTCACCGACAGGGAGATGCATTGTAGGGATTTCGCTCCATCTTCCAAGCACTATTTCCCTAATTCGAATGAAATGAGCCTTTAAATATTAATTTATTTATTATGTCGATACAAAAGAACAACATCCCATGGCTGGAAGACAGCGATCCCTTGCCGCCCGCGCAAAGCGCATGCAGCGATGAAGCAAGCGGCTTGAAGGGATTGGTAGCGGCCGGTGGTGGCTTATCGGTGAAACGATTGTTGGAGGCATACCGCAACGGGATGTTTCCTTGGTACTCAGAGGGCCAGCCTGTTTTGTGGTGGTCTCCTACTCCCCGCATGGTGTTGGAGGTAGAGAACTTCAAACTACATCGGTCTTTGCGTAAGACTTTGCAAAATTTTGCCCAACAGCCCTCCGCCAGAGTCACATTTGACACAGCATTTGACCAAGTCATTACTCATTGCTCTCAATTTAAAAGACAAGGTCAAAACGGCACTTGGATTGGCCAAGATATGGTTTTGGCTTACCAAGCCCTGCACAGGGCAGGTTTTGCACACAGCGTCGAGACGTGGATAGACGGTAAATTAGTCGGGGGCTTGTATTGCGTCTCGATTGGCAAAGCCATATTTGGCGAGTCTATGTTCGCCTTGCAAACAGATAGCTCCAAGATCGCCCTTGCCGCGTTGATAGCCTTTGCAAAACAACACAACATTGATTGGATTGACTGCCAACAAAACACTAGACATTTGGCTTCACTTGGCGCGCATGAAATAGCGCAAACGGCATTTTTACAAGCGTTAGGCGAGGCTGTCACGCAGACTGCACCAACTTGGGAATTCTTGCCCATATACTGGAAAAACCTTTTTTAGACACCCCAGATACCGTGACCCATCTCAAGGATTTACCGTTTCAAACATTGCAGTTTTATGCAACGGCGCCTTACCCCTGTAGTTATCTGAGCGACCAAACCGCCCGATCACAGGTGGCGACCCCTAGTCACTTGATTCACAACGATATTTACTCTGAATTAGTGCGCCAAGGGTTTCGCAGAAGTGGTTTATTCACTTACCGGCCTTACTGCGATAGTTGCAAATCATGCGTACCTTTAAGAATTGACGCCAAGGCGTTCACCCCCACCCGAAGCCAAACCCGCGCGCGCAAACGCCACCAAGGATTGCAAGTACGTGTCTTGCAATTGGGTTACCACCAGTCGCATTACGACCTTTATCTGCGTTACCAAACCAGCAGACACGCTGGTGGAGGCATGGACCAAGACAGCGTGGAGCAATACACCCAGTTCTTGTTGCAAAGCCGCGTGAATTCGCGATTAGTTGAATTTCGATTGCCAGATCACGAGCACCCAGAAGGTATTTTGAAAATGGTGTCCATCGTGGACGTACTTGACGACGGCATGTCAGCGGTTTACACATTTTTTGAGCCCAATGACATCGCCAGTTATGGCACTTACAACGTGCTCTGGCAAATCGATCAAACGCACAAAATGGGCTTGTCTTATGTGTATCTCGGCTATTGGATACAGCAAAGCAACAAGATGGATTACAAGTCGCACTTTGTCCCGCATGAACGCTTGGTCGAGGGAATTTGGCAGACCTAAATTTCACAAGGTAAAATTGTTGGATGCGCAAATCAACAGTTCCCACAACGCCCAATATCCAAGTCATAGAGCGCATGTTTGCCTTGATTGACGTGCTAGCCTCCAAAGAAGAAGCGATTTCACTCAAAGAAATCAGCGAAAAAACAGGTCTCCACCCCTCCACTACCCACCGGATCTTGAACGACTTAGCCGTGGGTCGGTTTGTTGATCGGCCTGAAGCAGGCAGCTACCGCTTAGGAATGCGACTCTTAGAACTGGGCAATTTGGTCAAGGGCCGTCTCAATGTGCGCGATGTTGCTTTACTACCCATGCGCGAATTGCACAAACTCACCCAACAACCAGTGAACCTCAGCCTGCGACAAGGCGACGAAATTGTCTACGTCGAACGCGCGTTCAGCGAACGCTCAGGCATGCAAGTGGTACGTGCAATCGGTGGCAGAGCGCCTTTGCATTTGACGTCTGTAGGAAAACTCTTTTTAGCCTTGGATGACCCATCGCGCATTCGCGCCTATGCCACTCGCACAGGCTTGAGTGGACAAACTCGCAACAGCATTACCCAGTTACCCGTTTTAGAGCGTGAACTGGCAAAAGCGCGTCAAAACGGTGTTGCGCGTGACAACGAAGAGTTAGAACTGGGTGTGCGGTGTATGGCTTCGGGCATTTACGACGACCAAGGCCGTTTGGTGGCGGGATTGTCTATTTCGGCTCCCGCCGATCGGCTCGATGAAACTTGGCTACCCAAACTGCAATTAACCACCCAAGGAATTTCGCGGGCCTTGGGGTTTAAAGGTGCCCCTGACTGAGTCTTTAAGTCTGAGGGCGAAATGCGTGGTTCACTTCCACCCAACGGCGTACACGCTCTGCATCAGCAATACGACTAAGTTTGCCAGCAGAGTCTAAGAAAACCATGATCAATTTTCGGCCTGCAATCTTGGCTTGCATGACCAAACACTGACCGGCTTCAGATATGTATCCAGTTTTTTGTAAGCCGATATCCCAGTTAGGGTTTTTGATCAAACGGTTGGTGGTTTTGTAGTTCAAGGTGTGTTTGCCAACTTCCACCTGATAGCTCGGTGAGGTGGACAACTCACGTAACAAAGAATCTTGATACGCGAATGAAACCAACGTAGCCAAATCTTTGGCGCTAGATTGGTTCTTGCTCGACAGACCAGTGGGCTCGATATAGCGCGTATCGCGCATTCCGAGCGATGTGGCTTTGGCGTTCATCAAATCAACAAAGGCATTCAGACCACCTGGGTAAGTTCTTCCTAGCGCATGGGCTGCGCGGTTTTCGCTAGCCATCAAGGAAAGGTGTAACAACTCGCCACGGGTAAGCGTTGTTCCAACCTTCAAACGCGAACTGCTACCTTTTTCTGTGTCTACATCGTCTTGGGTAATGGTGATGGACTCATCCATCGACAACTTGGCTTCACTGAGCACCACACCTGTCATCAACTTGGTGATGGAGGCAATAGGCAATATCGCTTGGTCGTTTTTACTCAACAGCACTTCGTTGGTGTCTTGATCAATCACATAGGCCACGCTCGACTTCAAATCAAGATCGTCGGCGGTGGAATGCAAGCCTGCGAGTTGGCCAAATGATGGTTTCGTTGGAACTGCTTTTGCCAGACGTTTCGGACTGGCCTTGGCCAAGGTACGCTTAGATTTTTTGATGGTGGTGCGTTGCTCGGGCGCTGCAAACGAGGGCAAAGCGCAAGTGAGGGTGAATAAGCCAATTGATACAGCCAATAGAAGTTGTCTCAAATGCATTCCTTAAACTCTGACAATCGATGTTCGAGAGTGTATCAAAAATAAAATATCTCGCAAGATCAAAGACTTGCGAGACAAATTTAATAACCCAGATAAGACGGGGGTTTACCCTTGCGCAGCGACTCTGTCCGATTTGCTTTGCAATTTATTCAAAGCACTCAGATAAGCCTTGGCCGAAGCCACGACGATGTCGGGGTCAGAACCTACCCCATTGACCACGCGACCGCTGTTTTGCAAACGCACTGTCACTTCACCTTGGCTCTCGGTAGAGCCACTGATAGCGTTAACTGAATAGAGCACCATTTCAGCACCGCTTTTTACGTGCGACTCAATCGCTTTGAGGGAGGCATCGACAGGCCCATTGCCATCTGATTCGCCGCGCACTTCCTGACCTGCGACGGTGAAAACCACCTTGGCATGCGGGCGCTCACCCGTTTCGCTGTGTTGTGCCAATGACACAAAAGCGAACTGCTCTTTGTCGTTGAGGACACTTTCTTCACTGACCAAGGCCAAGATATCTTCGTCAAAGATATCGCTTTTGCGGTCTGCCAACTCTTTAAATCTAGAAAATGCGGCGTTGATTTCGCTTTCACTTTCCATTTGAACGCCGAGTTCTTCCAATCGTTGTTTGAAGGCATTACGGCCGCTGAGTTTGCCCAATACGATCTTGTTGGCACTCCAACCCACGTCTTCGGCACGCATAATTTCATAGGTATCGCGGGCTTTGAGCACGCCATCTTGGTGGATACCAGAGGCGTGGGCAAATGCGTTGGCTCCGACCACAGCCTTGTTAGGTTGGACCACAAAGCCTGTTGTTTGGCTCACCATGCGACTTGCGGCAAGTATCTGTTTGGTATCGATACCAAGGTCTAAGTTGAAATAGTCTTTGCGTGTTTTAACAGCCATCACAATTTCTTCTAATGAACAGTTTCCAGCACGTTCACCCAAACCGTTGATCGTGCATTCCACTTGGCGGGCACCGCCAATCTGAACGCCAGCCAATGAATTGGCCACCGCCATGCCTAAGTCGTTGTGGCAATGCACAGACCAAATCGCTTTGTCACTGTTGGGAATGCGTTCACGCAAAGTTTTGATGAAGTTGCCGTACAACTCTGGTACGGCATAGCCAACTGTGTCAGGCACGTTTATGGTGCTGGCGCCTTCATCAATAACAGCTTCGAGAACGCGGCAAAGAAAATCCATATCGCTGCGATAGCCGTCTTCTGGACTGAATTCAATATCACCCATCAAATTTCGGGCGAAACGCGTAGATTGCTTCGCCTGCTCAAAGACTTGATCAGGCGACATGCGCAACTTCTTTTCCATGTGCAATGCACTGGTGGCAAGAAAAATATGAATACGCGCATTGGCGGCGCCTTGCAAAGCCTCTGCAGCGCGAGAGATATCTCGGTCATTGGCACGGGCTAATGAACAAATCGTTGAGTCCTTAATAGCATTCGCAATGGACTTCACACAGTCAAAGTCACCATTTGAACTGGCAGCAAAGCCTGCTTCTATGACATCGACTTTGAGACGCTCTAACTGACGGGCAATACGCAGTTTTTCATCACGCGTCATCGAGGCGCCAGGCGACTGTTCGCCGTCACGCAAAGTGGTATCAAAAATAATGAGCTTGTCAGTCATGGTCAGAACTCCTTGTCAATCTTAAAAACTTGCAGCTGGTGAGCCCCACAAAGCAAAAGGCCCGCTGCATGTGCAAACGGGCCTTGTGTGGATTTGCGCGTGCGCTACCAACTCCGCCCGTTGGGGGATAGCAGTAGTAGAGCCAGCAAAAATTTGTTCATGGCTTGAATTTAACACAATCTCGAATTCTGTAAAGCAATCACTTATGCAGACCTTCTTCATCTGGTTCATCTGTGGAGGTGCTGATCACACTGGTTTGCAAGCCTTTGGCTTTTCTCCATGCATAGAGAACGTAACCACTCAAGCCATACATCACAAACAAAGCAAACAAGACCACAGGCGGATGGATATTGATCACGCCGATCGCTAGAGCAATGCACACGATCACCACAAAAGGGACGCTTTTCTTCATGCGTAGGTCTTTGAAACTGTAAAACGGCGCGTTGGTCACCATCGTCAAGCCAGCAAACAAACACATGGCAAAGGTGAACCAAACGACGTCTGCACCGCTGTAGCCCATGTCGTTCATAAGCCAAATAAAGCCCATGACCAAGGCTGCGGCGGCAGGAGATGGCAAACCTTGAAAGAACCGTCGATCGACCACCGCGGTGTTGACATTGAATCTGGCTAAACGAAGGGCTGCACAAGAGCAGTACACAAATGCAGCCATCCAACCCCAACGGCCAATTCCTTTGAGTGCCCATTCGTAGGAAATCAAAGCAGGTGCAGCGCCGAAAGACACCATATCGGCGAGCGAATCCATTTGCTCACCAAATGCGCTTTGGGTGTTGGTCATACGCGCCACGCGACCGTCCAAGCTGTCTAGCACCATGGCGCAAAACACGCCAATGGCTGCCATCTCGAAACGGTCGTTCATCGCCATCACGATCGCATAAAAACCCCCAAACAACGCGGCCAAAGTGAACAAATTAGGAAGGACATAAATGCCCTTGCTTGGCTTGTGCGGTGTTTCGTCCGCTGAATGTTGGGGGGAGTCAGACATACAGATCGATCAGTTACGGGTTTGGTCAACCAGTTTGTTCTTGGCGATCCAAGGCATCATGGCGCGCAATTTGGCACCTACCACTTCGATTTGGTGCTCTGCAGTGTTACGACGACGCGCTGTCATGCTCGGGTAGTTCAAGCGGCCTTCTTGGATGAACATCTTGGCATAGTCACCGTTTTGAATGCGCTTGAGCGCATGCTTCATCGCAGCACGGCTTTCTTCGTTGATCACTTCGGGGCCTGTGACGTATTCGCCAAATTCCGCGTTGTTAGAGATCGAGTAGTTCATGTTGGCGATGCCGCCTTCATAGATCAAGTCGACGATCAATTTCAGTTCGTGCAAGCACTCGAAATAAGCCATTTCTGGCGCGTAGCCAGCCTCGACCAAAGTTTCGAAACCCATCTTCAATAGTTCAACGGCACCACCGCACAAAACGGCTTGCTCGCCGAACAAGTCGGTTTCAGTCTCTTCTTTGAAGTTGGTTTCAATGATGCCAGCCCTGCCGCCGCCGTTGGCCATGGCATAGCTCAAGGCCAAGTCGCGGGCTTTACCGCTCTTATCTTGGTGAACAGCCACAAGGTGGGGTACGCCGCCGCCTTGGGTGTAGGTGCTACGAACCGTGTGGCCTGGGGCCTTAGGCGCCACCATCCATACGTCGATGTCACCGCGTGGAACAACTTGGTTGTAATGCACGTTGAAACCATGGGCAAATGCCAAAGAAGCGCCTTGCTTCATGTTGGGAGCCACGTTGTTGGTGTACACCTCGCCGATTTGCTCGTCAGGCAACAAGATCATGACGACGTCAGCCATCTTCACTGCGTCGTTGACTTCCATCACGGTCAAGCCGGCTTTGCCAACTTTGTCCCATGATGCGCCGCCTTTGCGCAAGCCAACGACGACTTTGACGCCGCTGTCGTTTAAATTTTGCGCGTGCGCATGGCCTTGTGATCCATAGCCAATGATGGCCACGGTTTTGCCTTTAATCAAGCTCAGGTCACAGTCTTTGTCGTAATAAACCTTCATGGTCTTTCTCTCCTAAAAATGGGGGTAGTTCGGGTGAATTTATACGCGCAGGATGCGCTCGCCACGGCCAATGCCGCAGGCGCCTGTTCTGACCGTCTCCAAAATGGCAGAACGGTCAATGGCTTCCAAGAACGCGTCGTTCTTAGAAACGTCTCCAGTCAGTTCCAAGGTGTAGCTTTTCTCGGTCACATCGATGATGCGACCGCGAAAAATATCGGCCATGCGCTTCATTTCTTCGCGCTCTTTGCCGACAGCACGCACTTTGACGAGCATCAGCTCGCGTTCTGTGTAAGCGCCTTCGGTCAGGTCGACCACTTTCACCACTTCGATGAGCCGGTTCAAGTGCTTGGTAATTTGTTCGATCACGTCATCGGATCCATGGGTTTGGATGGTCATGCGTGAGAGGCTCAGATCTTCGGTCGGCGCCACGGTGAGTGACTCAATGTTGTAACCACGCGCAGAGAAAAGTCCAACGACCCGCGACAAAGCGCCGGGTTCGTTTTCGAGCATGAGAGAGATGATGTGTTTCATAGTGCCCTCCCCGCTTACAAGTCTTCGCTGCCAAGCAGCATTTCAGTAATTCCCTTACCGGCTTGCACCATGGGGAACACGTTTTCCAAGGGGTCTGTGCGGATATCTAAGAACACTGTGCGGTCTTTGAGTTTGCGGGCTTCGCGCAGAGCAGGCTCAACATCTTGAGGATGCTCGATCAGCATTCCGACGTGGCCGTAAGCCTCCGCCAATTTCACGAAGTTGGGCAAGGCGTCCATATAGCTGTGGCTGTAACGGCTCTCGTATTCGACCTCTTGCCACTGACGCACCATGCCGAGATAGCGGTTGTTCAAAGCCAAGATTTTGATCGGCGTGTTGTATTGCAAGCAGGTGGAGAGTTCTTGGATACACATTTGTACCGAGCCTTCACCCGTGACACAGAAAACTTCGCTGTCTGGCTTAGCGAGTTTGATGCCCATGGCATAAGGAATGCCCACGCCCATGGTGCCCAATCCACCGGAGTTGATCCAACGGCGTGGCTCGTCAAAGCCGTAATACTGCGCGGCCCACATTTGGTGTTGGCCTACGTCAGACGTGATGTAGGTGTCAGTGCCCTTGGTCATATTGTGCAAGGTTTCGATCACGAACTGGGGCTTGATCACGGTTTGGTTACCGCGGTCGTACTTCAAACAATCGCGACTACGCCAGCCCTCGATGGTTTCCCACCAACCGGCCAAAGCCTTGGCATCTGGTTTTAGTGCGGATTCTTTGATCATGTCGATCATCTCGACCAACACGTCTTTGACATCGCCGACGATAGGCACGTCAACCTTCACACGCTTGGAAATACTGGAAGGGTCAATATCGATGTGGATGATCTTGCGTTCGTTTTGCGCGAAGTGCTTGGGGTTGCCAATCACACGGTCGTCAAAACGGGCACCGACGGCCAACAACACATCGCAATGCTGCATGGCGTTGTTGGCTTCGATGGTGCCGTGCATGCCGAGCATGCCAAGAAATTTAGGTGAACTTGCGGGATATGCGCCCAGTCCCATCAAGGTGTTGGTACATGGATACCCGAGCATGTCGACCAAGGTGCGCAGTTCTTGCGACGCATTGCCCAACAACACACCACCGCCGGTATAAATGTAGGGACGCTTGGCAGCCATAAGGAGTTGCAAAGCTTTGCGAATTTGACCGCCATGGCCTTTGCGCACAGGGTTGTAGGAGCGCATTTGCACATCTGCGGGGTAGCCATCGTAGGGAGTTTTCTTGAACGACACGTCTTTAGGAATGTCCACCACCACAGGGCCAGGACGACCGCTACGCGCAATGTGAAAAGCCTTTTTCATGACCATCGCAAGATCGCGCACGTCGCTGACAAGGAAGTTGTGCTTGACGATAGGACGCGTGATGCCCACGGTGTCGCATTCTTGGAAAGCGTCTAAGCCAATCGCATGCGTTGGCACTTGACCGGTGATGATCACCATGGGAATGCTGTCCATGTAGGCCGTTGCAATGCCAGTGACCGCGTTCGTAACGCCAGGCCCAGAGGTAACCAAGGCAACACCCACATCGCCAGTGGCACGCGCATAGCCATCAGCAGCGTGCACAGCTGCTTGCTCGTGTCGCACTAAAACGTGTTTGAAGGTGTCTTGCTTGAAAATGGCGTCGTAAATGTAGAGCACTGCACCACCAGGG
>CAIRQX010000010.1 GCA_903880855.1 uncultured Burkholderiales bacterium | reverse complement strand
TGCACAAAATCATTGCCCACTGTCTCTTGCGATAACAACTCGTTACCAGTCTGTTTGGCAAATGCTGCAAAGTCGCGCATAGAACCTGGGTCAGTCGATGTCACTTGCAATGATTGGCCACTTTGCAAAGTAGCCAATGCTTTTTTGGCTTTCAAAATAGGCAAAGGGCAATTGAGGCCACGGGTGTCGAGTTCGAGATCGATATGCATATTTTTATTCTATATTTTGCGCAGCGCGTTCTTCCCACGTCATGAAGCGCGGCTCAATGCCTTGGGTGCGTAACCAATCACCCACTGCAAAGCCGGTGCCTGCTGGCCAACAGATGACATCTTCCGGTTTGTAGAGTTTGTATTCTGTCAATTCAGGCGACAACTTAATTTCGCCATCGGCTACCGCGTGATACGCGATGATGACTTGGTTCATACGCTGAAAGTCATACACACCCACCAACTGTAAGGCACTGACTTGTAAGTTGGTTTCTTCTGCAATTTCTCTGGTGACGCCTTCTTGGGGGGACTCGCCCGCTTCCATAAAGCCAGTGATTAAGGCAAAACGTCTGCCTGTCCAAGCGGCATTGCGTGCGAGCAAGATTTTTCCTTGGTACTGCACGATGCCAGCTAGCACTGGCGTTGGATTGTTCCAATGTGTCCAATCGCAAGCAACACAACGTAAACGCTCGACCCATCCGCCGTCTTCTTGTTTTGGAATTAATTCCAGCGGTGTTGCACAGCTTGGGCAAAAACGAAATGCACTCATGATGGAAAAACTCCAGTAGACAAATAACGGTCACCACGGTCACACACAATAAATACGATGGTGGCGTTTTCCACCTTCTGTGCTATTTGCAAAGCGACCCAACAGGCACCTGCAGCAGAAATGCCTGCAAATATTCCTTCTTCTCGTGCCATTTGGCGGCACATGTCTTCTGCATCTTGTTGGCTGACAAACACCAATTCGTCGACATTGGTGGCGTCATAAATTTTGGGCAAATAAGCTTCTTGCCATTTGCGAATACCAGGTATGCGCGAACCTTCTTGCGGTTGCGCGCCAACGATACGTATGGAAGGGTTCATAGATTTCAAATAACGCGAAACCCCAGTGATGGTGCCAGTGGTGCCCATCGCGCTAACGAAGTGGGTAACACGCCCTTGCGTATCTTTCCAAATTTCAGGGCCTGTAGTTTCGAAATGGATGCGCGGGTTATCGTCATTGCCGAATTGGTCGAGCACGCGGCCCTTTCCTTCTTTCTGCATGGTTTCCGCTAAATCACGCGCATACTCCATGCCACCGCTTTTAGGCGTCAAAATGAGTTCAGCACCAAAGGCCTTCATGGTCTGCGCCCGTTCGATGGAAAGATCTTCCGGCATGATTAGCACCATGCGGTAGCCCTTGATGGCAGCTGCCATTGCTAAAGCAATCCCCGTGTTACCAGAAGTTGCCTCAACTAATGTGTCGCCAGGCTTAATTTCTCCGCGCTCTTGCGCACGCTGAATCATGGATAACGCGGGCCTGTCTTTGACGGAGCCTGCAGGGTTATTGCCTTCTAGCTTTCCCAAAATGACATTGCCACGAGTTGCATTTTCTTTCACACCGATACGTTGCAATGCGGCTAGTGGGGTTTTACCAATAGCGTCTTCGATCGTGGGGTAAGTAGGCGCGGAGTTTTTAGACTGCATAAAAATTTAAAAATCTACGAAATAACAAACTAAGAAAAAAGGGGGGTTAATCTTTTTTCTTTTTATTCACAATGTCTGGAGTAATAGCATCCACCGTGTTGACAACCGTTTTAACACCGTAGACAACAACTGTACCTGCCGCATCTGCCACAGCAATAGCCGTACTGCATGATGCCAATAAAAAACTAAGCAAGGTAATCATGAAAAAACGCATATGCTATTTCCTTAAATAGGTAAGTACATAGCAAAATGTAACAGCCTATCTTGCCGCATTTGGAAAGAACAACTGCTCCCCGCCTATCTTGTAGCTTGCAATAGTGGCTTGACCAATAGGCGAAATAACCCAATCAATGAATTTCTGAGCAACATCCACTTTGACATGCGGGTGCTTAACAGGATTCACAGCTATCACACCATATTGGTTAAACAGGCGACTATCCCCTTCTACAAGTATCTTCATAGAACCGCGATTCTTGAAACTCAGCCATGTTCCACGGTCAGCTAGAACATACGCGTCGGTAGAGGATGCAATATTCAAAGCTGGCCCCATACCGCAACCGCATTCTTTGTAGCCAGCTCCCTTATTCTCGAGATTGGCATTTTTCCAATAACGAAGTTCAGCTGCGTGTGTTCCGCTTTTATCTCCTCTAGAGATAAATGATGCATTTGTTGCTGCCAAGTTTTTTAATGCAGTCATGATTTCTTTGCCAACAGCTTTGGCAGGGTCACTTGCTGGCCCAATCAATACAAAGTCGTTATACATCACTGGAAAACGCTTGATGCCGAATCCATTTGCTACAAACATCTCTTCGGCAACTTGATCATGCACGAACAAAATGTCTGCATCACCTCTGCGGCCCATGTCTAACGCTTGGCCCGTTCCTAGAGCCACTACTTTGACCTCAATACCGGTACTTTTCTTGAATTCTGGCAGCAGGTGCTGAAACAGGCCTGATTGTTCTGTCGACGTAGTAGATGCCATTACCAAAGTTTGCGCAAAGCACGTCGCACCTGCGAATAACAAAAAACAGACGCCAAGGACGCGAATAAGAGTTTTAGTCATTAATGATTTACCTTTAGATTAAGTTGCTCCTTAGAGCCTAGCGTAGCGATACTCTAATTTTAACGCACATGAAGTTTAAGCACTTTCTTCAGAACGACAAAACCATCCGACCATCACTAGTGCCGCCATCACTTCAGCCACCACAAACCCCAAGACATCGGCTGGGGCAATACCTACAAAGGTATTTGTAAAGCTTCTTGCTAAAGCAACAGCTGGATTACTAAAGAATGTGGATGATGTGAACCAATATCCAGCCGTCACGGTTAATGCTACAAGCATAGGTAACCGGTCTTTGGCTAAGCGATCGCCCATGCGAATAACAGCGAGCAAGACCAAAGTAGATACAAACTCACTGATCCAAATACCCGACCCAGTTCTTGCTTTGCTTGATTCTTGGATGATTGGCAAACTGAACATCAGATGTGTCAACCAAATACCAACCACGGCACCACTGAATTGGCAAACCCAATACACAAGCATTTTTCGCAAATCAAGTTGCCCTAGTTTCCAAGACATCAATGTCACGACTGGGTTGAAGTGGGCGCCCGAAATGGGACCCAGCAAAGTGATGAGGACATACAAACCTGCCCCAGTGGCAATACTGTTTCCAAGCAATGCTACGGCCGCATTTCCGGCACCCAATGTCTCGCCCATGAAGCCCGACCCAGCCACGATCGCCAGTAAGAAAGCGGTACCTATAAATTCAGCGCAATAGCTTTTCATACTTTTCCGTGAATCTCTTTTAGACTCAATGAATCTAGTGAATCTAATGACATTTCAGCCAAGAGATCGATACGCTTTTTTAGACCGACCATGACATCTCTAAATGCGTGTCTCTTATCTTCATCTGAACCAATCACCTGCGATGGGTCAGGAAACCCCCAGTGCGCAGTAGCCGGTTTACCTGGCCAATATGGGCATTGCTCGCCTGCGGCATTGTCACAAACAGTAATGATGAAGTCCATCACTGGTGCATCTGGTAGTCCATATTCATCCCAATTCTTGGAACGCAATTTAGACTCGTCATACCCCATTTTCAATGCCAATTCTTTTGCAAAAGGATTCACGGAAGTACCGGGAGTTGATCCAGCTGAATAACCAACAAACTTGCGACTTGGGTGAGTGGAAGCCAATGCCTCTCCCAAGACAGATCGCGCAGAGTTATGGGTGCACAAAAATAAAATGTTGTATTGCTTCATTTCACTTTAACTTTCTTAAATGATTTAAAAGGTAGACAAGGTTGACCGCCACAACAGTTCTCCAAAAGAAAAGTACTTAACTGTTCGACTAGCTTGGCATTGGGACGATAAATGAGATTGCGGCTTTGGCGCTCAACCAAAAGCAAATTAGCACTAACTAATTCTTTAAGATGAAAACTTAGCGTAGCGTTAGGAATGCCTAGTTTTTCAATGATTTCACCGGGCGTCAAACCAACATCCCCGCGCTGAACAATGAGGCGAAATACATTAAGTCGGGACTCTTGCCCTAAGGCGAGAAAAGCGGTGATTGCAGACCCATTCTTCATATTTCCAATTATATGGAAATATAATCACCATTGCCAGAAACAAATTTCTATGCTCAGATTAATAAAAAAGCGATAGAAGTCAAATTACGTGTTGCGAGTTTTATTTTCAAATCAATTGGCTAAACTTAAGAACATTCAATCAATTTAGATATTTTTATGAACTTTCCGCTCAGTCACATATCTTCTCTTTGCAAGTACACCGGCATTAGCTTTACTGCTGGAGCAATTACCCATGGGTTTTTCAGTGGCGAACGGGCTATTTGGACTGCCGTATTTGGGATTGCTATTTACTTAGTAGGCGGCATCTTAGAAAAATTTTCCAATCCCGATAAAGACCATAGCTGGACTGATATCTTGGCTATTGGCATTGTGGCCTCCATTGGCTTGGGTTTTTTCACGGGAGGGCTTCAGCACTTCCCTGACTCTCCCGCAAGAAGCGCATGGGTAGTGCCCGTAGGGTTTGTTATGTCCTTAATTGCCATGTATCTGATGGATGCTAAGGGCAAGGTAAAAATAAAGAGCCTACTTGTCTATGGTGCTATCAGTACGGCTGTTGTTGTTGCTGCTTCTTTTTATGCGCTCACTTACTTTAATGAACATGCGGGTGACAGCCATAGCCACAATCTCGCAACATCTGTGGAAGTCACAAGTGAATCAATCAAAGAAGTGCGTATAGAAGTTGATGACACCATGCGCTTTGTTCCTTCTAAATGGGAGGTACAAGCGGGCGAGCCTATTCGAATCATTTTGGTGAATAAAGGTAAGGTGGATCATGAACTAGTGTTCGGAAGTGAAAAAGAAATCATTGCGCATGCGAAAGAAATGGCAAATCCAAATTTCAAAGGCCACCATCACACCAATGAAATTTCGGCAAAACCCGGACAGCAAGCGGAGCTAGTTTGGACATTCAAAGAGCCTGGCCAATATGCCATGGCTTGCTTTGAACCTGGCCATTACGAAGCCGGTATGAAAGGCGTTATCAATGTGGCAGGGCACAAGCATTAATTCACATGAAAGCTTTTCGAGCTTTAAACTTACTGGATAACCTTGTCTCGTACGACATGAATCAATTGCTGATCTTTGCCGAGCGCCATGAATTCTTCAAAGCGCCAACTAAAACTTAGCAGTAGGACTAAGAATAAACGAATGGGAATGCCCCCTGCTGAGTAATCTGACACATGGCGCATCTCAATATAGATACCTCTTGCATCTACACCTTCACGCGCGTAACCTTTTGCATAAAGAGTAATGGTTTTGTTCGCTTGTGACAAATGTAGAAAAACGGATAAGTAATCCCCCAACTTCTGATCTAAATCAACACAAAGAGTCTTTGTTATTTTCACAACAGCAATGGGGGCATTACTGAGCGCATACTGAACCTAAGAGTAAGAGAGGTTCAACTTGACGATTAAAAAAATGTTCTTGGTTCTGGCGTTGCTGAGTTTTGCGGAGTTCGTACTTTCTGCAAACCCTCAAGAACTATTAAAAGGTTACGAGGGTCAGTCAGGTAAAGCATCACCAACCCGTGGCAAGCAATTCTTCAATGCCAAGCATGGCAAAGAGTGGAGTTGCGCCTCTTGTCATGAGAACCCTCCAAAACACCCAACTAAACATATCGTCACTGGCAAGGTCATTAAACCTTTGTCGCCGATGAGTAATCCAGAGCGATTTACAGATCAGACCAAGGCTGAAAAATGGTTTAAAAGGAACTGCAACGATGTGCTTGCTCGCGAATGTACTGCTCAAGAAAAAGCAGATGTGCTTTCTTGGCTATTGACAGTTAATTAAGGCTCACATGAAACATAAATTTTTACTATTAATTTTTGCTTTATTGGTCACACCTGTTTTTTCCGCAAAAATGGGCATGCCGTCTGATGCGCTTAAGTCTTTTGAGACTGAGTGCGGCAGTTGCCATATGGCCTACCCGCCAGGGTTATTGGGTCAGAAGAATTGGCAAAGCATCATGTCTGGACTCAATAAGCACTTTGGTACAGATGCCAGTATTGATGCAAAAACACATACTGAGATTTCCCAATGGCTTGTTAGAAACGCAGCAACCAGACAGAAGTATTCAGCTATAGCGCCAGACAACCAAATCACAAAAAGTGCTTGGTTTATCCATGAGCATGATGAGGTAAGGGCTGACATCTGGAAAAGGGTTGGGGTAAAGAGCCCGGGCAATTGCCAAGCGTGTCATTCAGATGCGGCGACTGGTGGTTTTAGTGAAAATAATATTCGGATACCTGCCAAATGAAGGCCTGTGAACAAAAACAGTCTGTTTTAGTCTGGGATTTTCCAGTCAGAGTTTTTCATTGGCTTTTGTTGATTTCTTTTTCAGGTGCATGGCTTACCTCTGAGAGCGAAGCGCAACAAATGATTCACTATGCTTTTGGGTACTCATCGTGTGCACTAGTAGTTTTTAGAATTGTGTGGGGAGTAGTTGGCACTAGGTATGCTCGTTTTGGGCAGTTCATAAAGGGGCCCAGAGAAATTCTTACCCATCTCAAGGCGCTACTGAAAGGAAAACTACACCAAGGGCTTGGACATAATCCTTTAGGTGCTTTAGCGATGGTGGCACTGATGGGATTGGTCCTACTCATTGGCTTAACTGGCTACGGGAATGTCAAAGAATTCTTGGGTGATCTGATGGGAGAAGCGCACGAATTTATCGCTAATGTGACATTGGCAGTCGTTGCAATACATGTGGCGGCCGCATTCATCATGAGTCTTGTTCAAAAAGAAAACTTGGTTCGGTCTATGTTTACAGGCAGAAAGCATGGATTACCCGAAGAAGCAATTCGCTTTCCTCAATATTTGATAGGCCTATTTCTGATATTGGCTTGGGGCTACTTCTTTTATTTGGTTGTTAGTAGCGCCATCCCAGAGCTAACTCAATGAGGATTTGGTTGAATATTTTTCTAAAGTCTTTCGCTAGTATTTGTATGCTTTCAGTCTTCATCTTTGGCATTCCTTCATTTGCCGATGAAAAAAGTGGCGCACATATCTACAAAGAAGTTTGCTCAGCTTGCCATGAAAAGGGAGTAGTAAATGCCCCAAAGCTAGGTGATCAAACTGCATGGGGAAAACTGATCAGCGAGGGGCAGGTAATCATTACAGCGCATGGCTATGTTGGTGTTAGGGCAATGCCACCTAGAGGCGGCAAGGAAGATTTATCTGTTGAGCAATTTTCTAAAGCTCTAAATTACATGGTTAATAAGTCGGGCGGCAACTGGATTTCTCCAAGCAAATCCATGCTCGAGGAAATAAATAAAGAAATCAGTATTCGTAAAAAGAATATCGATTAGATTCTTTATTGGTTACTGACATGATTGCGCTACTAACCTAACCCTCAATCCCACTCAACACCAACCGTCGGTTCAACACACGTCTCTAGTCAAGGGAAGCGTGAAAAATCGGGAAGAAATTACAACCAAACCCGCCACAAGCCCTAAAAGAAAATAGCCCAACAAGTGGGCTGTTGAGAATCTTGCTAGCCCGGAGCGGAATCGACCTGGGCCGAGGATGCCGATCCTATATCAGTCAAGGGCAATAAAAAGTTCTTCTTTTAACGCCAACATCAGGCTCTTAGCATTGAGTTTTCTTGTTCTGGAATAGTCTTGCCCAGCCCATAAACTTTGATATTCACCGTTATTAGTTCTTACCGCTAATTGCCTTAGAGATGCTGTCATCGTATTTTGAATTGGAAAAGGCAAAACCACTTTGCCATCCATCAATTGAATAAATTCGTTATCTATTCCCCGTGCAGGCCTTCCAGAAAATCCCGTCGTAAATACTGAGCCCCTGCTATGGCGCTTAAGCAAAAACTCTTTATGAGCGAGAGAGGCAGTTGACTCATCACAACATAAAAAGGCTGTTCCCAGTTGAGCGGCCACAGCGCCAGCCTTTAACGCATTGGCAATATCTGCCCCATTCATTAATGCGCCTGCGGTAACAACAGGAATAGAGCATTCTTTAACCAGTTGCTTAGTTAATTCCATCGCACTTAATTTTTCATCTTCTCCATCTGGGTCAAATATGCCTCTATGTCCGCCAGCCTCAATGCCTTGCGCCACAATAAAATCAACGCCGGCTTTTTCAACCGCCTTTCCCTCTTTAAGACTTGTCGCAGTAATGCCAACAGCAATTCCTAGTGAATGCGCTTTTTCAATAAGGCTCAGTGGCGGAACTCCAAAATGGAAAGTTAATATTTCTGGACGATGCGCCCATATAGGATTGAGTTGATCTTCAATAGCAGAATAAAACGGAGCTTGAGGCGTGGAAACTGAATAATCGCCTTCAACAGGTAAATTCTTTAATGCTTCAATAGCTTGCGTTTGAATCGCTTGTGATGGCAAATCAACCGGGCTAAACACAAAGAAGTTAGCATTTATAGGGCCATTTGTTAAGGCCCTTGTAGCCGCTAAATCTTCACTAATTTTTTGTGGAGTGCTGTAAGAAAATCCAAAACTACCAACACCGCCAGCATTAGAAACTTCTGATGCAAGCAAAGGATTATTGGTACCGCCAGCCATCGGTGCCTGAATAATCGGAACGCCTAACTTAGAGAAGTTGAACATAGCTGTTCCATTAATTTTTGATCAAAAATTGATTATATGAAGGGGTATCTAAAACACAAAGTCTTCAACGAGAAAACCACCCGAAGGTGGTTTTGGTTTTTCTCAGTGGCCCGGGGCGTAATCTAACCACCGACAAAAGGGTTTGCAATCCTTTACTTCACTCAACTTGAACGTAAGCCCTGATCAGCAACAACCCCCTCACCACCAACTGTAGGTTCAACCGACACTTAGCACTCTAGCCCTAAATAGATTCGAGCCAGCCTAAAACCCATCTCAATCGCCAAAGCAGACTCAATTCCCCCACTCACACACCCCGAGCCACATGACAGCTCTATGTCATAATATTTGTCTCTCCCCCGCGCCCGGGTGGTGAAATTGGTAGACGCAGGGGACTCAAAATCCCCCGCCGCAAGGCGTGCCGGTTCGATTCCGGCCCCGGGCACCAGCGGTCCATGGCTGCTGTTAAAGGTTTGTCCTCATCGACCCTTTGTTTCAAAGATCTATGGCAATCTTATGAATGACGATGAATTTTCAGGCTTTATAAGCAGCGGAAAAAAAATGCGAGTTTCTGTGTCTGAGCACACAGGGAATGCCAAAAATCCTAAAAATATTGTTACGTCTGACGAAGAAGAGACCTTAAATAAGGTGCGCACGTTTGAAGGCAAAGAAGGGGAATTTGACCCCTTGTCCCACCACCTTGCAGAAGAACAAAATTTACGTCTAGACAAATTCGTCACCAAACCATCTCAAGGCGTTGATGTTGAAAAGTCATCTGCAAATAAAGCTTCCGTAGAGAATTTACAAACTGTCAAGCTAGAGCCGTTTATAAACAATACGCAAGCAGCGCCTAGCAATTCAGCAACTCCTTCTAACAAACAAAGTGTTCAGGCTACAACACCTAAAACCAATCTACAGAGTGTCGCTTCTGATACGTTGAAAGACAACCGCCAAGGAACTGATACTGACAATTTAAAAGACAACCTCCAAGGCATTCCCACTGAAAAGTTTGAAGAAAATAATCAATCACTACCGGCATCCTCTCTAGTTGATAAGAATACGCAAAGTATTCCATCCACGAATGTTGACAGCAACATTCAATCGATAAGCAACCCACAAGTTGCCTCGCAAAAGCCTGAAGGTATTGCTAAGGAATCTACCAATAAAAATGATGCAGGTTTTGCAAAAGAAGCTATCCAACCCAACGACGCCGGCATAGCCAAAGAAAATATACAAGACCAAGACGCGCGCATTCAAAAAGAACAAGTTAAAACAAACAGCGCCAAAATTGAAGTTGATGCGCAAACTAATAACAATCAAGCCATCAAAAGCGCTCCCGTTAAAGACAACTCAGCCTTCGCTCCAAAAGATACACACCACGAAACGCGGCAAGCACTAGACAAAGATAGCTTCCAAGACCGCGATGTATCGGTGGCTAAAACATCGGTTGAAGGCAATGTTCAAGCAGTTCCAACGGCACCCTCTATTGGCGCCAACCTTCAACCTGTTGACCACAAGCCGATTGCTGATCATTTCGAAGTACCGCCAAAAGACGCACGCCCATTAGGCGAAAGTGCAACCCCTAAAAGCGACCCAATTGCAAACAAAGCTAGCCCTAAACCCCTGCAATCTGTTGCAGCAAAAGCAGCGGTGACCCAGGCGAAGCAGCCTATAGCCAAACCTCAAACAATTGGAGCTTCTAGTACGATTTCTTCTGCTGAAGCCCAAAAAATTGCGTTGGCCCATAAGGCGCAAATGGAAGCGTTTCATGGTCGCTTGGCAGGTATCAAACACAATGTCGACGACCTCAACCACAAGCTAGACGATCTTGAGAATAAAAGTTAAGTTTTTTTGGAGTATTTTGTGAGCCATCTGTTTTCTGAATTCACCCTGCAATCCCCACGCGGACCTCTCACGCTTCACAACCGCGTAGTCGTTGCACCTATGTGCCAATACTCAGCGAATGAAGGCCAAGCCACTGACTGGCACTTGATGCATTGGGGCAATTTACTCAATAGCGGTGCGGCTATGTTCTTTATAGAGGCAACTGCTGTTTCACCCAAAGGTCGTATTACGCCAACGTGTTTAGGCTTGTGGGATGACGCTACTGGAGCGGCGCTCCATGACAAACTAAGCCGTGCGCGTCACCTGGCACCTAAAGTACCCATCTGTATCCAACTTGCACACGCCGGACGCAAAGGCTCTAGTGCTGCGCCTTGGCGTGGAGGCCAATTGCTTGACGCATCGCATGGTGGCTGGCAGCCTGAAGCGCCTTCTGCCATTCCGCATTTGGAGCAAGAAACGCCACCCGATGAAATCACGGCGCAAGGCCTGATCGATATCGAACAAGCATTTGTCAAAGCAGCGCAACGCGCAGATGCCATGGGCATTGAAGCCATAGAGTTACACGGCGCACACGGTTATTTGTTGCACCAATTTTTGTCACCAATTGCAAACAAACGCACCGACACCTATGGCGGTAATTTTGACAATCGCACACGTTTTCCACTGCAAGTCTTTAAAGCAGTTCGCGCTGCTTTCTCTGGTGTTTTAGGTATGCGTCTATCAGCCACCGACTGGGTAGACAACGGATGGACACCTGAAGAAACTGCTGACTTTGCTGCGCGCTTAAAACAAGCGGGCGCAAATTTTGTGCATATTTCCACTTCAGGCGTTGCGGCGCATCAAAAAATTCCAGTTGGGCCTGAATTTCAAGTGCCATTTGCCAAGCTGGTCAAAGACAAGGCTGGTATTTCTACTATTGCTGTAGGCTTGATCACGGACCCCCACCAAGCGGACAACATCATCGCCCGTGGCGATGCCGATTTAGTGGCTTTAGCTCGCTCATTCCTCTACAAACCGCGTTGGATGTGGGAGGCTGCAGCAGTTTTGCAAGGCACTGTAGAAGCCAGTCCGCAATATTGGCGCAGCTTGCCACGTGAAGCACAAACCATTTTTGGCCCAGTGCGTGTTGGCCAGCGTTAAACATATTTTGAAAGGCATTTTTATGACTTGCAATTTTCGTCGTCAGTTTCTTGCGCATCTCGCCGTATTGGCTTCGTTAACAAGTAGCCTTGCAGTTTCCCAAATTGCGTTTGCACAATCGGATAACTATCCCAGCAAGCCCATCACCTTGGTGGTTCCTAATCCACCCGGCGGTTTGGTGGACACATCAGCCCGCTTGGTCAGCGACCCGCTTGCAAAACTCACTGGCCAAACTGTGGTCGTAGACAACAAGCCCGGTGGCAGTGGCAATTTGGCATATTCGAACGTTGCGCGCAGCGCAAAAGACGGCTACACCGTCTTGGTGTCTTATTCGGGTTACCACATTGCTAACCCGATCCTGATGGACAAACTGCCCTGGGAGTTGAAAGACCTCACCCCCATTGGTTTGATCTCGGTCGCAACCAACGTCATCGCAGTGCATCCTTCTATTCCTGCCAACACGCTGAAAGAATTCATTACATGGGCCAAACAAAACCCTGGCAAGTTGAACTACGCGTCGCAAGGCAGTGGTTCGGTCTCTCATATTGGTACCGAAATTTTTAAACAGCAAACAGGTATCGAGATGACCCATGTGCCTTACAAAGGTTCTGGTCAAGCTATTCAAGATGTTTTGGCTGGACAAGTGCAGGTGTTTATCACTACACCGCCTTCCGTGATGGGCCATGTGCTTAGCGGTAAATTAAAAGCCTTAGCAGTCACGGGCAAAACCCGTCATCCACAAATGCCGCAAGTACCTACTGCAGCAGAGGCTGGACTGGGTGGGTTTGAGCTCGAGTCTTGGGTTGCACTGTATGTTGCCAATGGCACACCTAAAGAAGTCGTGCAGAAACTCAGCAACGATGTTAAACGCGCGATGGAACAAGCCGACACCAAACAGCGTGCTGACGCTGCTGGCGTTGAGGTGCGCTACTTAACGCCAGACGCCACAACCAAACTGCTGGAGCGCGATACAGCCAGTTGGGCCAAGGCCATCAAGGCTGCCAATATCAAATTTGATTGATATCTCAAGGTGCTAGTTTTGGGCTTCGAGCCCATCTTGCACCTGCGGATACAGCAAGCGCAAACGCAATTCACGCTTCATACGCGTGTTAACCAAGCGGCGCGATTCGCTCATAAAGCTCATTTGCATTTCGCCTAACTCAAGTTTGGCTCGTGCGCGGCTGATGCGCGGTGGCTTAGGCAAACCATACACACCGGCCGCCATATCGAAATAGTCACCCATCAACATTTGGCTATCGTCATTGATGTTGTATGCGCGTTGTGTTTTGCCGCGCCACATGGCTAGCTGACAAGCGCGCGCTAAATCATTTGCGTGGATATGGTTGGTGAACACATCGTATTGCTTTTGCAAAACAGCTGTCCCACGCGTTAAGCGGTCACGGGGTGTTCCACCTACGCGGTCATTGGCATAGATGCCAGGAATACGCAACACACTCATGCGAATAGCGTTGCCGCGTAATCGCGAAAGATGGCGCAAGCGCTGCTCGGCATCGACCCTGCGCTGGGCTCTGCTGGTTTTGGGATGCGTTATTTGTGTCTCTGTGACCCACGCACTATCGCAGTCTCCGTAAACGCCACTGGTAGAACCATAGACCACACTGCTTGGCGCTGTTCGCAACATCAATACACGGGCTAGCGCTAATGTGCGGGGATCATGTGTGCCTTGGAGTGGGGGCGGAGCCAAATGCACCACGCGCGTTGCAAGGCCTGCCAATCGCTTCAAACTACTGGGTTGGTCCAAATTACCTAAAAGGGGTGTGATGCCCGCATCACGGAGTTCAGTGCTTCTCTGCTGCTGCGAAGTCAATGCAAAAGTTCGCATATGGCGTTGCACACGCGCTAAACGCATGCCCACGTCGCCACATCCGATGATGAGGAGTCGCTCGCGTCTAAATCGTGCGGGCAGCGCACCCAAAGGAGTCTGATTGGAAGGCAAAATACGTCTTAGGTAAAAGTACAAGGATAACCAAAGATGCGTTTTCAGATTTCTGTGCAACCCAGTGGCCGTTCTTTTGAGGCTGGCTCCGATGAAACCCTGCTCATGGCAGGTCTTCGCCAAGGCATTGGCTTACCGTATGGCTGTAAAGACGGTGCCTGTGGTTCTTGCAAGTGCAAGAAATTATCTGGCACTGTGACCCACGGGGCACATCAAAGCAAAGCATTGAGTGACGAAGAAGAAGCCAGTGGCATGGTTTTAACTTGCTGCGCCACAGCACAAAGCGATGTCGTACTCGAATCACGCCAAGTCGTGGAAGCCGGCGCATTCCCTATCAAAAAGATGCCCGTGCGCATTATTTCTTTAGAAAAGAAATCACCCGATGTCATGTTGGTCAAACTTCAACTACCAGCAACTGAAGTAATGCAGTACCACGCTGGCCAGTATGTTGACTTTTTGTTGCGCGATGGAAGTCGCCGCAGTTATTCGATGGCCAATGCACCGCATACCTTGGTGGAAGGTAGTCCTGCGGTTGAGTTGCATATCCGCCATATGCCAGGCGGTGTTTTTACAGACCATGTATTTGGTGTGATGAAAGAGCGCGACATTCAGCGTATTGAAGGACCGCAAGGCAGTTTCTATTTGCGAGAAGACTCCGACAAGCCTTTGGTGTTTTTAGCATCAGGTACTGGCTTTGCACCTATCAAAGCCATCTTGGAGCATATGCATTTCAAAGGCATCACCCGACCTGCTGTTTTGTATTGGGGTGGAAGACGTCCGCAAGACCTCTATTTGAACGACTGGCTACAAGCCCAACTCGCACTGATGCCCAACTTGCGCTATGTGCCCGTTATCTCAGACGCTCTTCCAGAAGACAACTGGTCAGGCCGCACAGGTTTTGTGCACCAAGCTGTCTTGGAAGATATGCCTGACCTGAGTGCACATCAGGTCTATGCCTGCGGCGCCCCCATCGTGGTGGACTCTGCTCGCGCTGCCTATACAAAAGCAGGTCTACCTGAAGACGAGTTCTATGCCGACTCGTTTACATCTGCGGCAGATAAAGTTTGACTATTCACAAAGGACGCGTCATGGCCCACTTTCTTCATAATTTGCGATATTTAGTTATATCTCTTATAGCTTGCACCTTTGCATTAGCGCACGCACAAAGCTTTCCTAACAAACCCATCCGTTGGGTTGTGGTTGCTCCAGCAGGATCATCCTTAGATGTGATCGCCAGATCCATGCAAGACAAGCTCAAAGAAAATTTAGGCCAAGCCGTAGTCGTAGAAAACAAACCACAAGCTGGCGGCACCGTTGGTACAAACGAAGTAGCCAAATCTGCACCCGATGGTTACACATGGGTGATGTCATACAACGGACCACTTGCGTTTGGGCCCCACCTCTACCCCAAACTCCCCTACCAACCAGAAAAAGATTTAATCGCCGTCATCACAACAACCTCGCAACCGAACGTCATTGCAGCCAATGTGCAGTTACCAGCGAACTCGATGCGTGAACTGATTACCTTACTCAAAAAAGAACCTGGCAAATACAACTTTGCATCTGTTGGTAATGGCAGTTCATCGCATTTGACGATGGAATACATCAAGTCTGTGTCCAATACGTTTGCGGTGCATATTCCGTTTAATGGCAGCCCGCCTGCGGTCATGTCTACCTTGTCTGGCGAAACACAACTGATTGCGTCAGTGCCCACGGTGATTTCGCCGCAAGTTAGACAAGG
>CAIRQX010000009.1 GCA_903880855.1 uncultured Burkholderiales bacterium | reverse complement strand
GGGCGCGACTTTGACTATGCGCAAGAGCGCGACAAACATCTCAACGCCCAAGTGCCTTGCGAATGGGTGGAATCCACCCATCCGAGTTACACCCTCTACACATCAGGAACAACAGGTAAGCCTAAAGGCGTGCAACGCGATACGGGTGGCTACGCGGTGGCATTGGCCAGCAGCATTCCCAATATTTTCCAAGGCAAACCTGGCGAGACATTTTTTTGCACCAGCGACATAGGTTGGGTGGTGGGGCACAGCTACATCATTTACGGACCGCTGATTGGCGGTATGGCCACTATTCTTTATGAAGGCCTTCCGATCCGCCCTGACGGTGGCATTTGGTGGAGCTTGGTGGAGAAGTACAAAGTCAGCGTCATGTTTAGCGCACCCACCGCGATTCGCGTGCTGAAAAAACAAGATCCTGCGCTTCTCAATAAATACAACTTGAAGTCTTTAAAGGCCTTGTTCTTAGCGGGTGAGCCTTTGGACGAACCCACTGCCAAATGGATTTCAGAAGGCTTGGGCGGCACGCCCATCATCGACAACTACTGGCAAACTGAAACTGGCTGGCCTATTTTGACAATTTGCAACGGTGTAGAAAAAGCCCCAAGTAAATTTGGCTCCCCTGGCAAAGCTGTTTACGGATATGACGTCAAACTGGTCGACGACCAAACTGGCGAAGAACTCACTGGCGCAAACCAAAAGGGCGTATTGACCATCGAAGGCCCATTGCCCCCCGGCAATTTACAAACGGTGTGGGGCGATGACGCACGTTTTGTGAACACCTACTGGAAAACCGTACCGAACAAAATGGTCTACAGCACGTTCGATTGGGCGGTGCGCGACGAAGATGGTTACTTTTTCATCTTGGGCCGTACCGACGACGTGATCAACGTGGCGGGACATCGCTTAGGCACACGTGAAATCGAGGAGAGTATTTCTAGCCATCCCAATATCGCTGAAGTCGCCGTGGTCGGTGTCGCAGACCAACTCAAAGGCCAAGTGGCGATGGCGTTTGCCATTGCCAAAGACGCCTCAGCCCTTGGCGATGCAGCTGCCCGCTTAAAGCTCGAAGGCGAAGTGATGAAGGTGGTGGACAACCAACTCGGTGCTGTTGCCCGACCCGCGCGTGTATTTTTTGTGAGTGCTTTGCCTAAAACACGTAGTGGCAAATTACTGCGCCGAGCGATCCAAGCCGTTTGCGAAAAAAGAGACCCAGGCGACTTGACGACCATGGACGATCCGCTCGCCTTAAAGCAGATCCAAGACGTGCTCGGGTGATATTGGAATTTCACACATTCGTCTTTTAACCACAGCAAACTAGCGTTACCAGCGACTTCAGTGGCACAATGATGGGTGTTAGGGGTTCATACAACCTCTCTCGCTTCCGCCATCCGGTTCAGCCGTGTCGCGGTGGGTTTTTTCAACCAACTAATGTTTCCTGAAGGGAAACGGAGGTCAGCGCAATGTCACAGACGTCAGTCTATCAAGCCTATTCGGGCAACACTTATTTGTTTGGCGGAAACGCCCCGTATGTCGAAGAGATGTACGAAAACTATCTCTCCAACCCCGGCAGCGTTCCAGATTCTTGGCGTGAGTACTTTGATGCTCTGCAACACGTTCCCGCAGTGGACGGCACCAATGCCAAAGACGTGCCCCATCTCCCCGTCATCAATGCGTTTGCTGAACGCGCCAAAGCCGGTGGTACCCGCGTGGTCATGGCTAGCGCTGATGCCGAAATGGGTCGCAAGCGCACCGCCGCGCAGCAGCTCATTGCGGCCTACCGCAACGTGGGCCAACGCTGGGCAGACCTTGATCCGCTCAAGCGTACCGAGCGCCCACCCATTCCAGACCTAGACCCCGCGTTCTATGGTTTTACAGATGCAGACCAAGAAACCGTGTTCGACACCAGCAACACGTTCTTCGGCAAAAACAGCATGTCTTTGCGTGATTTGCTCAACGCCTTGCGTGAAACCTATTGCGGCACTTTAGGTGCTGAATTCATGTATGCCACCGACCAAGCAGAAAAGCGTTGGTGGCAAGAAAAGCTGGAATCGATTCGTAGCAAACCCAATTTCAACGCAGAAAAGAAAAAAACAATTCTCGAGCGACTGACGGCCGCAGAAGGCCTTGAGCGTTTCTTGCACACCAAATACGTGGGCCAAAAACGTTTCTCCCTTGAAGGCGGTGAGAGCTTTATTGCCGCGATGGACGAGTTGGTCCACAAGGCCAGCGCACAAGGCGTGCAAGAAATCGTGATTGGCATGGCTCACCGTGGTCGTCTAAACGTGCTGGTCAACACCATGCGCAAATTGCCAGCCGATTTGTTTGCGGAGTTTGACCACACTGCACCAGAAGACTTACCTGCTGGTGACGTGAAATACCACCAAGGCTTTAGCTCCGATATCAGCACCGCTGGCGGTCCCGTGCATTTGTCTTTGGCTTTCAATCCATCGCATCTTGAAATTGTGAACCCCGTGGTCGAAGGCTCCGTGCGTGCCCGTATGGACCGCCGTGCCGACCCACACGGCTCACAAGTGTTGCCAGTGTTGGTGCACGGTGACGCAGCGTTTGGCGGTCAAGGTGTGAACCAAGAAACCTTTGCATTGGCGCAAACACGTGGTTATTCCACGGGTGGCACGGTGCACATCATCATCAACAACCAAATCGGTTTCACCACCTCTGACCCACGTGACATGCGATCAAGCGTGTTCTGTACGGATATCGTCAAAATGGTGGAAGCACCTGTCTTGCACGTCAACGGCGATGATCCAGAGGCCGTAGTGCTTGCCACCCAAATGGCTTTGGACTACCGCATGACGTTCAAAAAAGACGTGGTTCTAGACATCGTCTGTTTCCGCAAATTGGGTCACAACGAGCAAGACACACCAGCATTAACCCAACCGTTGATGTACAAAAAAATCGCGGCTCATCCTGGTACCCGCAAATTGTTTGCGGACAAATTAACGGCGCAAGGTTTGGGCGACACCTTGGGCGACGACATGGTCAAAGCCTATCGTGCAGCATTGGACGCTGGTAAACATACAGACGATCCTGTGTTGACCAACTTCAAAACCAAGTACACCGTCGACTGGGCGCCTTTCTTAGGCAAGAAGTGGACAGACGCAGGCGATACATCGATCCCGATGTCAGAGTGGAAACGTTTGGCTGAAAAAATCACAACAATTCCATCCACGATCGCACCTCACCAGTTGGTGAAAAAAGTCTATGACGACCGCGCTGCTATGGGCCGTGGCGATACCCCCGTCGATTGGGGCATGGGCGAACACATGGCATTTGCTTCGTTAGTGGCCAGTGGTTACCCAGTGCGTTTATCAGGTGAAGACTGCGGACGCGGCACCTTCACCCATCGCCATGCTGTGATCCATGACCAAAACCGTGAAAAGTGGGATACCGGTACTTATGTCGCGTTGCAAAACGTGGCGGAAAACCAAGCACCCTTTACCGTCATTGACTCCATCTTGTCGGAAGAAGCTGTGCTCGGTTTTGAATACGGCTACGCTTCCAATGACCCCAGTACTCTGGTTGTTTGGGAAGCCCAGTTCGGTGACTTCGCGAACGGCGCACAAGTGGTGATCGACCAATTCATTGCCTCTGGCGAAGTGAAGTGGGGCCGTGTCAATGGCTTAACGTTGATGTTGCCGCATGGCTATGAGGGCCAAGGCCCAGAACACAGCTCTGCACGTTTAGAGCGCTTCATGCAGTTGGCCGCTGATACGAACATGCAGATTGTTCAACCTACAACGGCGAGCCAAATCTTCCATGTTTTGCGTCGCCAAATGGTGCGTGATTTACGCAAACCACTCATCATCTTCACGCCTAAGTCGTTGTTGCGTAATAAAGATGCAACGTCCCCTGTATCGGAGTTTGTCAAAGGTAGCTTCCAAACGGTGATACCTGAGAGCAAAGCAATCAAGGCAGACAAAGTTAAGCGTGTGTTGGTGTGCTCTGGCAAGGTCTATTACGACTTGGTTAAAAAGCGCGAAGAAAATGGTGCAGACGACGTTGCTATTTTGCGCGTCGAGCAGTTGTACCCCTTCCCACACAAAGCGTTCGCAGCGGAATTGAAAAAATATCCCAACGCCACTGATTTGGTATGGACACAAGATGAGCCACAAAACCAAGGTGCTTGGTTCTTTGTGCAGCACTACATCCACGAAAACATGAGCGCCGGTCAACGACTGGGTTACTCGGGACGCGCAGCGTCTGCATCGCCTGCGGTCGGTTATTCACACCTGCACCAAGAGCAGCAAAAAGCGTTGGTCGATGGCGCGTTCGCCAAGATCAAGGGCTTTGTGCTCACCAAATAAACATAGTAAGAAATATTCAGAAAGATTTATATGGCTATCGTTGAAGTGAAAGTCCCTCAGTTGTCTGAGTCGGTGGCTGAAGCCACCATGTTGCAATGGAAAAAGAAAGTGGGCGATTCTGTCGCTGCAGATGAAATCTTGATTGAAATAGAAACCGACAAAGTGGTGCTTGAAGTACCCGCACCTTCTGCTGGTGTTTTGTCTGAAATCTTGGTTGCTGATGGCGGGACAGTAAATGCTGAGCAATTGATTGCACGCATTGATACAGACGGCAAAGTTGCTGCGGCTCCAGCATCCGCTTCGGCAAATGCCACTGCACCTACTGCAGCCCCAGTCGCCCAAGCAAGTTCTCCAGCATCTAACAGCAAAGCAGGTGTTGCGATGCCCGCCGCTGCCAAGTTGATGGCAGACAACAACATGGCCGCAGGATCTGTTGCAGGTTCTGGCAAAGACGGACGTGTCACCAAAGGTGATGTCTTGTCAGCTGTTGCCAACCCAGCGGCTGCTGCAGTAATCCCAACAGGTGTACCTACCAAAGCAT
Source organism: uncultured Burkholderiales bacterium (assembly GCA_903880855.1). GTDB lineage: Bacteria > Pseudomonadota > Gammaproteobacteria > Burkholderiales > Burkholderiaceae_C > Limnohabitans. The sequence goes on along the minus strand of CAIRQX010000009.1, from coordinate 2,052 downwards.
TGCCTGCTGTTAGCGGCCCCGCTGTGAATTTGGGTGAACGCCCAGAACAACGCGTGCCGATGACACGTTTGCGCGCCCGTGTCGCAGAGCGCTTGTTGCAATCGCAATCGACGAATGCGATTTTGACGACATTCAATGAAATCAATATGGCACCTGTCATGGATATGCGCAAGCGCATGCAAGAGCGTTTCGAAAAAGAACATGGCGTTAAGTTGGGCTTCATGAGCTTCTTTGTCAAAGCTGCTGTCCATGCTTTGAAGAAATTCCCTGTTTTGAACGCCTCTGTTGACGGCAATGACATCGTCTATCACGGCTACTTCGATATCGGTATTGCGGTGGGTTCACCCCGTGGTTTGGTGGTGCCTATCTTGCGCAATGCTGACCAAATGAGTTTTGCTGATATCGAGAAAAAGATCGCTGAATTTGGCGTGAAAGCACGCGACGGAAAACTCGGCATCGAAGAGATGACGGGTGGCACTTTTTCTATTTCCAACGGTGGCACTTTTGGCTCCATGATGTCGACTCCCATCATCAACCCACCGCAGTCGGCCATTTTGGGTGTACATGCCACCAAAGACCGTGCGATGGTAGAAAACGGCCAAGTGGTGGTACGTCCCATGAACTACTTTGCCATGTCTTACGACCACCGCATCATCGACGGCCGTGAAGCTGTTTTGGGCTTGGTCGCGATGAAAGAGGCCTTGGAAGATCCAGCGCGCCTCTTGTTCGACATCTAATCAACCGCTTGCAATGCCCCCTTTATTGGGGGCGTTTTTTATCTAAGAGAAATGCACCATGAGTAAACAATTCGACGTCGTAGTGATTGGCGGTGGCCCAGGTGGTTACATCGCTGCCATTCGTGCAGCACAACTTGGTTTTCAAGTAGCGTGTATCGATGAATGGAAAAACGCAGAGGGCGGTCCAGCACCTGGCGGTACCTGTACCAATGTAGGTTGCATTCCTTCCAAAGCATTGTTGCAATCGAGCGAACACTTTGACCACGCCAACCACCACTTTGCAGACCACGGCATTTCAGCCAAAGATGTGAAGATGGATGTAGCCAAAATGCTTGGCCGTAAAGATACCGTCGTCAAACAAAATAACGATGGCATTTTGTATTTGTTCAAAAAGAACAAAATTACTTTTTTCCATGGCCGTGGAACCTTTGCCAAAGCGATTGATGGTGGCTTTGAAGTCAAAGTCACGGGCAAGGCAGAAGAGTCGATCGTTGGTAAACAAGTCATTATTGCCACTGGGTCGAATGCCCGAGCTCTGCCAGGCACACCATTTGATGAAATCAATATCTTGTCTAACGACGGTGCATTGCGCATTGGTAGCGTTCCCAAAAAACTCGCCTTGATTGGTTCGGGCGTCATTGGCTTAGAAATGGGTTCAGTCTGGCGTCGCTTAGGTGCAGAGGTCACTATTTTGGAAGGCCTTCCCACTTTCTTGGGTGCAGTCGATGAGCAAATCGCCAAAGAAGCTAAAAAAGCATTTGACAAGCAAGGTTTGAAGATTGAACTTGGCGTCAAAGTCGGTGAAATTAGCAACGGTAAAAAAGGCGTATCGATTGCCTATACCAACGCCAAAGGTGAAGCGCAGACACTGGATGCAGACAAACTTATCGTCTCCATTGGCCGCGTACCCAACACCATTGGCTTAGGTGCTGAAGCGATTGGTCTGCAACTAGACGAACGCGGTGCCATCGTGGTCGACGGTGATTGCAAAACCAATGTGCCTGGTGTGTGGGCTGTTGGCGATGTCGTGCGTGGTCCCATGCTGGCACACAAAGCAGAAGAAGAGGGCGTTGCGGTGGCTGAGCGCATTGCAGGGCAACATGGTCATGTCAACTTCAACACCATCCCTTGGGTGATTTACACCAGCCCCGAAATTGCTTGGGTTGGCCGCACTGAGCAGCAACTCAAAGCAGATGGCGTGGCTTACAAAGCGGGAACCTTCCCATTCTTGGCTAACGGTCGCGCGCGCGCATTAGGCGACACCACAGGTATGGTGAAGTTTTTAGCAGATGCCACCACCGACGAGATTTTGGGT
>CAIRQX010000008.1 GCA_903880855.1 uncultured Burkholderiales bacterium | reverse complement strand
TCACAGGTTTGGATGCACAACGGCTTCATCAATATTGACAACGAAAAAATGTCCAAGAGTTTGGGCAACTTTTTTACCATCCGCGATGTGCTCAAAGTCTTTGAGGCGGAAACCATTCGCTTCTTTGTGGTGCGTAGCCACTACCGCAGTTCCTTGAATTACAGCGATGTGCATTTGAACGACGCGCGTGGTGCGTTAAAACGTCTCTACACCGCTTTGAGTTTGGTCAAGCCAGACGATGTGGCTATCGATTGGAGCAATCCCTTCGCCCAGCGTTTCCAAGCTACGATGAACGAAGATTTCGGAACCCCTGAAGCTGTCGCTGTGTTGTTTGACTTAGCAGGTGAAGTCAACCGCTGCATGTCCACTCAATTAGCCGGACTCCTCAAAGCCTTGGGCGGCGTATTGGGTTTGTTACAAGACGATCCGCAGCGTTTCTTACAAGCGGGCAGTAGCGATCTCGATGAATCTGCGATCCAAACGCAAATTGCAGCGCGTGCAACTGCTAAGGCAACAAAAAACTTTGCCGAAGCAGACCGTATACGCCAAGAACTCACCGCGATGGGTATTGTGTTGAAAGACTCGCCGACAGGCACCACCTGGGAGCGCGCTCAATGTCGCCCGCTAAACCCATCAGTGTGACGCCTGACTATTGGGACGAGGCATGCAAGCACCTCGTCAAAAAAGACCGTGTGATGAAGCGTTTGATTCCGCAGTTCGGCGATGCTTGTTTGCAAACGCGCGGTGATCCATTTATTACCTTGGCCCGTAGCATTTTGGGCCAGCAAATTTCTGTCAAAGCAGCCCAATCGGTGTGGGACCGGTTTGCTGTGTTGCCTCGCAAGCTAACACCTGCTAATGTTTTGAAACTCAAAGTAGACGATATGCGTGCAGCAGGTTTATCTGCACGTAAAGTCGAATACTTGGTCGACTTATCTTTAAATTTTGATAGCGGTAACCTGCAAATCAAAAAATGGTCCGAGATGGACGACGAAACCATCATTGCCGAATTAATCGCCATTCGCGGCATTGGCCGTTGGACCGCTGAAATGTTTTTGATCTTCCACTTATTGCGTCCCAATGTGTTGCCATTGGACGATGTGGGCTTGATCAACGGTATCAGCAAAAACTATTTCTCTGGGGAAGCGGTTAGCCGCAGTGAGGCGCGCGAAGTGTCTGCGCCTTGGGCGCCATATCGCAGCGTAGCGACTTGGTATATTTGGCGATCTTTAGATCCGTTGCCAGTCGATTACTGAGCAACCAAGGAGTACATGCGTTTTGGCTAAGAAAAATTTTCTCGATTTTGAACAACCGATTGCCGAGTTAGAGGGCAAGATCGACGAATTGCGTTATGTGCAAACCGAGTCAGCTGTGGATATTTCAGACGAAATCGATCAACTCAGTAAAAAAAGTCAGCAGCTCACCAAAGATATTTACAGCAATTTAACGCCTTGGCAGATCACCAAAATCGCCCGCCACACCGAGCGCCCCTACACACTCGATTACATCAACGACATATTCACCGACTTCGTTGAAATGCATGGTGACCGCCACTTTGCAGACGACTTAAGCATTGTTGGGGGCATGGCCCGTTTCAATGGTAATGCTTGCATGGTGCTTGGTCACCAAAAAGGCCGTGACACCAAAGAGCGCACTGCACGTAACTTTGGTATGAGCCGACCTGAGGGTTATCGCAAAGCTTTGCGATTGATGAAGACCGCAGAAAAATTCAAACTACCTGTCTTTACTTTTGTTGATACACCTGGGGCGTACCCTGGCATTGACGCAGAGGAGCGCAGCCAAAGCGAAGCCATTGGGCGCAATATTTTTGAGATGGCACAACTCGAAGTGCCCATCATCACCACCATCATTGGCGAAGGTGGCTCAGGCGGTGCATTGGCCATCAGCGTGGCAGACCAAGTGTTGATGTTGCAATACTCGGTTTACTCTGTGATTAGCCCCGAAGGCTGCGCCTCTATTTTGTGGAAAACCTCTGACCGCTCAGAAGATGCTGCAGAAGCACTCGGTATCACTGCACATCGATTAAAAGCCCTCGGCTTGATCGACAAAATCGTCAACGAACCCGTGGGCGGTGCACACCGCGACCCTAAACAAATGTCGGCACAACTCAAACGTGGTTTGAACGACGCATGGCGCCAAGTCACAGATATGAAGGTCAAAGAACTGCTTGAGCGACGCTACGAGCGACTGCAAAGTTATGGCCGATTCAGCGACACCAAAGCCGACGCCCGCTAACTTTCCTCCCCTTGACGCGTTAGCGCATCTTCCCGCTTGGGCTGTTGCACTTAGCGGCGGGGCTGACTCCACCGCACTCCTGATCGCCAGCGCTTTGCGCTGGCCAGACAAAACCCACGCTATCCATGTGCACCATGGACTGCAGGCTGCAGCCGATGGCTTTGCCACGCAATGCGAAACCTTGTGCCAGCATTTTCATGTGCCCTTGGTCGTAGTGCGCGTACAAGCTGCACACGCAAGTGGTGAAAGCCCAGAAGATGCTGCCAGACAAGCGCGCTACCTTGCATTTGCTGAAGCACTCCAAACCAACTGGGGTGGGGCAGTGCAGCACATTGCATTAGGACAACATGCAGACGACCAAGTTGAAACCTTGCTGTTAGCACTTTCGCGTGGTGCGGGCTTGCCTGGTTTGGCAAGCATGCCAAGCATCCTGACGCGTCAAGGTGTGACGTACCACCGCCCATGGCTTGACATTGCAGGTGTCACATTACGACAAGCCTTGATAGATATTGGGCAGATGTGGGTGGAAGACCCTAGCAACCAAGACACCCGATACACGCGTAACAAAATTCGTGCAGACATTCTTCCGGCATTGGAAAAAGCATTTCCTGCATTTAGACAAACCTTTGCCCGGAGTGCTGCGCATGCGGCACAAGCGCAAAGCCTGTTGCAAGAATTAGCGGAGCAAGACTTGTTGCAAGTCGGTAACCCGCCGAATATTTCAGCCTTACAGCTGTTGAGCGTTGCAAGACAAACCAATTTGTTGCGCCACTGGTTGGTGTTAGAACAGATGCAAGCCAGTGCGGCCCAGATGGAGGCCTTGTTGGTTCAAGTGAAATCGTGCACTACACGCGGCCACGACATCCACATTAAGGTGGGGCGGGGCTTTGTCAGAAGAGATGCGGCAGTCTTGCGTTGCTACAATTGAAGGCTTTTTTGCAAAATCACACTTTAAATTTCTGCAATGTCTTTGATTGTTCATAAATACGGCGGCACATCGATGGGCTCCACCGAGCGCATCCGTAATGTTGCCAAACGCGTCGCCAAATGGGCTCGTGCTGGCCATCAAATGGTTGTGGTGCCCTCTGCCATGAGTGGTGAGACCAACCGTTTACTTGGGCTTGCTAAAGAACTCGCGCCTACCCATACCGATACCCAGTACGACCGCGAACTCGATATGTTGGCTTCTACTGGCGAGCAAGCATCATCAGCCTTGCTTGCAATTGCATTGCAGGCCGAAGGCATGCCATCTGTCAGTTATGCAGGTTGGCAAGTTCCCATTCGTACCAACAGTGCATTTACCAAAGCGCGCATTGAGTCGATCGATGACAAGCGCGTGCGTGCAGATTTAGATGCTGGCCGCGTAGTCATCATTACTGGCTTTCAAGGCGTGGATGATCACGGCAACATCACCACCTTAGGCCGTGGCGGTTCAGATACCTCTGCCGTTGCAGTAGCCGCTGCGCTCAAAGCCAAAGAATGCTTGATCTATACCGACGTCGATGGTGTTTACACGACCGACCCCCGCGTTGAGCCAGAGGCGCGTCGCTTGCAAACCGTGAGCTTTGAAGAAATGCTCGAGATGGCGTCATTGGGCAGCAAAGTTTTGCAAATCCGCTCGGTGGAATTTGCGGGTAAGTACAAAGTTCCGCTACGTGTGCTCTCTAGCTTTACCGAATGGGATATTGACATACATGAAGAGGCCAAATCTGGCACCTTGATCACTTTTGAGGAAGACGAACAAATGGAACAAGCCGTTGTATCAGGCATCGCATTTAACCGTGATGAAGCCAAAATCTCCGTAGTCGGCGTGCCCGACAAACCTGGTATTGCTTACCAAATCTTGGGCGCTGTAGCAGAAGGCAATATCGAAGTCGACATGATCATCCAAAACATCAGCAAAGGTGGTTTGACTGATTTCAGCTTCACCGTGCACCGCAATGACTTTACCCGCGCCACCGAGTTGCTGAAATCCAAAGTCTTGCCGGCCTTGGGTGCGACGGAAGTCATTGGCGACACCAAGATCTGCAAAGTCTCTATTGTTGGTATTGGTATGCGCAGCCACGTGGGTATCGCCAGCAAAATGTTCCGTGCATTGAGCGAAGAGGGTATTAATATTCAGATGATCTCCACCTCAGAAATCAAAACTTCTGTTGTTATTGACGAGAAATACATGGAACTCGCGGTTCGTGCACTGCACAAGGCATTTGAGTTGGAGCAGGCGGCGTAAAGAGTTTATTTTTATCACCAAAGATGCGATTAACCCCTGAACAAATCACGATCATCAAAGAGGCTACACATGAGTTAGCTGGCAATGATGCGCGTGCCTGGTTATTCGGATCTCGGGTCGATGATCAATCAAAAGGCGGTGATGTTGATCTACTCGTGGAGGTTGACGCTGAGGTAATTGAACCCGCTCTACTGTCAGCAAAAATAGCCACGAGAGTTTCTTTGGCAATGCATGGGCGCAAGGTAGATGTGATTATCAAAGCGCCAAATTTAAAGCAATTACCTTTTCACACCTTTGCGCTTCAAGAGGGTATTTGTCTGTGAATATTCCTGCATCTCACCAAGAGCGCTTGGCTTTTCTTGCCCGTGTCACGGAAAAGGAGTGCGTACATTTGCTACAAACAGATGCGCGACTTTTTGGTGACCTATTCACTGTTGAAGATGCGCAAAAAATTGAAATCGATCCTATTCTTGCTGAACGTTTAGACGCTTTTGTTTCTCGATTTGGAAGACTTCAAGACACTGTTGGTGATAAGTTACTGCCGGCCTTGTTAATTAGTATGGCTGAAAAGCCCGGAGCTGCAATTGATAATTTGGATAGGGCTGAAAAACTGGGCTTTATTGAATCAGCCGACGCTTGGATGGAAATGCGTTGCTTAAGAAATCAAATGGTTAATGATTATATTGAAGATTTGGCTATTCTTGCTAGCGCCCTGCGTACTGGGCATGCCTTCGTCCCAAGCTAAGTTAAATCAGCAAGGATTTGCTTAGAACAAGCAAAACGACTTATCAAATAACCATCCTTGGAAATTTGCGCATACAATCATTTCGCTGGAAACGTGACCGAGTGGCCGAAGGTGCTCCCCTGCTAAGGGAGTATGGGGTGTTGAGCCTCATCAAGGGTTCGAATCCCTTCGTTTCCGCCAAACCCAATGAATGCGCGGCTTACAGCCCGATTCGGTTTTAAAAAGACTCCTTTTTAGGGGTCTTTTTTTTGTCCATATAATCAAATCCGTGCACTTTCCGTGCACCTAGCTCAGAGTGAAGACTTCAAGTAAGTCAATTCGTGCAAATAAGGGAGTGCTTTTTTGTGCGGATTTCAAGGGGACTAACGCATGGCTTCGATTACTCAAACGGCTCAAAAAACTTGGCGTGTTTATATTCGCAAACGTGGGTACGCGACGGTCACAAAAACCTTTGAAAAGAAGGGCGACGCTGTGCGCTGGGCTTCTCTTACAGAAGCCGACATGGTGACCGGTAAGTTTGTCGATGTTCATAAGGAAGCAAAGACCATAACGGTGGAGGAAATCTTCAAGCAGTATTTAGAAGAAATGCCCTCCAGCATCAAAGAGCCAAAACAACAAGCCATCAAGGTCAATGCCTTAATCAAGTCTTGTGACTTCATGGGTAGACGCTTGGATCAAATTAGTCCTAGGGATATACAAGACTGGCGAGACAAGCGTTTAAAGAAAGTGTCCAAGTCAACTGTCAACCGGGACATGAATACCCTCAGCGGTGTTTTCAGTCACGCTATAGAAGAGTGGCGCATACCGCTTGCATTTAATCCCGTGCATCAAGTTAAGCGACCACCCAACTCAGACGTAAAGCGCGACAGACGCTGGGAGCAGTCTGAGATAGATGCTGTGCTGACAGCGAGCGGCTTTGATCCTCAACAAAAGCCAACCAATTTAAGAGCCTATGCGGGGTGGGCTATTGCTATAGCTATTGAGACGGCTATGCGAAAAGGTGAGTTGCTTAAAGTTACTGCGAAGGATTACAGGCCAGCAGATCAGTATTTGTTTGTGCCAGACACCAAGAACGGCGAAAACAGAAAAGTACCACTAAGCACCAAAGCCATTGCTTTATTGGATGTATTGGTAAAGGGGCTGAAACCGACTGACAAGATATTTCCTCTCTCGAGCAGTTGGCTGGCGCAGTGCTTCGATAAAGCTAAGCTGGACGCTGGACTCAAGGATGCCAATCTGAGGTTGCACGATGGTCGCCATGAGGCGGCAACCCGTTTGAGTGAAAAGTTAAGTAATGTGCTTGAGCTGTCGGCCGTAACTGGGCACAAATCGCTTCAGTCACTTAAGCGTTATTACAACCCTAAGCCAGCTGACCTTGCTGCAAAGTTAGGTTGAAATTAAAAGCGCCGTCTCCAAGCGGGTTTTGGTTTTGCAACCTCTCGGCATTTTTCTAACCAGTGCAAAACATCTGACTCTAGCCAGACCAACTTCTTCGACCCCGGTATAACTATTCGTGGGGGAAGTGACTCTGGTTTACGGTTGATATCACTCTTGATGGTTGGTACGGCTCTATGAATAAGAGTCGATAACTCAGTAACACTTAAAGTTCTAAAGGATGTGGTTTCACTCATCTTCTTTCCTTGGTCTAACTAACGCGTCCGAAATCAGATGCCTGACCTCTTCACTGACAGCGTGTCCTAAATCTTCTGGGTCAATCATGCGCAGCAGCAAGCAACG
>CAIRQX010000007.1 GCA_903880855.1 uncultured Burkholderiales bacterium | reverse complement strand
TTTGTGTTTTGGCTATTTGCTTTTGGGTCACTTGGAGTGGGTTCTGCAAGCGGAGCGGGTGCAGATGTGGCTCCGCGCTTCGCTTTTGATGTCGCCACATCTGCCCCCGCTCCACTTGCAGAACTTTTTGTGTTCGAAGTCGTTTGCTCGGGTTGACTGGTTGCGCTATTTGCGGTGGTTGCTGAGTGCATTTTTTCTCTCAATGCCAAGCGTTGCGCTACGCCAAATCTATGCTGCTCGTCGATGATGGCTAGGGCTAAATTTTTGAAGTGGACTTGCTCTTGTATTACTGCGTGTGTACCGACTACCAATGCAGCTTCGCCACTGGCTATGAGCGCCAGCATTTCAGTTCGCTCTTTTTTCTTTTGGCTGCCTGTGAGCCACGCTACGCGTTTACCTAATGGTGTTAGCAAGGGCTCTAACCAGCCTATGAGTTTGCGGAAATGTTGTTCGGCCAAGATTTCGGTGGGAGCCATGAGGGCACATTGCCATCCGTTGTCGATGGCGATGGCTGCAGCCAATGCGGCGACTAAGGTTTTGCCTGAGCCTACGTCACCTTGCAATAAGCGATGCATGGGAATGGGGCGTTGGATATCGTTGGCGATTTCTTCTCCAACGCGTCTTTGTGCGTTGGTTAAGGCGAAGGGCAGAACCCCTAAGAGATGCTCTTGCAACCCATTTTTATGAAACCCTAGTGCTGGTGCGCGCAAAGTGGCGCGCTCGCGTTTTGATTGGAGTTGCGAGAGTTGTTGCGCTAGCAGTTCTTCAGCTTTGAGGCGTTGCCAAGCGGGGTGGGTGCGGTCTTCTAATTGCGCTAGCGATACGTCTGGTGTGGGGTGATGCAGGAAATGCAAGGACTGCTCAAGCCCCCAAGTTTTTGTGTTGCTTTGCGCTAAAGAGTGTGGCGCTAGTCCAGAGGGAATAGTCTCTACAAATTCACCTTGTCGCGCGGCATGCAACACGCCTCCATGCACAGCTTTGCGCAAATACGACTGGGGCAAGCCTGCGGAAGTGGGGTAGATGGGGGTGAGCGCGTTAGGGAGTTCGCCACCTGCCGCATGAAAACTCGGGTGCATCATGGTGCGGCCCATGAAACCGCCGCGGACTTCTCCGCGCAAGCGCAATTGGTTTCCCACTTCTAGCGATTTTTGTTGAGAGGGGTAGAAGTTGAAAAACCGCAGAGTGCAGGTGTCGGAACCATCGTCTACGACTACAAGCAATTGCCTTCTTGGTTTGTACGCCACTTCGCACGATATGACAGTAGCTTCGATTTGAGCCACGTCGCCCTCACGCGTGTCAGCCAAACGGACGATGCGGGTTTCGTCTTCGTAGCGCAAGGGCAGATGTAAGGCCAAATCGATGGCGCGGTTCAAGCCTAATTTGCGCAGGGCTTTTTGCGGAGCGCTTAGGGGCTTAGATGCTGACTGCGTGGCCTGTGGCTCTAAGGTTTTTTTAGGTTTGGGCTTTGCGGGTGGCGGCATGGGCTTTGATTGTGCCTTTGTCCCATGCATTCAACGGGTCACACGACACCTAAAAAGACTGCCAGAGCTCGCTCTACCTGAATCATGGTGGGGCCATCCGCTTTTCCTATGACTGGGCCTAACTTTTCTCGCTGGACTGTGATTGTTTTATCGACCATCAATTGAGAGGTTTTTTGTAATCCATTGCCCTTATTGGGTTGTAGCGTGATGCGTAGCAAAGGAGCGTCAACCAATGAACCAGTGACGGGCAATACTGTTACGGTTTTAAGGTTCTCAAATGCGTCTGTCTGAATAATCAGGGCCGGTCTAGGTTTTCCTAAGTCGCCTTGAAGCGCGACCGTTACAAAATCTCCGCGCTTCATTACTGCCAGCCATCGATATCTCGAACGGCGATGTTTATATCTCTTGCTAAGTCTGTATCGTCCACCTCTACATTCGCCACCAACTGAGCTTGTTTCGCGCACAGGGCTTCAAAGCCCTCTCGTCTCGTATCAGGAACCCAAATTTGCACAGGTCGAAGCCCTTGGGCACGAAGACCGTCCCTGTGCTTTTGCACCCTGTTAGAAATTTGAGAAGCCATTGGAAAACCCCACTTAGTTACATGTAACATGGTAGTGATTTGTTGCATGTAACGCAAGCCTTCCTTCAAATTAATAATATAGTTTTATTTTATTGACGTGTATTGCTTACGTCAACTGTGATGGCCATCCTGCGAAAATACCTTTTTCACTTGGAACGGGCCCGTCCTGCCCTCAAGCACATGTCACACACTTACACCCTAGGCGATTTCGATTTCGCTCTACCGCCAGAGCTGATTGCCCAGCACCCTTCTGTTGAACGCAGTGCCTCGCGCTTGCTCGATGGCCGTCCAGGTTCTGCGATTACAGACCGCATTTTCAAAGAATTACCCGAACTTCTTCAAGCCGGCGATCTGCTGGTGTTTAACGACACGCAAGTCGTAAAAGCGCGGTTATTTGGCGAAAAGCCTAGCGGCGGCAAGTTGGAATTATTGGTTGAGCGGGTGCTGCCAAATTTTGCGGGCGAAGCACCCAATCAAGTGGTTGCGCACATGAAGGTGAGCAAAAAGCCGCCCGCTGGCGCTGTCATGCGCATGGGGCCGCAAGGCAATGATTTCACAGCGACTTATTTAGGACGCTGGCCGGACGAAAGCGGGCAACTGTTCCGCTTTGCTTTTAGCGACGAACCCCACACGCTGATGCAAAAGTACGGACATGTGCCGTTGCCGCCCTACATCACCCACACCGATTCGGCTGAGGACGAGCAACGTTACCAAACGATTTTTGCCAAAGTACCTGGTGCAGCGGCCGCTCCCACCGCGGCTTTGCACTTTGACCAAGGGGTGTTGAATGCGCTTGCCAACAAAGGCGTGCGGAACGCTAACGTCACATTGCATGTGGGCGCAGGCACATTTCAGCCGGTCAAAACCGAGAATCTCTCTGAACACCGCATGCATAGCGAGTGGTACAACATTCCTGCGACTACTGTGCAAGCCATTTCAGATTGCCGCTCACGCGGTGGACGCGTGGTAGCAGTTGGAACGACCAGCGTGCGCACATTGGAGTCTTGGGCAATGACAGGCCAAACTTGCGGTGACACGCAGATTTTTATAACACCAGGGTTTGATTTTCAGGTGGTGGACGTGCTCATCACCAATTTCCATTTACCTAAAAGCACTTTGCTGATGCTGGTGAGTGCGTTTGCAGGGTTCGAGCCTATGCATGCGCTGTATCGGCATGCGATTGCTAAGGGGTACCGCTTTTTTAGTTATGGGGATGCGATGCTTTTGGAGAGAAGCAAGAACTAACATTAACAAGATGCTTACTTTCAACCTCTTAAAAACCGAAGGCCTTGCCCGCCGTGGCCGTCTGACTTTGAACCACGGCGTGGTCGAGACGCCAATTTTTATGCCCGTAGGCACCTATGGCACAGTCAAAGGCGTGATGCCGCGTAGCTTGCATGAAATGGGCGCGCAAATCATTTTGGGCAATACCTTCCATTTGTGGATGCGTCCTGGCTTGGTTGTGATGCAAAGCTTTGGCGGTTTGCATGGTTTCGAGCAATGGCACAAACCCATCCTCACCGACAGTGGTGGCTTTCAGGTGTGGAGTTTGGGGGCGATGCGCAAGATCACCGAAGAAGGCGTGCATTTCGCATCACCCGTGAACGGCGACAAATTGTTCATGTCGCCCGAAGTGAGCATACAAATTCAGACCACGCTCAACAGCGACATCGCCATGCAGCTCGATGAATGCACGCCCTACCAAACCGACGGCAAATTGACCACCGAAGCGCAAGCCGCTCAGTCGATGGAAATGAGTTTGCGTTGGGCCCGTCGCAGCCAAGATGAGTTTGTTCGCCTGAACAATCCCAACGCCTTGTTTGGCATCGTACAAGGTGGCATGTTCGAAAGCCTGCGTCAGGTATCTCTTGAACAACTCGTCGCGATGGACTTTCCCGGTTACGCCGTGGGCGGCGTGAGTGTCGGCGAACCCAAAGACGAAATGCTGCGCATCATGGCGCATACGCCACACCGACTACCCGCGCACAAGCCGCGCTACTTGATGGGTGTCGGTACGCCCGAAGATTTGGTCGAAGGCGTCACGCAAGGCGTTGATATGTTTGACTGCGTGATGCCCTCCCGCAATGCGCGCAACGGCACCTTGTTCACCCGATTTGGCGATCTCAAACTGCGCAATGCCAAACATAAAAGCGATCCACGGCCCATAGACCCGAGTTGCACCTGTTACGCATGTGCAGGTACGCCAACATCAGAGGGGGGCGGAGTGTCTTGGAACGACGGAGGACGTGCAGGATTTAGCCGTGCCTATCTGCACCACCTAGACCGCTGCGGCGAAATGCTCGGTCCCATGCTGGCTACGGTGCATAACTTGCATTACTACCTCAACCTGATGCAGGAGGTTAGGGACGCTTTGGATGCAGGGCAGTTTGTTGGATTTGTACAACAATTTAAGCAAGATCGCGCGCTGGGCGTCTGAGTTTCGCTTTATTTATCCTTGCAAATCATGGAATGAAACTCCATAATTGCAAGGATGTTTCATCGTACTTTAAGCACCCGATTAAGCCTTGAGTTGGCAGAGTCACCCGCCGTTGCACTACTTGGGCCGAGACAGGTGGGCAAAACTACGCTCGCGCACGAGGTGGCAGGTTCACGCTCAAGCATCTACCTTGACTTGGAGTCAGAAAAAGACCGCGCCAAACTGCAAGATGCAGAAACTTATCTTGCTGAACATTTGGATAAGCTCGTCATCTTGGACGAGGTTCACCGTGCACCAGGGTTGTTTCCGGTCTTGCGCGGACTGATCGACCAAGGTCGCCGCGCTGGGTACAACAACGGACAGTACCTGTTGCTTGGGTCTGCTTCACTCGACGTCTTAAAGCAATCTGGTGAGACTTTGGCGGGTCGCATCGCCTATTTAGAGCTGTCCGGCCTGACTTTGCTTGAAACCGGAACAGGCAGCCAAGACACTTTGTGGTTACGCGGAGGGTTTCCGGCTAGCTTCACTGCCAACAGTGGGCCTGCGAGTATGCGCTGGCGTAACAACTTTATACGTACGTATTTAGAGCGAGACATTCCGCAGTTCGGCCCACGCATAGCCGCTGAAACTCTGCAACGCTTTTGGACCATGTTGGCGCACCACCAAGGCGGGCTACTCAATGTCGCACACCTAGCGCGCAATTTAGGAGTGGATGTCAAAACCGCCCAAAGCTATATCGATCTCATGTGTGACTTGCTATTGGTGCGTCGTCTGCGCCCATGGCACACCAACGTAGGCAAGCGCTTAGTCAGAACGCCTAAGGTTTATGTACGCGATAGCGGACTGGTGCATGCATTGCTGAATATCGACACTACGGATGCACTCCTTTCACATATGGTGGTTGGAGCAAGTTGGGAAGGCTATTGCATAGAAAACATTTTGGCGTGCGCGCCTGATGGCACTCAAGCTTACTTTTACCGAACCAGCGGCGGCGCAGAAATTGATTTGTTGTTACTCTGGCCAGGCAACGAACTATGGGCCATTGAAATCAAACGTGGCCATGCACCCAAAGTCGGTCGCGGTTTTTATTCTGCGTGCGAAGATTTAAATCCAACTAAAAAAATCGTAGTGTCATCAGGGCTCGACAATTACCCGCTAGGCGACGATGTTCGAGTGATGACTTTAGAAGATGTTTGCCAATTATTGAATGGCAATATTTAATCAGTTAATTGGGGTCTGACCCCAATTAAATTCTTACGCAGTAAACACCGTCAAAACACCCGTATACCCATACAAATCTTGGTGCGCGATTTCGCCTCCTGCGAAGAAGCCTACTAGGGGTACGTCGCCTAGTGCGCGGCGGACGATGTTGAGTTCTGCGCTGGGGGAACCGAAATGCGGGCCGCCGCGTCCGGCGCAGCTGACGTAGATGGCGCCGGCCATGCGGCGTGCGGGATGGGGCTGGTTGTCGGTGTCGGTATTCAACGCACCGGCCAATTCAGCGGTCATCTCTTCTGGCTCTAGGGCTTCGCGAATTTCTGCACCTATGCGCATCAAATCTGCGCGGGCTGCTGCTGCGTTGCGTTGACAAAACGTGAGTTGCATGCCAACTTCTACCGCTTGCGCAATGGCCACCGCTTGGCGGCCGGGATCTAAACCGATGATGTGTCTGACCAACACGGCTTCATCAAATTCACCCGTGCGCTTGATCGATGCTTCTTTGGCTTGCGCCAAGCCAACTAAAGTTGCGCGCACTTTGGCCAAGGCGGGCTGGGGCTTAGCAAGATCAATTTGTAAATCACGCACCAATACATCTAATGCTGGTTCGCCATCGAGATGCGTGACCAAATGGCCTTCGCATGCTGTCACCGTATGCACTGGCGCAATCGGCACACATCCTTGCGTCACGCGCGAGATGAGCGCGACGCCGACATCAAAAGCAACACCGCTCAAGCCCCCATGAAACACACCACCCGCTTTGCCCTGACCCGCTATGTTTCCGTCACCCCGCAATGCAAATTGCACAACCTCTGCGCGGCTCGATGCCAAACCGCCAAACACATATCCACTGTCGGTGCGTTGCGCTAGTTCTGTAATCAATTCAGGAACGTCTGGCGTTTGCGCATCCGCATGCACTAAAGCGGTGTGCGGCGTGAATGCGTGAGCACCACCCGAATGCACCAACGGTGCGACGCCACTAAACACTCTGTAATGTTCGCTAGATATATCGCACAGCATCACGCCCATTGCGGGCTCGTCAAAGTACTCGACATTGTTGGCCGCGATTCCCACACCAACCGTGCCTACCCAATCGGTGACCTTTGGTAACTCTGCACTCAGGTAGTCCAAGATCTCTTGCGCATCATGCGCATATTGGTCAGTGATATACAAAAGCCCAAGAGGTGGTGCGCTGGCATATTCAGGTAATGTGAGATGCGCACGCAATTGCGCCAACACCAAACCTGCTGCCATTTGCCACTGCGGATGCGTGGCATGGCCGTAGGGGAATAACTTCATATCTTGTTAAGTCTTGAATGTACGAAAGTAAAAGACGTCAATTTATCGTGAGGTTTTCGTCTTAGATGTAGCGGTCTTTATTGGTGTTTTACGTTTCGCACTACCAACAGTACTACTGCTTTTATGAGATGCAGTAGTTTTTTTAGCAGGGAAATTTTTTGGCACTGCATTTGTGGCATGCATACTTGCATGGGTTGCCATGTCTTTCATCGCATGCGTGGCGATATGTTGGAACTGCTCAGTCAAAGCGCCCCACCATTGCGTAGGGTCTACCTTGTTGTCTTTGGTAGCAGTTTTTGCTTGGAGCTTTTCTTCTTCAGGCGCCGCTTGATTTACAGGCTTGACCTTGAGCGACTCCGCCATGTCTTGGAAATTGACATTCATGTTTTGCAAAGTTGACAAGGTCATGCGTTGCACTTCCATTGCTTGGATCGTGGCCGCGATGCCCTTAGCGTTTTGCTCTAACCAAAATTGCACTGTCTTGAGTTCTTGGATGCGCTTGTCTATTTCCTTGGGATCAAGCGTAGGGGCCACCCAGCCAGGGACGCCCGTGCCATTCGAAGAGGCTTGTGGTGTGAGGTTTTTTAAAAAATCAAAACCGGGAACGAATTTGGTGAAATCAAAAGCATTGGAATCAGTCATGCATGGCCTCCTAAGGGCTGGCTGTCAAAGATACAAGCATAAACCCTTGGAGTCATTGCAAAACAAATCAATGCTTGTGATCACCGTGCTGGTGGTTCATCCCCTGTCCAGATGGCGGTTGCACACTCACTGGCACTTGGACGACTTGCTGCGATTTTTTTCCGCTACTGTCTTGAAAGGTCAAGGTCAAAGGTACTGCGACATCTTTGTTCAGAGGTAGTTTCAAATCCATTAGCATGATGTGAAAACCACCAGGCTTTAAATCGACAGCTTTGCCAGCAGGCAAGTCAAGTCCATTTGGCAACGCAGACATTTTCATGACATCTTTGTCCATCTTCATCTCGTGAATTTCTACGATGCCTGCGACTGGTGTGCTTACAGCGACCAGCTTGGAATTCTCTTTAGACGTAACTGTCATAAATGCACCTGTTGCTTTTTGGCCTTGTACCGTGGCGCGCGCCCACGCATTCGAGATGGTGATAGTTTGAGCTGCAACGTGACTTGCAATAAAAAGATGGGTTGTAAGAAGGATGAGGCGTATGAAATTTTTCATGGTTTCCTTAGTTAAGTGAGTTAATGTTGGTGGTTTACTTGCGAAGGTAGCAACTCCAATAGAGCGGCGGGTGACTTCAGTCCTTTCGTTGAAGTGCCAGAAGATGGAACCTCTGCCCAATCATTGACACCCTTGGTGCATTCCTGTCTTACGCTGATCCAATACGGGCCAGATTTAGCAGGCAAACGTGTCAAGAATGAAAACTCATCAAACTGTTCATTTGGCAGGTAAAAGTCTTTGTTGTTGGCTTCCCATTTGATTTCCACCACATCCTCCGTGATGGTTTTGCCATGGCTCTTAAAGGGCTTTGATAGTGGCTCTTTTTTAATTGTGATGTTCCAGCCAAACTTGGGGCTAGGCTTGGCGCCTTCAAAGCCAGCAGGGATTTTGACAATGATTGCTGTGGTGGGTTCGTCCCCGCATCCGTGACCTACACGCAACGTAGCTTTGTAATAACTTCCCGCTGCTGCCAATTGATCGGCAAGAACAATATGCGCATTCGCAATTCCAATACAAAGCGCATAGCTCACAAATACTCTTATAAATGTTTTTAGTGAAATCATAGATTTAAACTTCCTTTAGTTATCTTTGCATTAATCAAATTTAGCCTCTAGACCAACATAAATAGCTCTTCCGTCGCCCGGGTAGTAATAACGACCGGTCTGAGCAGAGGCATAGGTAGCGGCTATTGCAGTTGTAGCGGCATACTTTTGATTGGTCAGGTTTCGCGCATCTGCAAACCAAGACCATTTTTTATCGATCGCCTTTCCTGCTTTCACACCAAGCAAGGTGTAGCCGTCGTTGTACAAAGTGTTGGCGTTGTCCATCGGTGCTATGCGCGGCACCCACTCGAGTTTTGGCCCAATGTAAGCACCCGCTTTGTCACCAACTTGTTGGCCCCAGCGATACAGCACTTCGCCGCGAACAATTAAAGGAGGAAAACCAGGCAGTGCATTGTTTCCATAAAAGGCACTATTCACGAACTTGAAGTCGCTATACAAAAGCGCCATCCGGCTATCAATCTTGCGATCGTATAAATGGCTAAGCCCCATCTCTATACCCTGGTGCATAGATTTAGGAACATTGGTAGTGCTTGCGGTTGAACATCCGGCAACTACGCATGCTGATAAAAACTCGTTCGTTAAGTTCGCACGGTAGTAAGTGATGTCCCAAGCTGTTTGGTGTTTATTTACTTGCGATTGCCCTCGCGTTCCAACTTCATAGGTGGTACCTGACTGCGCGCTATACACAGCACTAGAGGTTCCTGCCAATCCAAAAATAGGGGCTTCGAAATTTCTACTAACACTGGCAAAGACTTGTTGCGCTGTAGCGATATCGTGGGTAACTCCAAAGCGTGGACTCCACTGCTTATAGGTGTAGTCCATATTATTAGTTGCCAAAGTTGTGTCTGATACCTTGCGCCTCGCTCGGTCATATTGGAGTGCCGATGTCAAAGTAGTACGCTGAGACAGTTTGTATTTATCTTCAACAAAGAAACTGTCGTTTTTTGACTGTTGGTCATAGTCAGACGTTGCACTACCCGTTGCAACTCCTAAATTATTACTAGGCTTAGAAGTTCCTTTTGTAGAGCCGATGCTCGGCAAATATCCATAGCTAATTTGATGCGCATTGAATATGTGTGTTGCCTTGAGATGTCCACCCCAAGTTTTTGCGTTCTGCTGAATGATGGCGTCAATGGGATGCCATAAGGCGTAATTCATTCCATACGCAGCAAATTCGTAAATCGTATTCCCACTTTTAATAGTGGTTTTGTTGGCAATGCGTTGTGTGTCTACGTCGCGTCGTCTATTTGCATCTTCGCGGTATGGATACACACCTGAAGATGTGCTGCTGTTAGCAATGGAAGAGTCGCTTTCTAGTTCATTCTTGGTCAGGTACCCAGGTAACTGGGAACGACTTCTGACACTTGCCGCATAAAACCTCGACTCAATATTGCTATCTACTTTGACACCAAAATTTCCAATGAATTTTTGATTCTCCATTTTCGAGTGATCCCTAAATCCATCTTGCTTGGTCTGAGAGCCCGCTACGTAGTAATCCCAGACATTGTTATTTTTTGCGTCCGGCTTCGTAACGCCTGCCGTGCTACCAAATACTTTGTTGTAGCCAAAGCTTCCGAGTTCTACACGCGCCGTGCTTCCTGGGTCACTCCGCCCTGTAGGCGCGACAAAATTCATGGATCCACCTAGCGATGTTGCCCCATACGTAGTTGCATTGGGCCCTCGTAAAACTTCAACATAACGTGAAGCATTTGGATCGACGGTCTGCATATCAAAAAAGCCATCTGCATAGTTAATCGGTATGCCGTCTTGCAGCACTTTGATACCGAAGCTGTGGTAAGTGCGACTCAATGCAGAACCGCGAATAGAGATACGCGCCTCTTCTGAGCCAAATCTATCTTGAATAAACACGCCAGGTGCTAGGCCCAAACTGTCACTCCAAGTAGATTGCCGGCCCTCTCTAACTTGTTTTAAATCAACGATAGAAGCGCCACCTGGAATTGTTTTGACGTAATCTTT
>CAIRQX010000006.1 GCA_903880855.1 uncultured Burkholderiales bacterium | reverse complement strand
TTCTTGTCTTGGGTCTAGGAGACTCAGTGCGTGCCATGGTGAGTTGGTGCGTCCGCCACGGCGCAGACGTATTGGTCGTTGATACGCGCGAACAACCGTCTCAGCTTGCGCAATTGAAACAAGAGCATCCTGCTGTGGTGTTTAAACATGCACCCTTAGATGCGTCATTGGTAGAAGGACAGCCTATTCGTGCGGTCTTTAAGAGTCCTGGTTTAACGCCTCAATCGGTAGCGTCCGTATGGAAAGCAGCACAAGCGGCAGGTTTGTGGGTGGGCACTGAACTCAGCTTGTTTGCACAAGCCTTGGAAGAATTAAAAACAGACACGCAATATGCACCACATGTCCTCGCAATCACGGGCACCAACGGCAAAACAACGGTGACCACATTGACAGGCCAATTGCTAGAGCGTGCTGGTCTCCGCGTAGCTGTGGCAGGAAATATTGGCCCCACTTTGCTTGACACCTTGTCTGCTGCTATGGACCAAGAGCGAGCACAGTGGCCGCAAGCCTGGGTGTTGGAGTTGTCAAGTTTTCAACTCAATGAGGTGGATACCTTTGAGCCTACTGCCGCCACCGTGCTGAACCTGACCCAAGACCATCTCGATTGGCATGGTGACATGCAAGCCTACGCACAAGCTAAAGCGCATATCTTTGGCAAACGATCATGCATGGTGTTGAATCGTGAAGACGAGGCAGTCATGGCCATGCTGCCAGCGCCCGTTGCCAAAACCAAAGCAAACAAGCAGATACCGCGTGATGTGATGCGATTTGGCGGTGATATGCCTACGCAACATGGTGATTGGGGATTAGAGACGGTCAACGGCATGACATGGTTGGTACGCGCTTTGGATGTGGATGAAACCAGAAAATCTCGTTCCTCTGCGGCATCAGAAATCTATATTCAACGTCTATTACCAGTAGATGCATTGCGCATTCGCGGCCGCCATAACGCGCTCAACGCCATGGCGGCACTGGCTTTGGCTAGTTCAACAGGTGCGCCATTGGCCGCCATGTTGTATGCCTTACGTGAATACCGTGGTGAACCACATCGGGTGTCGTCTGTAGCTGTTTTACAAGACGTGGAATATATAGACGACAGCAAAGGCACCAACGTAGGCGCTACTGTCGCGGCTATTAACAGCGTCGGAGCGGATCGCCGAATCGTGTTGGTATTAGGTGGCGACGGGAAAGGACAAGACTTCTCTCTATTGCAGGCACCAATTCAGAAGTTTGTCCGATCGATCGTGTTGATGGGGAAAGATGCGATTGAACTTCGTCAAGTGATGCAAGGTACAGGCGTGCCAATGCATGACGCTACTAGCTTAGAAGACGCAGTGAAAGTGTGTCAGGGCTTAGCCCAGTCGGGTGACGCAGTGTTGTTGTCCCCAGCTTGTGCAAGTTTCGATATGTTTAAAAACTATGTGCACCGCGGGGAAGTATTTGCCCAAGCGGTGCAAGAACTGGCGCTAGGTTTAGGTTTAGAGCTAGACGTACATGGAGTTGTGCAGGCATGAGCGAACGGATGGCACGTCTTCCCTTGGGCTTACCCGTACGTTGGTTCCATGCGCTGCGTGCGATGTTGGGAGCGCGTCCGCAAGCTGACTTTGACGCATTACCCGTTCGTGTGCATGGAACTGAATTCACCCGTACAACGGCAGCACCCGTTCATGTCAAAGGGTTTGACCAACCTTTGGTGTGGGTTACGTTTGGTTTGCTCATGATTGGGTTGGTGATGGTGTATTCCGCCTCCATCGCATTGCCAGATAACCCGCGTACTGGCGGACATTACTCGTCTACTTACTTTTTATTCCGCCACTCGGTATCGCTGATCGTGGCCTTTGTCGCGGCGGTCATCGCATTCCAAATTCCATTGAATACCTGGGAGCGCATTGGTCCATGGGTGTTTGTAGTGTCCATCGCTTTGTTGATAGTTGTGCTCATTCCTTATGTCGGTAAGACCATCAATGGTGCGCGTCGCTGGATCAGTTTTGGGTTTATGAATTTTCAACCCTCTGAATTGGCGAAATGGGGCGTGTTGCTGTATGCCGCTAACTACATGGTGCGCAAGATGGAAATCAAAGAGCAGTTCTTTGCTGCTGTGTTGCCTATGGCTGCTGCCGTAGCGGTTGTTGGAGGCTTGTTACTGGTGGAGCCAGATATGGGTGCCTTTATGGTGATCGCCGTGATTGCCATGGGTATCTTGTTTTTAGGTGGGGTGAACGCCCGGATGTTCTTAGTGATGTCATTTTTGATTGCTGGCGTTTTTGTGTTGATCATTGCGTCGTCTGAATGGCGACGCGAACGCATCTTCGCCTACCTCGATCCATGGAGTGCAACGAACGCGATTGGCAAAGGCTACCAACTTACCCATTCTTTGATTGCGATTGGTCGCGGCGAAATATTTGGCGTAGGTTTAGGCGGCAGTGTCGAGAAATTGCATTGGTTGCCAGAGGCGCACACCGACTTTCTATTAGCCGTGATTGGTGAAGAGTTTGGATTTGTTGGGTTGGTGGTGATCATCGGTTTATTCATGTGGTTAACGCGCCGCATCATGTACATCGGGCGCCAAGCGATTGCTATGGACCGCGTCTTCGCAGGCTTAGTCGCGCAAGGCGTTGGTATTTGGGTGGGCTTTCAGTCGTTTATCAATATTGGTGTGAACCTCGGTGCTTTGCCGACCAAAGGGTTGACGCTGCCACTGATGAGCTATGGCGGCTCTGCCATATCGCTGAACTTGGTGGCCATTGCGGTGGTCTTGCGTGTGGACTTTGAAAACCGCGTGCTGATGCATGGAGGGCGGCTATGAAAACTGCACTCATCATGGCTGGTGGCACAGGCGGACATATTTTTCCAGGTCTGGCCGTGGCGCACCGTTTGCGTGAGCGCGGATGGAATGTGCACTGGTTGGGCGGACCCGCTCCGAGTATGGAAAGTCAATTGGTCCCACCGCATGGATTTGACTATGAACAGATTCAGTTCTCGGGTGTGCGGGGTAAGGGGTTGATGACTTTATTCACTTTGCCATTTACTTTGCTGCGTGCGTTTTGGCAAAGCTTGCATGTGTTGCGCCGCATTAAACCTCACGTCGTATTGGGTATGGGTGGATATATCAGCTTTCCCGCAGGCCTCATGGCGGCGCTCACTGGATACAAGCTGGTGGTGCATGAGCAGAATTCTGTAGCAGGCATGGCTAACAAAGTGCTCGCTATGTTTGCGCAATCTGTATTGACAACCTTCCCGCATGTTTTGAAAGAAGCAAAATGGATTGGAAACCCATTACGGGAAGCGTTTGTTAAGCAAGCGCGTCCAAGTGAACGCCTTGGAAAGCGGCATGGCCCCCTAGAGCTTTTGGTGGTGGGTGGAAGTTTGGGTGCGCAAGCACTCAACACGGTGGTGCCGCAGGCCTTGGCTTTGATGTCGGAATTTCGTCGCCCTGTTGTCATCCACCAAAGTGGCGCCAAGCAAATAGATGCGTTGCGTGCAGCGTATGAAAACGCAGATGTGCAAGCCACATTGACACCTTTTATTGAAGATACAGCGCAAGCTTTTACGAATGCAGATGTGGTGATCGCACGCGCTGGGGCTAGCACAGTCACAGAATTAGCTGCAGTCGGTGTGGCGGCTATTTATGTGCCGTTTCCCCATGCGGTGGATGACCACCAAACCACCAATGCCAAATTTGTAGTGGATGCGGGTGGCGGTTGGCTCATACCGCAAGCCGAACTAACCGCGCAGGGCTTGGCTGATCTATTGCAAACACTGACACGCGAAAAATTAGTCGAAGTTGCAGAAAAAGCCTACGGAATGCGCAAGACGGATGCCACTGAAAAAACAGTAGCCATCTGTGAACAACTAGCAAGCTATGGAGCTGTTGCATGAAACACGCAATCCGTCATATCCACTTTGTAGGCATTGGTGGCTCAGGAATGAGCGGCATTGCCGAAGTGCTATTGAATTTGGGTTATTCCATTTCGGGCTCAGACGTGTCTGATAGCGCAGCTTTAAAGCGATTAGCGGGATTGGGTATACGTACCTATATTGGCCATGCGGTCGAGCACATTGCTGGAGCAGATGCTGTGGTGACGTCCACTGCAGTGCAAGCCGATAACCCAGAGGTGGTTGCGGCACACGCCAAGCTAATACCAGTTGTGCCACGCGCTGTCATGCTGGCAGAGTTGATGCGCTTGAAGCAAGGTATCGCGATTGCAGGAACCCATGGCAAAACCACCACCACCAGCTTGGTAGCGAGTGTTTTGGCGGAAGCTGGTTTGGATCCCACTTTTGTGATTGGTGGTCGCTTAAACAGTGCAGGCGCCAACGCACAACTCGGTTCAGGGGACTACATCGTGGTGGAAGCAGATGAGTCAGATGCATCATTTTTGAATTTGTTGCCAGTGATGGCCGTGGTGACCAATATTGACGCAGACCATATGGACACCTATGGCCATGATTTCAATAATTTGAAGAAAGCCTTCATCGAGTTTTTACATCGCATGCCTTTTTACGGTGCGGCTATTTTGTGTACTGATGATCTGGCAGTACGCAGCATCTTGTCGGAGGTCTCGCGACCCATCACGAGTTATGGCTTTAATGCAGATGCCCAAGTGCGTGCGGTCAATGTCCACGCCAATAACGGACGCATGCAATTTACCGTGCAACGGCGTAACGGTGTAGAGATGCCCGATATGGACATCGATTTGAATTTGGCAGGCGAACACAATGTCTTAAATGCCTTGGCTGCCATTGCCATTGCAGTGGAATTGAATGTTCCCGATACGGCGGTGCAAAAAGCCTTGTCTGAATTCAAAGGCGTAGGCCGAAGGTTCCAGCGCCATGGAGAAGTCGCTGCTAAACATGGCGGGCATTTCACTTTGATCGAAGACTATGGCCACCACCCTGTAGAGCTGGCTGCGACTTTGGCAGCAGCACGTGGCGCTTTCAAAGACAGACGTTTGATTTTGGCGTTTCAACCACACAGATATACGCGCACAAGGGACTGTTTTGAAGATTTTGTCCATGTGCTGTCGCAAACCGATATTTTGCTACTCACAGAAATATATGCAGCAGGCGAAGCACCGATAGTCGCTGCCGATGGACGTGCATTGACGCGTGCATTGCGTATGGCTGGATTCGAGTCCTTGGTATTTGCAGAGGACATCCACAAACTAGCCCAAGTGATTTATGAAAACGCGCAAGACGGCGATGTGGTGATGTGCATGGGTGCAGGCTCCATCGGACAAGTGCCTGTGCAAGTTTTAGCGATTGCGCAACAGCAGTTGGAAAGCGCAGCATAAACAGTATGACTACGACTAAGCCATTCGATATCAGTACCGCCAAAGTTGCGGTGCTGATGGGTGGACGCTCAGCAGAGCGTGAAATTTCTTTGATGTCTGGCGAAGGTGTTTTAAAGGCATTGCAAAGTAAAGGGGTGAATGCGCATGCATTTGATCCTGCCAACCAAGCCATGGACCAACTTACAAAGCAAGGTTTTACCCATACGTTCATAGCTTTGCATGGCCGCTATGGTGAAGATGGCTCGGTTCAAGGCGCATTGGAATTGTTAGGCATTCCCTACACCGGCTCTGGTGTGATGGCCTCTGCCATTGCAATGGACAAGGTGATGACCAAACGCATTTGGTCTGCATTAGGCCTATCTACACCTAAATCGGTAAGCCTCGCGCCTGACGAGCAATCGCAGCAAGCCATTGCTGCAATCCCCCAAACATTAGGTCTTCCGCTGATCGTCAAGCCTCCGCGGGAAGGTTCATCGATTGGCATCACCAAAGTCACCACAGCTAAAGGGTTAGAAGCTGCAACCCAACTGGCGATTCAGTACGACCCTAATTTGTTGTGTGAAGAATTCATAGATGGCGAAGAATTGACCTGCCCAGTGATTGGTAATGGCATACACGCACGTGCGTTACCTGTGGTGCGCATTGCCGCCCCCGATGGTGCTTACGACTATCAGAACAAATACTTCACAGACGATGTGAAGTACCACTGCCCCAGCGGGTTGCCCGAAAAAGAAGAACAGGCGATCCAAGCATTGGTCGTTGCTGCCTACCGTGCACTGGGTTGCCGCGGTTGGGGTCGTGCAGACATCATGTTGCGGGCCAAAGATCGCAAGCCCTATTTGTTAGAGATGAATACATCGCCTGGTATGACCAGTCATTCATTGGTACCTATGTCAGCAAGGGCTGCTGGCATCAGCTATGAAGATTTGTGTATTCAATTACTCCAAAGTGCGACTTTGGATCACTTGGAGGTTGCCAAAAAATCATGAGCACCTCACGCTACACCACCCACACGCGCGTACGTGCCGAAAAAAGCACAGCTGTGGAAGTGCCCTGGGATGTGAAAGTGATGCACATGGTGGGCTCTTTCATGTTTGCGTGCCTGACTTTGGGCATTGTGTTCACGGTGTTTTGGGCGGCCGTGCATTTGCCCGTTTTTAACTTAGTTGGTATCACGGTCGAAGGCGAAGTGGACCATAACAACGCAACAACTTTGCGGGCGAATGTGACTACGCGTATGACAGGTAATTTCTTCACGGCAGATCTGCGACAAGTCCGCAATGCATTTGAGGGTGTGCCATGGGTTCGCTTGGCTACGGTGCAGCGCGAATTTCCAAATCGCTTACGTGTGACATTGCAGGAGCATCGACCGGTTGCGTATTGGGGTGAACAGAGCGAGTCGCGCTTGCTCAATATGTATGGTGAAGTGTTCGAAGCGAATTTGGCAGATTTAGAGAACGAAAAAATCCCGCGACTCAAAGGCCCAGACAGTGAATCGCAATTGGTTTGGCAGATGTACCAAGCATTGCTTCCCATATTTCATGGTTTGACACTAGATATGGGCAACTTGGAACTCACAGAGCGGGGCAGTTGGCGCGCTTATCTCAAGCAAGGTGCCGTGATTGAACTCGGGCGCGGTGATGTGTCTGAAGTAACTGCGCGTATGCAACGGGTTCAACAAACATTGGCAGGCGTCACACAGAAATTAGGAAGAAAACTTACGTCATTGCAGGCAATTGATTTGCGGCATGACAACGGCTATGCGATTCGTTTGCATGGCGTGAGCACGATTGAAGCAGCGATTCCGCGCAACTGAAGAGATTAGGTAAGAAACGAGGCTGTTATGGCAAAAGAGTACAAAG
>CAIRQX010000005.1 GCA_903880855.1 uncultured Burkholderiales bacterium | reverse complement strand
CTCTTTGACGTCTTCGTTGCTAGCAAGGTCACTGGCCTTGCCATCCATCACGATGCGGCCAGATTCCATGATGTAGCCGTAATCGGAATAACGCAAAGCCATATTGGTGTTTTGTTCGGCCAATAAAAAGGTGACTTTCTCTTTGTCATTCAAATCTTTGACGATATTGAAGACCTCTTCCACGATTTGTGGCGCCAATCCCATCGAGGGTTCGTCCAATAAAACAATGCTGGGGTTAGCCATCAAGGCACGGCCAATGGCGCACATTTGCTGCTCTCCGCCTGATGTGTAAGCGGCTTGCGATGTGCGACGGGTTTTCAAACGGGGAAAGTAGTTGTAGACCTTCTCTAAATTAGCAGCGATCTCGCCTTTGTCTTTTCGGGTGTAACTGCCCGTCATCAAATTTTCTTCAATCGTCAAATGGGCAAAGCAATGACGCCCCTCCATCACCTGCACCACGCCACGTTGCACCAAGTCAGCGGGCGTGAGATTTTCAATACGCTCACCGCGCAATTCGATACTGCCTTTGGTCACGGCGCCACGCTCGCCTTGCAGCAGATTTGAGACTGCGCGCAAGGTTGTCGTTTTGCCAGCACCATTGCCGCCTAACAAAGCGACGATCGCGCCTTGAGGCACTTGCAACGAAACGCCTTTGAGCACCAAGATCACATGGTTGTAGATAACCTCAATGCCATTGACATTGAGCACGATATTGGGAGTTGTCATAGCGTTGTCCAAAGGTGGCGCTTGCGCGCCACCTGTTTTGTTAAGACTGGCAATCCTCAGGCGTGCGGCGCGTCATTTTTTTGTCTGAGAGATATTTCTCAGCGCCGGTTTTCACCATAGGCTTCAAAATTTGCTCGTCAGCTTGGTACCAGTCGGAGTTCATATTCCACTTGGCACCGTCCCACGTTTGCACGCGCGCCCAGCTAGAACCCATGTGGTCTGCGCAGCTGGTTGAGATAGGACGCATCACGCCCGCTAAACCGAGTGCGTCCAAACGCTTTTGGTCTAAGGCTAAGTTCTCAAGGCCCCAGCGCACTTGCTCGCCGGTCATGACCTTGCCTTTGCCAAATCGCTCTTGCGCGCGGCGAACAGCCTCAATACTGAGCACTTGAATGATCACACCACGGGTATAGAGCACCGACCCAACTTCGTCTTTAGGTCCAGTACCTTGGCCCTTGTCGTGCACATACTTCATGATGTCTTGAATCACTTTAGGCTGTGTGCCAGATGTATTCAAAGCCAATGCGTTGTAGCCTTTTGCGCCTTCACCGACGTCACGCGTATCTGGCTCAGCACCCGCCCACCAAACGCCATACATTTTGTCGCGTGGATAACCGGTAGCTTGTGCTTCTTTCAATGCGGTGGAATTCATCACGCCCCAGCCCCATAGCAACACATAGTCAGGACGACTTTGACGCACTTGCAACCACGCGGCTTTTTGTTCTACGCCAGGTGCGGTCACAGGGATCATTTGTAATTCGAAGCCGTGCATGCGTGAACGCTCTTGCAACAGCGGGATAGGTTCTTTACCAAACGGGCTGTCGTGGTAGACCAAGGCAATTTTTTTACCTTTGAGCTTGTCTAAACCACCAGCCCCTTTACCAATGTGTTGGATCAGGATGTCTGCACCAGTCCAGTAGTGGCCCATCAAAGGGAAATTCCATTTAAACGCTAAGCCATCTTGCGCAACAGACAGTCCGTATCCCAAAGTCAGCAAAGGCACCTTGTCGGCAGGGGCCTTTTCAGTCAGCGCGAAAGTGATACCAGTGGACTGCGGGTCAAACAAAGAGACACCGGGGCGGCTCTTGAGGCGTTCATAGCATTCAACACCGCGGTCCGTTGCGTAACCCGTTTCACACTCTTCATAGGTCAACTTGACGCCGTTGATACCGCCATCACGTGCATTGATCATCTTGATGTAGTCTTGCTTGCCATTCGCCCATGGCACACCGTTCGGAGCATAAGGCCCTGTGCGGTATGACAGCAGCGGGAAGAACTGCTCTTTGGCTTGCGCCCAAGCAGAGCCTGTGGTGGCACTGAGTGCGGCGACCGTTACGGTAGCGGCCATCATTAATTTACTGAGTTTCATACGATCTATCTCCTGTTAAATGTTTTAAAAGCGCGGGACGAAAAAATGGGTACGTACTAGTGCGGGAAAGGCCAGAGGCGAAGTTTTTGTTTACCAGTCGCCCACAGTTTGGCAAGACCATGGGGCTCAACAATCAAGAACCAGACGATCAGTCCGCCAAAGATCATGAGCTCTGCATGGGATGCAGCAGCTGTAGAGGCTTCGAAACCAAACAAGTTTGCAAACCAAGGCAAAAACCGGTTGAGTGCAATTGGCAGAACAACAATAAAAGCCGCGCCTAAAAAGCCACCGGCAATAGAGCCCAAACCGCCAATAATCACCATAAACAAAAGCCTAAATGAGAAGTCTACCGAGAAAGCGGCGGGCTCCCAAGCACTCAGGTAAATGAAAGCCCACAAGGCACCGGCCACTCCCACAATGAAGGAGCTCACAGCAAATGCAGTGAGCTTTGCATACATAGGACGAATACCAATGACGGCGGCGGCGACGTCCATATCGCGAATGGCCATCCATTCACGTCCGATAGCGCCGCGCACTAAGTTTTTGGCCATCAACACGATAGGAATGAGTACGCATAAGCAAAACAAATACTTGCTTTCTGCACTCTCAATCGGCAAGCCAAAGGCTTGCAAGTTGTTCACTGAGATGGAGCCCGAGGGCGAATCTAAAGTAAACCAACTGATGCGCAAGAACATCCAGTCAGAGAAGAATTGCGCCGCCAAAGTAGCCACCGCCAAATACAACCCTTTGACGCGCAAACTCGGCAAGCCAAACAATATGCCAAATGCGGTGGCACATAAGCCACCCATGATGAGCGCCACCACCAATGGCAACCCAGGCAAGCGCATAAAGAAGTTGTAGGCGCCATAAGCACCGACGGCCATAAAGGCACCCGAGCCCAGCGAGATTTGTCCGCAATACCCCACCAAAACATTCACTCCCACGGCGGCCAGTGACATGATGACAAATGGAATCAAAATTGCACGAAACATATAGTCGCTTGCCAACATGGGAACGACTACAAAAGCAAATAAAGCCATCAACGCAATTGCCCATCGGTCTTGCGCAATGGGAAAGATTTGCTGATCAGCCCGGTAGCTGGTTTTAAATTGACCGTTTTCTCTGTAAAACATTCTTTACTTTCGAGCAAATTTCAATGCGTTAGACGCGGTCGATGATTTTTTCACCGTAGAGGCCTTGGGGTCTAAACAATAAGAATACGAGCGCCAGCACGTAAGCAAACCAAATTTCGATACCGCCGCCAACGAACGGTCCTAAATAGACCTCTGACAATTTTTCTCCTACCCCAATGATTAAGCCGCCAATGATGGCGCCAGGAACCGATGTCAGTCCGCCCAAAATCACCACAGGCAGTGCGCGTAAAGCGACGGTGGTTAAAGAGAACTGCACACCCAGCTTGCTTCCCCAAATCATGCCCGCGACCAAAGCCACCACACCAGCGACACACCACACAATGACCCAAATTCGGTTAAGTGGAATACCAATCGATTGCGCCGCTTGGTGATCATCTGCAACTGCGCGTAGCGCACGACCGGTAGATGTTTTTTGGAAAAAAACACTCAGTGCAGCGACCAGTGCAGCAGCAATGGCGGCTGCAATGACGTCCTCTTTGTTCACCAAGACACCGCCCTCAAATAATGAGCTCAGCACAAAAATAGGCTCTTTAGGCATGCCAATATCGATTTTGTAAATATCACTGCCAAATATCGATTGACCGAGGCCTTCCATGAAATAGGTAATACCCAAAGTTGCCATCAATAAAGTTGCGCCTTCTTGGTTCACCAAATGGCGTAATACCAAGCGCTCAATGGCCCACGCAACTGCAAACATCACTACAGCCGCCATCACAAATGCAATCAAATTACTCAGCAACAAACTGTTGATATCCAGCCACAGCGGCATCCATTCTGAAAAACGCGCCATCGCCAAAGCAGCAAACAACACCATCGCCCCTTGTGCAAAGTTAAATACACCCGAGGCCTTAAAGATCAACACAAAACCTAAAGCAACTAAGGAATACAACATGCCCGCCATCAGGCCACCGAGCAGGGTTTCTAAAAAGAATGCCATTTTGTTGTCCTTTTACCGATCAGTGTGAGGTGCCTAAATAGGCTTGGATCACATCTGGGTTGTTGCGCACCTCGTCGGGTAGGCCGTCACCAATTTTTTTGCCGTAGTCCAGCACGACGACACGGTCAGAGATATCCATCACCACACCCATGTCGTGTTCGATCAACACAATCGTCGTACCAAATTCGTCGTTCACATCCAAGATAAAGCGGCACATGTCTTGCTTTTCTTCGACGTTCATACCAGCCATAGGCTCATCCAACAACAACACTTGCGGCTCGAGCGCCAACGCGCGACCCAAGTCCACACGCTTTTGCAAACCGTAAGGCAACTGGCCTACCGGCGTTTTGCGGTGGGCTTGGATTTCAAGGAAGTCGATGATGTGCTCGACTTTTTCGCGGTGCGCAATTTCTTCTTTTTCAGCAGGCCCGATACGCAAGGCTTGTAAAAACAGATTGCTCTGCATGCGCAAGTTGCGGCCCGTCATGATATTTTCTAAAACACTCATGCCTTTGAACAATGCCAAGTTTTGGAAGGTGCGTGCAATACCCATCTTGGCGACCGCATGGCTGTCCATATGGTCAAAGGTTTGTCCACGAAAAGTTATCGTGCCTTCTTGAGGTGTGTATACGCCGTTAATGCAATTGAGCATCGAGCTTTTGCCAGCACCATTGGGGCCGATGATG
The DNA here is from genome assembly GCA_903880855.1 of uncultured Burkholderiales bacterium. Classification (GTDB taxonomy): domain Bacteria; phylum Pseudomonadota; class Gammaproteobacteria; order Burkholderiales; family Burkholderiaceae_C; genus Limnohabitans. Next base: position 6,104 of record CAIRQX010000005.1, on the reverse strand, counting down.
GCGCGTACTTCATGCTCGCGCACATTGAAAGAAATATCGGTCAGCGCTTTCACGCCGCCAAAGCGCAAGCTGATGTTATGGACGTCGAGAATGACATCGCCTACTTTTTTACTCATGCCGCTTGCCCCACTGGCGCAAAGGTTTTGGAGTCCAAGATCCGCAAGGTTGCGCTGACACTGCCCGTGCGTCCGTCTTCAAATTTCACTTGGGTTTCGATAAATTGCTCAGTAGCACCGCCATACAAAGCATCGATCAAGACATCGTATTTCTCTGCGATGAATCCACGGCGAACTTTGTTAGTTCTTGTTAATTCACCATCGTCAGCATCTAGTTCTTTGTGTAAGACTAAGAAGCGGCTGACTTGGCTACCTGCTAACAATTTGTCTTGCGCTAAGTCTGCATTTACTGATTCCACGCATTCTTTGATGAGTTGGTACACCTCTGTCTTTTGCGCTAAGTCGGTATAGCCCGCATAAGGCAAGTTACGACGCTCGGCCCAATTGCCAACAGCATCAAAGTCAATATTGATCATCACGCAGACTTTGTCGCGTTGGTCGCCATAAGCCACCACTTCTTTGATATGTTGAAAAAACTTAAGTTTGTTTTCCACATACTTTGGCGCAAACATGGCGCCATCGTTGTTGCCACCGCGAATGCGTCCTACATCTTTGACGCGGTCAATGATTTTCAAATGGCCATTGGCATCCAAAAAGCCTGCATCGCTGGTGTGGTACCAGCCATCAGCGGTTAGCACCTCTGCAGTGGCTGTTGGATTTTTGTAGTACTCCTTGAGCAGTCCTTTGGACTTCACCAAGATCTCGCCGTTGTCCGCGACTTTGATTTCTACGCCTTCGCAAGGCACGCCCACGGTGTCAGCACGCGCTTCATTGTCGGGTTGCAAACAAACAAACACAGCAGTCTCGGTGGAGCCGTAAAGTTGTTTGAGGTTGATGCCAATCGAGCGGTAAAAGCGGAACAAGTCTGGGCCAATCGCTTCGCCTGCGGTGTAAGCGACGCGTACACGGCTAAAACCTAAGGTGTTGCGCAATGGGCCATAGACAAATAAATTGCCCAAGGCAAGTAACAAACTCGCCACCAAGCCAACCGATTGCCCATCCATCTTGGCAGGGCCATATTTGCGCGCAATGTCCATGAAGTAATGGAACATGCTGCGCTTGATACTGCTCGCGTCTTCCATGCGAATCATCACGCTGGTGAGCAAGCCTTCAAACACGCGGGGAGGTGCGAAGTAATAGGTAGGCCCGACCTCTTTCAAGTCGATCATCACGGTGGCAGCAGACTCGGGGCAATTCACCACATACCCACACACCAACCACTGGGCATAGCTGAAAATATTTTGGCCAATCCATGCGGGTGGCAAATAGGCCAACACATCTTCATCGTGCGTCAGGTGGTCAAAGTTGGCCCCTGCTTGGGCGCGGTTGATCAACGAGTTGTGGGTATGCACCACACCCTTGGGGTTGCCTGTGGTGCCCGATGTAAAGAACATCGCAGCAACATCATCCGTATGGCCTTTGTCAACTTCTTGCTGATAAAAATCAGGATGTTGTTTGGCGAAGACTTCGCCAGCGGCCAATAATTCTTCGACGGATGAAAGCCCGGGCGCATCGTATTTGCGTAATCCGCGAGGATCGTCATAAAAGATATGACTAATTTGCGGACACTGTTCTCTTACTTCCAACATTTTGTCGACTTGCTCTTGGTCTTCCACCACGCAAAAACGCACCTCGGCGTTATTGATGGGAAACACGCACTCCGTGGCCACAGCATCTTGGTAGAGCGGAACAGGAACAGCGCCTAAGGCTTGCGCAGCCAACATGGTGGCGTACAAACGGGGGCGGTTCGCGCCAATCACGACCATATGTTCACCACGTTGCAAGCCCGCTTGATGGAGGCCGCAGGCCATATGCGTCACCATCTGCAACATGGTTGCCCAATCCATGCTTTGCCAAATGCCGTATTCTTTTTCACGCATCGCGCTCGCGCTTGGGCGCTGGGCTGCGTGGGTCGCTAACAATCGCGAAAACGTGGTCGACATCAGAAATCCAAGTGGTTGAGCAAGAGAGTGCAACAATGCTAGGCTTGCATTTGACGTCATGTTGTCGTTTCAACGACAATTTCTCGTTACCCCTATTAGGGAATTCCCCATATGAGTGCATCTTCTCCGGTCTACCTTAGACGGCGCCAAGCTTCTCCTGATGAATTGGCGCGTATTCCTTGGCTGTCGCTTCTCAGCGAGTTAGAGCGCGCCCGCATTGAACCTCAGTTGGTAGTAGGCGTTGCCATGCCTGGCGACTATGTGTGCCGTATTGGACGCGCTGTCACTTTTTGGTTTGGTGTGATTGAAGGTTTGCTCAAAATGAGTACAGACAGTGCGAGTGGTCGCACCATCACTTATACCGGCGTGCCACCAGGCGGATGGTTTGGCGAAGGCACGGTACTCAAACGTGAGTCCTACCGCTACAACATCTCTGCATTGCGAACCAGTGTGGTGGCAGGCTTGCCTGTTGATACTTTCCATTGGTTGATCGACCATTCGATTGGATTCAACCGCTTTGTCATGAACCAACTCAACGAGCGGCTGGCCCAATTTATTGAAGCGCGTGAGATTGACAGATCGACCGACCCAGATGTGCGTGTGGCGCGCAACTTGGCCGCGCTTTTCAATCCCACTTTGTTTCCAGGTGTCGGCGAAATGCTGCGCATTACCCAACAAGAATTGGCATACCTCGTAGGCTTGTCGAGGCAACGCGTGAATGTGGCGCTCAACACCTTACAAGACCAAGGCGCTATTCGTATTGAATACGGTGGCATGCGCGTTTTGAATCTACAAGCCTTGCGAAGCAGTGGCTCCACGCAAGCGCTTGCCGACTAAACTGGCTGGCGTTTTTAAATCATTATGAATACCCCCTCTGAACCGATCCGACTTAACAAGCGCCTAGCTGAAATGGGCTTGTGCTCGCGACGTGAAGCAGATGTGTGGATTGAAAACGGCTGGGTGTTGGTCAATGGCCAGCCAGCAGCTATGGGAGTGAAAGTCACTTCTGCAGACAAAGTGGATGTAGATCGGCGTGCACAAGGCCACCAAGATACGCAAGTCACGATTCTTTTGCACAAGCCCATGGGGTATGTCAGCGGACAAGCCGAGGACGGTCACGAGCCTGCCATCACCTTGATCCATGGACGCAGCCACTGGCGTGAAGACACCTCTAAAAACCGCATACACCCCTCGCAATTGCGCGGTTTGGCCCCCGCAGGTCGCTTGGATATTGATTCTGTCGGACTACTTGTTCTCACCCAAGACGGACGCGTCGCCCGTCAACTCATTGGTGAAGACAGTGAGATTGAAAAAGAATATTTGGTTCGCGTGATCTACCAAGACCAAGCCACTGGCGTTCAAAATATATTCCCAGATGCGCAATTACAACGCTTGTGCCATGGATTGAGCCTTGACGGTAAAGCCCTGAAGCCCGCCCGCGTGGAGTGGCAGAACCCAGAGCAACTGCGTTTTGTCCTAAAAGAAGGCAAAAAACGCCAAATTCGTCGGATGTGCGAATTCGTAGGTTTGCGCGTGGTGGGTTTAAAACGCGTTCGCATTGGGCGGGTAACTTTGGGGAATTTGCCCGTGGGGCAATGGCGGTATTTGTCTGTTGATGAAAAGTTTTAAACGTTTTTAGTATTTTTTACACTTTTGACCCTCTTGGGCAGCCGTTATCTGCCCCCAATAACTTGAAATCTAAACGCCTCTCCTCATATAGAGAACTTGTTGATTTCCCTTTAAAAGATCCGCTATGTCTAAACACACCCATTCCTTCCAAGCCGAAGTCTCGCAACTCTTGCACTTGGTCACCCATTCCTTGTATTCGAACAAGGAAATCTTTTTACGCGAACTCGTCTCCAACGCTTCCGACGCTTGCGACAAACTGCGATACGAAGCCCTGAACAACGCCGCCTTGTTTGAAGGCCAGTCTGAACTTCAAGTCCGCGTGAGTTTTGACAAAGAAGCGAAAACTATCACCATCTCTGACAACGGTATTGGCATGAGCCAACAAGAAGCGATTGACCACTTGGGCACGATTGCCAAAAGTGGCACGCGCGAATTCATGGGCAAACTCAGTGGCGATCAAAAAACCGACGCCAAAGACCAAGGCGCGTTGATTGGCCAATTCGGTGTGGGCTTTTATTCAGGCTACATCGTGGCCGACCGTATCACCGTCGAATCACGTCGCGCTGGGTTAAAGGCCGAAGAGGGCGTGCGCTGGAGCAGTACCGGCACCGGCGAGTTTGAAGTCGAGACCATCACCCAAGCCGATCGCGGCACCACCATCATCTTGCACATGCGCGATGACGCAGACGAATACCTAAGCGCCTGGAAACTCAAGTCTGTCATCAACAAATACTCAGACCACATCTCATTGCCGATTTGCATGCGCAAAGAAGTATGGAAAGAAGGTGAAAAGGAACAGCCTGGTGAAATGGTGGTGACCGACGAATGGGAAACCGTCAACCAAGCGAATGCATTGTGGGCACGTCCTAAAAAAGATGTCAGCGACGAACAGCACCTTGAGTTCTACAAACACATCAGCCACGACTTCGAGCCACCTCTGGCTTGGACCCATAACCGCGTGGAGGGCAGCACCGAATACACACAACTACTCTACATCCCGTCCAAGGCTCCGTCCGATTTGTTCAACCGCGACAAACAAGCAGGATTGAAGTTGTATGTCAAACGCGTGTTCATCATGGACGATGCGGAAGCCTTGATGCCTACTTACTTGCGTTTCATCAAAGGCGTGGTCGACTCTGCCGACTTGCCTTTGAATGTCAGTCGCGAACTATTGCAAGAAAGCCGTGATGTCAAAGCGATTCGAGAAGGCAACACACGTCGTGTACTGTCTGTGCTCGAAGATTTGGCAAAACATGACGTACCTGCAGACGACGCCAGTGACGACGACAAAAAAGACGCAGGCAAATTCACCAAGTTTTATGCTGAGTTCGGTGCAGTGTTGAAAGAAGGACTGGGCGAAGACTTCAGCAACAAAGACAAGATCGCCAAACTCTTGCGCTTTGCCAGCACCACCAGTGATACCGTGAGTGTCTCTTTTGCGAACTACAAAGCCCGCATGAAAGAAGGCCAAGAAGCCATCTACTACATCACAGCAGACACATTGGCAGCAGCCAAGAACAGCCCACAACTCGAAGTCTTCCGCAAAAAAGGCATCGAGGTGTTGTTGATGACAGACCGCGTGGACGAATGGGCTTTGAACTTCTTGAACGAATTCGATGGCACAGCTCTGCAATCGGTTGCCAAAGGCGCCGTCGATTTAGGCTCACTGCAAGACGAAGCTGAAAAGAAGGCTGCTGAAGATGCAGCAGAAACCTTCAAACCCATCTTGGCCAAACTCAAAGAAGCGCTCAAAGACAAAGCCGAAGACGTGCGCGTGACCACCCGCTTAGTAGACTCACCTGCCTGTTTGGTCGTGAAAGACCATGGCATGTCCATGCAGCTCGCGCGCATGCTCAAGCAAGCGGGGCAAGAAGCACCCGAGGTGAAGCCTGTTTTGGAGGTCAATGCAGAACATGCATTGGTGAAGAAACTCAGCGCAGATGCCAATCCGCATTTCCATGATTTGGCGCACATCTTGTTTGACCAAGCCTTGCTCGCCGAAGGTGGCTTGCCTGAAGACCCCGCAGCTTATGTGAAGCGGGTGAATGCTTTGCTCGTTTAAACCACCAATGCGGGCGCTTGCATAGCCTCGCATTGTTCTTCGAGCATATGGATTTGGCCAGACCAATAGTCGCTGCTGCCAAACCATGAAAAATGCTGCACAAACGCTGGGTCATCTCGGCGTCTTGCTAACCATGCGCTGTAGTGGATTAAACGCAACGTGCGCAAAGGCTCGATCAACGCTAATTCCGAGCGATTGAGTTCACGCATTTGCTCGTAGCCGTCTAACAAAACGCTCAGTTGGAACGTTTGCTGTTTTCTATCACCACTGATGAGCATCCACAAGTCTTGGATAGCGGGCCCCGTGCGTGCGTCATCCAAATCCACAAAATGCGGGCCACCATTGGCTTGGTCT
>CAIRQX010000004.1 GCA_903880855.1 uncultured Burkholderiales bacterium | reverse complement strand
GCGATCAACCCGTAGATCTAGTCGGCGCATCCATTGGTGCATGGCGTATGGCGACTGCATGTTTGAACGATTCGGTGCACAGTCTGAAAAAACTGGAGCACGAGTACATCCACCAGCACTATGACGTGCAACCAGGTCAGAAGCGCCCTAGCGCCATGCAAGTAAGCGATGCATTTGGTGCCAGTTTGCAGAGTTTTTATGGTGGTCGAATGGAGGAAGTGCTAAACCATCCCAGATACAGATTGCATGTCGTGACATCCCATGGCAAACATCTCTTAAACCGAGAGCATCCCTTATGGACACCACTGGGATATGCAGTAGCTTTTCTCACCAACTTGGTGAATAGGCATGCTATGGGAGTGTGGCTAGAACGTATCGTGTTTTCTGCTTCGCATGCAAAACTTCCCTTCAACACGCAAGACTTCAAAACCCAGCACTTAGCTTTAACTCCCAGCAACTTCATGCCAGCCATACAAGCGAGTTGCTCGATTCCTTTCGTGTTGCAAGCGGTGCATGACATTCCAAACGCACCCACTGGGGCGTATTGGGACGGCGGTATTACCGACTACCACTTGCATTTGAATTACCAAACGACCAGCACCAGCCCCATTGTTTTGTATCCCCATTTCCAAAAAGCGGTAGTGCCAGGGTGGCTGGACAAAGCCTTGAAGTGGCGCCATGCATCCACCCAGTTTTTGGACAATATGGTGTTGTTGGCACCGAACCCGGAGTGGGTGAAATCGTTACCCAATGGCAAATTACCCGATCGCAACGACTTTGTGACTTACGGACACGATTTGTCGGCGCGCGTGAAAGTTTGGAGCGATGCAGCAACCGCCAGTCAACAACTCGCTGATGAATTTGCGCATTGGTTAGATGAGCCAGATATCGCTTTGCTTGAAAAACTCTGAATCTAAATGCTCTAAACCCAACTTCTTTAAACCCAAGTTACATCGCAGATTCCAGCATCTCGCGGTACTCCTGAGCCGTGGCAATACGCGGATTGGTTTTATGGCAATGGTCTGCCATAGCGCCTTCGATCCCTTTGTCGAACCAGGCGCGGTCCACACCCATCTCAGCAAGCCCTTTAGGCAAACCGAGTCTGGCGTTCATCGCGGTAATGGCTTGAGCAACGGCTTCGGCAGCCTCCATAGAAGACTTAGCCGATGCATCCGCACCGCCTACTTCGCCTAAACCCATTGCATAGGCCATTCGTTGCAAGCGCTTGTCACGTTGCACCGATTCGGCGTGCGCATTGAAACGCACAACGGCAGGTAGAAACATGGCATTGAGTGTGCCGTGGTGGAGCTTGGGATTAACGCCACCCAAGCTGTGGCTCAGGCTATGCACACATCCCAACCCCTTTTGAAATGCCATAGCGCCTTGCATAGAAGCACTCATCATGTTCAAGCGGGCATCGCGGTCTTGGCCGTTGTTGGTGGCGCGCTCGATATAAGCCCACCCACGCATCAGACCATCCAAGGCGATGCCGTCTGCTGGTGGATTAAAAGGCGCCGCCATAAAGGTTTCCATGCAATGCGCAATCGCATCCATGCCTGTAGCAGCTGTCAACGAAGGTGGTAGGCCCAGCGTGAGTTCTGGGTCCAACAGCGCAACTTTGGGGACCAAATGCCAAGAATGAAAACCTAATTTACGGCCATCGTCCACGATAACGATCGCACCGCGCGCCACTTCACTGCCAGTGCCAGCAGTCGTAGGGACAGCAATCAAAGGGCAAACAGCAGGGGTGATTTTGGGAGAACCACCTTCGATGGTCGCGTAAGTTTTTAGAGCACCCTCATGGGTTGCTGCAATAGCGACACCCTTGGCACAATCGATGGAGGAGCCACCGCCCACTGCGATCAGACCATCGCATTTATTGGCGTGGTAAACCGCTACCGCGGCTCTGACAGAGGCCTCGGTGGGGTTAGAGGGCGTTTGGTCAAACACGGCGACCGGCATGCCACCCAAGGCATCAAGTGCCTTTTGCAATATGCCGACCGCTTTGACGCCCTGATCTGTGACGATCAAGGGGCGATGGATAGATGATTTTTCGCATTCGGCCTTTAAGGTGCTGAGCACGCCGAAGTCGATCTGGATATTGGTGATGTAGAGAATTTGAGACATGGCACACTATAAAAGCCTTCAGCCTAATTTTCATCACTATGAGTCACCCAAGTAACCCTTATACGCAACTCACGCCTCGCACCCAGGAAGTCCTGCAAGCCATTGCCAAAGCCGGACGTCCCCCCATCGCCACTCTGACTGCGCACCAAGCCAAAGAGGCTTACGCCTTGGGTGCTGGAATTTTGGAAGCACCGATGCCCACTATGGCCAGGAATGAAACTCTGCAAATCTCGGTGCGTGATGGCACGCAACTGCGTGCCAAGTTGTGGTCTCCTATGTCTCGTGAAGCTAGCCCCGCCTTTCCTGTTTTGCTGTACTTTCACGGCGGTGGCTTTACGGTCGGCAGCCCAGAAACGCATGAGGGCGTCTGCAAACAATTGGCCCATTTGGCGCAATGCGCCGTGGTTTCTCTGGATTACCGTTTGGCGCCTGAATATAAATTTCCAACGGCACACCGCGATGCTATCGATGCTTTGAAGTGGTTGGCCCAGCATGCCAACAACCTTGGGT
>CAIRQX010000003.1 GCA_903880855.1 uncultured Burkholderiales bacterium | reverse complement strand
TAGCCGAGCCTTGTTGGTGTTTATCACGGGCCCTTTGGGAATTGCGGGTGTCGCGGGGGCCTTGTTGGTGCTCGACAGGCCGTTTGGCTTCGTCGCCTTGCTCGGGGTGATCGCCTTGATGGGCATGATCCAACGCAATTCGGTCATCTTGATCGACCAAATCGAGCAAGACCGCGCCAACGGCGTGCCCGCTTGGGAGGCGATTGTTGAATCTGCTGTACGCCGCTTACGCCCCATTGTGCTGACCGCGGCGGCTGCCGTGCTGGCCATGATTCCGCTGACCCGCAGCGTGTTTTGGGGGCCGATGGCGGTTGCCATCATGGGCGGCCTCATTGTGGCGACGGTTTTGACCTTGCTCGCCTTGCCGGCTATGTATGCGGCGTGGTTTCGGGTTGAAAAGCCGTCTAAAATCACTGGTTGACCGATTTCATACGGGCAGCCCCTACAAGGGCCGCCCGTTATTGTTTTTGAGAAAAATGCGCGGGTGGCGAAATTGGTAGACGCACCAGGTTTAGGTCCTGACGGTAGAAATACTGTGCGGGTTCGAGTCCCGCCCCGCGCACCACTTGTATTCCCTAGCAGCCAGTTCACTCGAGACTAGGCTGCTGACAATGCCAATTCAGGAGAAAAAGATGGCCGTGACCGTAGAAACTTTAGAAAAACTGGAACGCAAGATCACCTTGACGTTGCCCGTCGATGTCATCGCCAAAGAAGTGGACTCACGCTTGAAGCGCCTGTCGCGCCAAGTCAAGGTGGATGGTTTCCGTCCAGGCAAAGTGCCGATGAACATCATCGGACAGCGCTATGGTTACCAAGTCCAGTACGAAGTGATGAACGACAAAGTCGGCGAAGTCTTCAACGCAGCGGCAACTGAAGCCAATTTGCGCGTCGCCGGCCAACCCCGTATTAGCGAAAAAGAAGGCGCGCCCGAAGGTGAAATGTCTTTCGACGCTATTTTTGAAGTCTTCCCCGAAGTCAAAATGCCTGACTTGTCGACCCTCGAGATCGACAAAATCTCTTCTGAAGTGACCGAAGCCGCCATCGACAAAACCGTCGACATCCTGCGCAAGCAACGCCGTACTTTCGCCCAACGCAGCGCAGAAACCCCCGCCCAAGAAGGTGACCGCGTCACCATTGACTTCGAAGGCAAGATCGACGGCGAACCGTTCCAAGGCGGTAAGGCAGAAGCCTTTCAGTTCTTGATCGGCGAAGGCCAGATGCTCAAAGAATTTGAAGAAGCCGTGCTCGGCATGAAGTTCGGCGAAAGCAAAACCTTTCCCTTGAACTTCCCAGAGGACTACCACGGCAAAGACGTGGCCGGCAAACAAGCGGACTTCCTAGTCACCTTGAAAAAACTCGAAGCCGCACACTTGCCTGAAGTCACTGACGAATTGGCTAAATCACTAGGCGTATCAGAAGCCAGTGTTGAAGGTCTGCGCAAAGACATCAAAGTCAATTTGGAGCGCGAAGTTAAATCGCGTTTGATGGGCCGCAACAAGCAAGCCGCTTTGCAAGCCTTGGTCGACAAAGCCGAGTTGGACTTGCCCAAGTCGAGCGTGCAGTCTGAAGTCGATCGCATGGTCGAAGGCGCCCGTGCTGACTTGAAAGCCCGTGGCATCAAAGACGCAGACAAAGCCCCCATTCCTGACGACGTGTTCCGCCCCCAAGCTGAAAAGCGCGTGCGTATGGGCTTGGTGGTCGCCGACTTGGTGCGCGCGCAAAACCTGCAAGCCACGCCAGAAAAAATCAAAGCCCACATCGAAGAACTCGCGTCTAGCTACGAAAAGCCCGCCGAAGTCGTGCGTTGGTACTACAGCGACATGAGCCGTTTGGGCGAAGTCGAAGCCATGGTCATCGAAAACAACGTGACCGAATACATCATGTCGCACGCCAAAGTGAATGAAAAAGTCATGTCGTTCGACGAACTGATGGGCCAGCAGTGAAATACACCTTAGGAAACCACATGAGCGTTACAGAAACTCAAGCCTTGGGCATGGTGCCCATGGTGATCGAACAGTCGGGCCGCGGCGAGCGGTCTTACGACATTTATTCGCGCTTACTCAAAGAGCGCGTCATTTTCTTGGTCGGTCCTGTGAACGACCAAACCGCCAACTTGGTGGTAGCGCAGTTGTTGTTCTTAGAGAGCGAAAACCCAGACAAAGACATTTCGCTCTATATCAACTCACCCGGCGGTTCAGTCAGCGCTGGCATGTCGATTTACGACACGATGAACTTTATCAAGCCCCACGTCTCCACCCTTTGCATCGGCATGGCTGCCAGCATGGGTGCGTTCTTGTTGGCAGCAGGCGAGAAGGGCAAGCGTTTCTCCTTGCCCAATTCCAAGGTCATGATCCATCAGCCTTTAGGCGGAACGCAAGGCCAAGCCACTGAGATCGAAATCCACGCCCGTGAAATCCTCAAAACCCGTGAGCAACTCAACCGCATCTTGGCGGAGCGCAC
>CAIRQX010000002.1 GCA_903880855.1 uncultured Burkholderiales bacterium | reverse complement strand
GTGACCAACGCCTTGGCAAAACGCATGGAAGTGACGTCTTACCGCGAAGGCCAAGTCGCCCACTTGGTATTTGCTGGCGGCGATGTGGTCGAAAAACTCAAAATCCGCAAGCAAGACGCGAATGAACGCAAACAAGGCACGACAGTGCGCGTTTGGCCGGACGGCAAATACTTCGAAACATCGGCCTTACCCATGGTGGAGTTAGTGCACTTGCTTCGAAGCAAAGCTGTTTTGATGCCAGGCGTCGGCGTGTGGCTCAACAACGAAAAAACCAAAGACACCCAAAACTGGCTCTACAAAGGCGGCCTGCGCGACTATTTGATGCAAACGCTCAATGGTGACCCAGTCATCCCTTTGTTCGAGGGGGATGGATACGCAGACAGCAACCACGACAGCTTTGCCGAAGGCGAGGGCGCCGAATGGGCCGTCGCATTCACCGAAGACGGCCAACCCGTGCGCGAGAGCTACGTCAACCTAATTCCTACCACTGCAGGTGGTACCCACGACTCAGGTTTGCGCGACGGTTTGTTCACCGCCGTCAAAAGCTTTATCGAGTTGCATGCCTTGCTACCCAAAGGCGTCAAACTCATGCCCGAAGACGTATTTGCCCGCGCCAGTTTTGTGCTGAGCGCCAAAGTGTTGGATCCGCAATTCCAAGGACAGATTAAAGAACGCTTGAACTCGCGTGATGCCGTGCGTTTGGTTTCCAGTTTTGTGCGCCCCACCTTAGAACTCTGGCTCAACCAACACGTTGAATACGGCAAAAAACTAGCCGAACTCGCCATCAAAGCCGCCCAAACCCGCCAAAAAGCAGGCCAAAAAGTCGAGAAACGCAAAGGCTCCGGCGTGGCAGTTTTGCCGGGCAAGTTAACCGACTGCGAAAGCAAAGACACAGCCGACAACGAAGTCTTCTTGGTCGAAGGTGACTCCGCTGGCGGCAGCGCCAAAATGGGCCGCAACAAAGAAAACCAAGCCATCCTGCCTCTGCGCGGCAAAGTGCTCAACACCTGGGAAGTCGAGCGCGACCGCTTGTTCGCCAATAACGAAATCCACGACATCTCCGTAGCGATTGGCATCGATCCGCATGGCCCAAATGACACGCCAGATTTAAGCGGCTTGCGCTACGGCAAGATTTGTATATTGAGCGATGCGGACGTCGATGGTTCACATATTCAAGTGCTGTTACTCACTTTGTTTTTCAGACACTTTCCCAAACTCATTGAATCTGGAAATGTTTTCGTTGCTCGTCCACCGTTGTTCAGAGTAGACGCCCCCGCTCGCGGCAAAAAACCAGCTTCAAAAGTTTATGCGTTGGACGAAGGTGAACTCACTGCCATCCTCGACAAACTCCGTAAAGATGGCGTCAGAGAAGGCGCTTGGAGCATTAGCCGATTCAAGGGCTTAGGCGAAATGAGTGCCGAACAGTTGTGGGACACGACGCTGAACCCTGACACACGCAGACTGATGCCGGTGCAATTAGGACAACTCGACTTCCTACAAACAGAAGGCTTGATCACCCAGTTAATGGGTAAAGGCGAAGCATCCGCAAGAAGAGAACTAATGGAACTTCACGGCGACAGCATTGAAATAGACATTTAAAAGCAGGGCAAAGCGAAGTTCAACTCAAATACCCGTAGGCGAGGCCAGTGGCGGCAGCCAACGATTTGTTGTATGAGGCGGATGCCGCCGCTGGCCTTGCCGGAGCAAACAAAACAACCTAAAACCAGCTCAAACCCATTCGAATGAACTAGCAAGTATGTCAGACATCACAACAATAGATTTACCCACCGCCGACAACGACGACGGCATTGCCTTAGGCCACTACGCCCAGCGCGCCTACTTGGAATACGCCTTGAGCGTAGTCAAAGGCCGCGCCTTGCCCGACGTCTGCGATGGCCAAAAACCCGTCCAGCGTCGCATCCTGTATTCCATGTCCCGCATGGGCTTAGGCTTTAGCGGCAACACCGGCGCCAAACCCGTCAAAAGCGCCCGTGTCGTGGGCGACGTGCTCGGCCGCTACCACCCCCATGGCGACAGCGCTGCCTATGAAGCACTCGTTCGCATGGCGCAAGACTTTGCGCAACGCTACCCGCTCATCGACGGACAAGGCAACTTCGGTTCGCGCGACGGCGATGGTGCCGCTGCCATGCGGTACACAGAAGCACGCTTAGCCAAAATCACCACTTTGTTGCTCGACGAAATCGACGAAGGCACCGTCGACTTTCAACCTAACTACGACGGCTCCACCGAAGAACCTAAGCAGTTACCTGCGCGTTTGCCATTTGCTTTGCTGAACGGCGCCAGTGGCATCGCTGTAGGTATGGCCACAGAGATCCCAAGCCACAACTTGCGTGAAGTGGCGGATGCCTGTATCGCCTTAATCAAAACTCCCAAACTCAGCGAAGCAGACTTGCTGGCGCTTTTGCCCGCCCCCGACTACCCAGGCGGCGGACAAATCATCAGTAGCGCCTCAGACATTGCCGATGCCTACCGCACTGGACGCGGTTCGCTCAAAGTGCGTGCCCGTTGGGTGATCGAAGACCTTGCGCGCGGCCAGTGGCAATTAGTGGTCAATGAACTACCGCCAGGCGTGAGCAGCCAGCGCGTGCTGGAAGAAATTGAAGAACTCACCAACCCCAAAGTCAAAGCCGGCAAAAAAGCCTTGAGTCCCGATCAAAACCAGCTCAAAGCCACCGTGTTGTCGGTACTCGACGTGGTACGCGACGAGTCCAGCAAAGACGCTGCTGTGCGACTGGTTTTCGAGCCCAAAACCCGCACCATCGAACAACAAGAACTCATCACCACTTTGCTGGCGCACACCAGTCTGGAGACATCGTCATCGATCAACCTGACGATGGTGGGTATCGATGGCCGACCTGTGCAAAAGTCGATGCGCGAGATGCTCACTGAGTGGATCGAGTTCCGCCAAACCACGGTTTTGCGTCGTTCGCAACACCGTTTGAACAAGGTGCTCGACCGCATCCATATTTTGGAAGGCCGCCAACTGGTTCTGCTCAATATTGACGAGGTGATCGCCATCATCCGTCAAAGTGACGAGCCCAAAGCCGCATTGATCCAGCGCTTCAAATTGAGCGACCGCCAGGCCGAAGACATCTTAGAAATTCGCCTGCGCCAATTGGCGCGTTTGGAGGCGATCAAGATCAAGCAAGAGCTCAAAGAGCTAGGCGAAGAAAAAGCCAAGCTCGAAGAGATCGTTGGCAATACCACCGCATTACGTCGTTTGATGGTCAAAGAAATCGAAGCCGACGCTAAGACTTTCGCCGATCCGCGTCGAACGCTGATTCAAGAAGAGAAAAAATCCGTCGCTGAAGTCAAAGTGGTCGACGAACCCGTTACCGTTGTTGTCTCCGAAAAAGGTTGGGTGCGTGCGCGTAACGGCCATAGCCATGACCCTAGCAGCTTTGCTTTCAAAGCAGGTGACGGTTTGTATGGCACTTTTGAATGCCGAACGGTCGACACTTTCATTGCTTTTGGCTCGAACGGCCGGATTTATTCGGTACCCGTCGCTTTGTTGCCTGGCGCGCGTGGAGACGGTCAGCCCGTGACCACCTTGGTAGATCTCGAAGCTGGCACCCAACTCTTGCATTACGTCGCTGGCCCTGCCAATGCGACTTATTTGCTCAGCAGTTCTGGCGGTTATGGTTTCTTGGCCAATATCGAACACATGATTTCGCGCAACAAAAGTGGCAAAGCTTTTGTAACGGTGAACGAAGGCGAAACCATGTGCCGTCCTTCGCCAGTAAGCGGCGGGTCCGGCGAAACACCATGGCCTGTTGCAGTCAACGTCGCCTGCGCTTCTGTCGGCGGACGGTTTTTGACCTTCGCCATCGGTGAGCTCAAAAGCATGGAAAAAGGCGGTCGCGGTTTGATGTTGATCGACCTCGAAGCCAAGGACAGCCTAGCTGGCGCAGCCGCCTACACGCGTAGCGTGCGCATCGATGGAATTGGTCGAGGCGGAAAGCCACGCGAAGAAATTTTAGAAATTCGCAGCCTCAATAACGCAAAAGCTGCCCGCGCCAAGAAGGGCAAAGTAGCAGATCTTGGCTTTAAGCCAAGTGGCGTCGTTCGTATTGAGTAAAAGAAAAAAGCGCTTATAAGGCCGCTTTTTCGATGTGTAGGGTGACCTTTAAGCCTTAGCTTTGGTAGTTGCTGCGGCTGCTGGAGTTGCAGGCGCAGCGTCCTTCTTTGGTGGGCTGCAGTCAAAGCAGACGAACATGGATGAACCCAAAATTCGCTTGAAAGAGCCGTTATTGCGGGGTTTGTGGACACCGCACTTGATGCAACTCATGGTGTCACCGGTTCTGCCAAGCCCCTCGAAAGGCGAGCCGCCTTTTTTGGATTTGTAGCGTAAACCGTCGTTGGAGATTTCTGTTTTTTCTGGGCGTGACATCGTTTTTGTAGATCTAGACAAAAGCGTATTTTCGCAAATTTATCGGCTCACTTGATGTTGACAGCGAAAAAAGCCCTCAAAACGATGAAAAAACTTTGTAAATAGAGGGCAAACCTACGCTTTTCCGCTGTGGGGCTTCGACACTAAGTGCCGGCTATTGGCTGCCTATGCTCTATTTGCATTACTAACATGCAATCAAGTAATTGCACGACAATGATCATCCTAAGCAAGGAGATTCAACATGATTCACTCCAAAAAACTAACTAGTTTGGCCCTCTGCCTCATGGTTGCCCTAGGAATTTCCTCGGCGCAAGCACATGGGCCAAGGGGCCATGTTGGCATTCACTATGGCTGGGGTGGCTACTACGATCCGTGGTTGGCCCCCGCAATCGTTGGTTCGGCCATTATTGGCACTTCCATCTACATGTCCCGCCCTTATGGCGTGGTGCAACCTGGCACGGTTTATATCAATACGCCACCTCCAGCGGTGATCGTTACAAATCCGTCGCCTCCGGTCCAATGGGTCGGCACGCCAAATACCCCTGTCTCTGAGGCTTACTACTGCCGTGAAACAGGGCAGTATTTCCCAGTTGCTCAAACCTGCATCAGTCCTTGGTTGGTGGTTTACCAGCGCTAACAAATTAAGGGAGTTGGGCTGTCATCCGACTGGCCGATTCACGCGTTGTTAGAGAGACCATTTGGTCTTTTATATCGGAACAAGGAGTTCTTGATGAAACGTCTTTCTAAACTCTTAATCAGCCTTTTAATTGGTGCTTTAGCGGTTCCAGCAATGGCCCATGGGGGCTTTGGACATAGTGGCCATGGTGGTTATGGTGGCCATGGTGGCTTTCGAGGTGGTTATGAATTTCGCCAAGGCTGGGGTAATAACTGGGTAGCCCCCGTTATAGGCGCCACGATCTTAGGTGGCGCGATCTACGCAGCCAACCGCCCTGTCTATGTTGTGCAACAACAGCCTATATTGAATGCCCCTCCACAAGGCGCTTACTACTGCAGTGCCTATCAGCAGTTCTACCCTAATGTGCCAACTTGCCCAGTACCTTGGCAAATCGTTCCCTATCGTTAAAGAAGGAAAGGGCCTAAGGCCTCACTCTTTGTTGTAAAGCTTTACAGGGTCACAAATTCTTTGTGTCCTTCGCGATTAGAGTACCGCACAGTCCCGCCTAGAGTCTCCACCTCTACGCGGGCTTTTCTTTCGCCGTAGACCTTGTGCTTGAGCCATGCGAGCTCGTCTTGGATCTCTTTATCACCAGCCAATTGGCGGCTCCAGCAACGCAAATCTGGTGACCAGCGGTAACCACGGGCTTTCAAAATATCTTTGGTTTCAAACGGTGAGCCCACGGCATACACCTTTTTCATCGGCTTATTGAGGGTTTCGAGCATCACCAATAAAGCGGTTTGTTGGCTTTGCGGCAACACTTGGTTGAGTAAAGCAAGTAGGGCGCGGCAATCGGCTTCTGCGCGGTGCGCTTCATAAAAATAGCCTTGTGTGGTTAACAAATATTCCAGTTTGGCAGAACCGAAACCTTCTTCGCGCCAGTCAATGTCTTTGATGCTGCAAGCCCAGTTCAGGGTCTCAAAAATAGGCCACCGTGCTTCCACAAAAGGTCTGTCAAAAGCTGCGTTGTGTGCAATTACCACCACAACGTTTTTTAGTAGTGCATTGACCTGCATATCGTCAATCTGCTTGCCTTGCACCATATCGTCGGTGATGTGATGCACCGCAATCGTTGCGGGAGGAATCGGAAAACCTGGGTCTTCGAGTTCGTCAAAAACATCTAATACTTTATGTATTTCTCCAGTTAATGGGTCGAAATCAAATAGCAACATACCCAACTCGATCACCTTGTCGTGTTGCGGATCAAAGCCTGTAGTTTCGGTGTCAAGCACCACGCCTCGGCAAAGTTTGTTGCCGGCTATTGCTGGATTAAACACACTAGTGTGCGTGAGTCTGCGCAGCACCTTGTAGTCAGGGTGAAGTTCTAGTTGTTGGGCTAATGCTTCGATATCGGATGTCATCGTGCGGGTCTCAAATATTGGCGATACAAATGCTTATTGTGAATGAGCACGTCGTGCCTGTCGTTTTTCAATCGCATGCGCTAAGAAAAGCCCCAAGCCTAGGGCAACAACTGACGCGCAACCAATCACAAAACTAGAAGAAAAATGGGTTAGCAAATTTGCCAGCATCAACACGCCCAGTGATTGCCCTAAAAATAAAAATCCAGCAAACAACGTGACCCCAGTGCCGCGTGCAGTCGGCACCATTTGCGTGGCGTGTGCTTGCATGGTGTTGTGAAACATGGCAAAGCCAAACCCACCGCCAAAACAAGCGGGTAGGGCGAGAGGCCACCAAGGTGTAAAAGCAATGATCAAAAAACTGACTGACAAGCCACTGGCTCCGATGCGCGAAAGCCCAGTCTCACCAAATTTACGTATCGTGTATTTCGCAGTGGCCATATAGACCATGCCGCCTAATCCAAAAAGTGCAGCAGTGCTGCCCGCCATCGTGAGAGAAATACCAAACTTGTTATGCAAGTGCGTCGCCGTAATTGCCAGCAAGCCAAACACACATGCGCCCTCTAGCACTGCAATCGAGAGAATAGTTCTGACCCAAGCGTCTTTGCCTGCCAGGAAGAGTTGTTTGAAAAAACCAGCTGATACCTGGCTGTGGTGGTGAGAAGCATCCAACTGTTTCCAATGTTGCCAAAGCAAAAAGCTCACAGTCCAGAAAAAACACGCCATCATCACAAACGCCCAACGCCAGCCCAATGTGTCAGTTAATAATCCACCAAAAAATTGGCCGGAGGTTATTCCCAGCATGGTTCCAAGCCCGACGCGTGCCAGTGTTTCTTGTCGTTTGTGGTAATCCACCGCATCACCCACCCAAGCAAGAGACATCGGAATAATGGCTGCGGAGAAAACAGCCGTTGCAATCCGCGCATAGACCAGTTGATCCAAGCCGCTGCTCAGTGCAGAAAAAATACACCCCACCCCACAACCCAAAGTCGCAAGTATCACCACGCGGTATTTGCCCCATCGATCACCGACGGGGCCGTAAAACAGTTGCATGACCCCATAGCCAATCGCAAACATAGAGACCACCTGCGATACCGAGCTCATGGGCGCATCAAACACTTTGGAAAGTTCTGGCAGCATGGGGTCGCAAATACGTTGCACCGACATGCTGGAAAAAGTTGCGAGAGATAACAACAAAATCGCCCGTTTGGTAGCGGGCGAGAGTTCATGGTCGCGGGAAGATGTGCTTGCAGAATTCAAAACAATTGAACTTTACTACGCGCAAACTGATAAAAACGCTAAAAACATCAAATTCACAAAATAGCGTTTAGCATGGAGGTTATGAGCAAAAAATGGTTTTCTTTATTTTTTATTGTTAGTGTTGTGCTTTTTCAAGTTTTGGCAACTTTAAAAGGTGGCGACACCCTTAGCACTGCTAGCGCAGATACAAATGCGACCAACAGCCCAACCCAAGCAGAAGTGTTAGGCGTTTATTTCACCCCGCCCGCGGGTGCCGCACAAGCAATTGTGAAAGCGATTGACGCTAGCAACAAAGAAGTTCTAGTGCAGGCTTATGGATTCACCCACAACGCGATAGCCCAAGCTATCGTTCGCGCCCATCAACGCGGAGTGAAGGTGTCAGTGTTGCTGGATCAAAAAAGTGACCATACCAACCGTTATGTGGTGGATCTGTTCAACAATGCACAAGTCACCATGCGACAAGATGGCAAGCACGCTATTGCGCATAACAAGGTGATGGTGATTGACGAGAGCATTGTCATCACAGGAAGCTTTAACTTTACTAACTCTGCAGAAACGCGCAACGCAGAGAACTTTTTGATTCTTAAATCATCACCTCTTGCTGCACGTT
Source organism: uncultured Burkholderiales bacterium (assembly GCA_903880855.1). Lineage (GTDB taxonomy): Bacteria > Pseudomonadota > Gammaproteobacteria > Burkholderiales > Burkholderiaceae_C > Limnohabitans. Next base: position 1,620 of record CAIRQX010000002.1, on the reverse strand, counting down.
ATAAAGAAGAATGGCTTAAACACTGGTCTCACGGGGTGTAATACGCAGTCACAGTGAATTAGTCTTTGACCTCTAAAGATGCTCCATTTTCGGCGAAATAGCTTTTTTTGAGAACCTTCTTGCATAAAATTCCAGCTTAGCTGTTTCGCAACGCATCTGAAAAATTTGTAGTGTTCGTTCAGCACCATTTCACTTTTTAACTTTTGGAGATATCCCATGACACTTACCCCTGAACAAGTTATTGCTGCCAATAAAGCAAATTTAGAAACTTTGGTTGGCTTGACTACCAAAGCTTTCTCTGGCATTGAAGAACTCATCGAATTGAACTTGGCAGCGGCCAAGTCTGCAATGACTGACTCACAAGAACACATCCACGCAAGTTTGAGCGTGAAAGATGTACAAGAACTCTTAGCTTTGCAATCTAGCCTTTTCCAGCCATTAGCTGAAAAAGCAGTTGCTTATAACCGCCACTTGTATGAAATTGCTACTTCTACAGGTGCACATTTCAACGGTACTGTCGAAGGTAAAGTCGCTGAAGCACAAAATGCTTTCCACTCTATGGTGGACAACGCCGCTAAAAACGCGCCTGCTGGCTCTGAGGCTGCTGTTGCCGCTTTTAAAACTGCTGTTGCCGCTGGTAGCAACGCACTAGAAACCGTGCAAAAAGCCGTGAAACAAGCTACTGAAGTCGCTGAGACTAACTACAAAACCTTGGCGGCTAATGCACTAAGCGCTACAAGCGCTGCTGCTACTGCTACCGCTCGCAAGCCAGCCGCTAAAAAGCGTTAATGTGAAGCGTGGATAAAGTCGATGGCGTCGTAATCGGCGCCGGTGTTGTCGGTTTAGCCGTTGCCAGAGCCCTGGTAACGGCTTCTCCTTTTGGGGCGCGGGAATGGATGGTGTTAGAGGCTACTGACGCCATCGGAACGGGCACGAGTTCTCGCAACAGTGAAGTCATACATGCTGGCATTTATTACCCGCAAGGTTCCTTAAAGGCCAAGTTATGTGTACAGGGCCGTCATCAGCTCTACGACTATTTACAAAAAAATGGAATCGGACACAAGCGCTGCGGCAAACTGATAGTTGCAACGCATGAGAGCCAAGTCCCTACCTTGGAAGCTATCAAAGCCAAAGCCCACGCCAATGGCGTGACAGATTTGGTGCATGTAGATGCGTCGACGGCGCAAAGTATGGAACCCGCTCTTGCTTGTTTGGCTGCATTGCATTCACCCAGCACCGGGATCATTGATAGTCACGCTTATATGCTCAGCTTGCAAGGCGATTTTGAAAATGCGGGTGGCTTGGTGGCATTTCATGCATCCGTTGAAAGTGCTCTCTGCACACCAGAAGGTATCGTTTTGCGCATGGAAGACGGCACAGAGCTAATGGCCCAAACTGTGGTGAACGCGGCAGGACTGACGGCACCCTGGCTGGCAGCCAAATTCAAAGGACTGCCCGAGCAATATGTGCCTACTGCTTACTTTGCCAAAGGCAATTACTTCACTTTGAGTGGCAAATCACCTTTTTCAAGACTAATTTATCCCGTTCCAGAAGCCGCTGGCCTTGGTGTGCATCTCACACTCGATTTAGGAGGCCAAGCCAAGTTTGGACCCGATGTGC
>CAIRQX010000001.1 GCA_903880855.1 uncultured Burkholderiales bacterium | reverse complement strand
GTGGCTGGTGATTGGCATACAAACTGGGCTTCACTTACCTGATGCGCCAGAAGGCTGGCTGGGTTTATGTATGTTGTCGCTTTTGTATGGCACTGGCTTCACCATCATGTTCACGGTATTGCCACGATTAGGTGTCGTGGGCAACTCAGCCATCATGAACGTTGAACCAGTTTTTGCCTTGGTGCTTGCTTGGGTGTTGTTAAACCAAGCGATTGCACCTATTCAAGTAGTAGGTGCATTGGTCGTTGTATCGACAGTGATGTATTTGGGTTTACGTAAACGATAAGGACAAGCATATGGCTGAGCGATTCGAGCAAATTCAGTACAAAGACCTTGCACCTGAGGTGCAACCTTTGGCTGACGATATTTTGAAAGTTTCAAGCGCAGCACTTGGTGGGCCCTACAACGCATTGCTGCGCAGCCCAGAGATGGCGCGTCGGTGTTTTGACCATCTTGACTATTTACGCTTTAAAACCTCTGTTTCTAAACGCTTGAATGAATTTGCCATTCTTATCCAAGCGCGAATTGCCAATGCGCAATACGAATGGTGGGCACACGCTCCGATTGCGCAACGCGCTGGTTTATCGACAGAAGTCATAGAACAACTTCGCCATTGCAACAAGCCCCAAGGCATGCAAGCAGATGAAGCTTTGGTCTACGACTATTGCGTACAGTTGACGCTGAATCACCGTGTCTCTGACGCATTATGGGAACGCGCGATCGCAGAAATGGGCGAACAAGCAGTTGTCGATTTGACGGTGGTGTCAGGTACATACGTCATGGTGAGCATGTTGCTCAATGCCACGCAGGTGGCAATTCCTAATGGAGGCGCCGAGCTGCTTGAGGTGATGTCGCCATTAGATATCCGTGCACGCTTGTTAGCTTGAAGTTTGTTCTAAATAACTGGGAGTGTTTATGACTACACGTCGAATTTTTGGATTGGCTTTGTTGCTGTGCGTTTCTTTGGCCTCAGCACAAAACAACACAGTTCGCTTAGTTGTTCCGTTTGCAACGGGTGGCCCCACAGATATTGCTGCGCGCGTCATAGCGCCATTGTTGTCCGAGGCGATGGGGAAAACTGTGATCGTCGATAACCGTGTGGGTGCAACTGGCGCCATTGGGGCTGAATTTGTGGCGCGTGCGCCAACTGATGGCAATACTATTTTGTTTGGCACTAGCAGCATCATGGGCGCTAACCCGGCATTGGTTCAAAAACTTCCCTATGACCCCGTTCGCGATTTTGTCGCAGTCAGCACCATCGCCACCATTGAAAACATCTTGGTGGTTCACCCTTCTGTGCCTGTGAACAATGTGCAAGAGTTCATTCGCTTCGCCAAAGACAATCCAGGTAAATTGTTTTATGGGTCGTCTGGCATAGGTAGCACCTACCACCTGGGGGCAGAGATGTTCGCCAATATGACCAAGACACAACTCTCGCATGTTCCGTACAAGGGTCAGGGCCCCGCAGCACAAGATTTATTGGCAGGCCATTTACAGCTCATGTTTGATGCGTTCAATTCAGCAGTTCCAAATATCAAAGCTGGCCGCGTCAAAGCTTTGGGAATCGCTAGCAATAAGCGCCATCCAGAGTTACCTGATTTGCCGACGATTGGCGAGCAAGGCGTGTCAGGCTATGTCACCACCATTTGGATAGCATTCTTCTTACCTGCCAAGACACCTGCTGCCATCGTAGACAAAATGAATCAAGATTTGCGCGCCATATTGCAACGACCAGACGTTAAAGAACGATTTACTAAGCTTGGCATGCAAGCCAGCCCTTCTAGTAGCAACGATTTAGACGCGCTTCTCAAACAAGAACTCGCTTTGTGGACGAAGGTGGTAAAAGAAGGAAATATTAAGGCTGAATAATAGAAATTTTCAGCCTCTTGCCGTATGCTTTAGATATGCGCCTTATTTTCATGAAACAACAATCGATTGCATCATGCATTTTTTTAGCACTTGTGATTTCATCACAGGTCCATGCAGAGCAACCAACACTGGGTATAGGCCTTTCTAAATACGCCTACCGAGAACCATCGCTCGGCGTCGCACACGATGGCTGGTTGGGTATCGCTCAAGCCAAATGGGCACCAGACAATTTACGCATCAAAAATTGGCCATTGACCCTCTCTGGGCAGGCTACTTTTGGGTACGCCGACTACACGGGTTCTGGCACTATGGCTAATCAACCTACCAGCATCTACCAGTTGCAATTGGAAAGTCCACATACTGAATGGGTCAAGGGCTATCAAATAAGCCCTGGTATCGGGTATCGCTATTTGTATAATTATGCGCGCGGTACCACCAGCACAAACTATGGTGGTTATCGGCGAACCAGCGAATACCTATTTGCCAGTCTGGGTGCTGAGAGACCATTTGGCGATAACTGGCGCGCCACAGCGCAAGGCTATTACTTACTGAGTGGAAGACAAACCTCCAATTTATTTGACGTAGGGGGCGACTACGCCTCGCAAGGCCCGTTACAAAACACTCAACGCCATGGCTTCGGTTGGAAAGCAGGTATTTGTAAAACTTACCAATCCTTAGACTTTTGCTCCAGCTATGAGTATTGGCAAGTTGGCGCATCGGACAATTACACATTTGTTTCCAACGGCAGTAGATACACCATCTATGAACCGACCAACAATACCAAGTCGTTTCAGTTCACGGTTAATTACAAGTTACACGAGTAATCAATATTTCTCTTGAGACTACTCAGGCATATTAGCCTTACACCTTCTTATACCTAAGCCTCAAAAACAATAAGCCACTGGCTGTAATCACCACTGGCGAGAGCGATCCCCAATTCAACCAAGTCCAACCTTGTGTCGTCACCAAAGCCCCGGATGCGAATGAGGTAAATGCCATGGTGCCAAATACACAAAAATTTATGGCCGCTTGTGCTTTGTCTTTTTCTTGCGGCGTATAGGCTTGCATAGACAGCGTGGTGCTGCCTGTAAACAAGAAATTCCAACCAACGCCTAACAAAAACAAAGCTAGCAAGAACTGATGGATTTCCACGCCAGACAAAGCGATACTGATACATGCAATATTGAGCAACACGCCCACACCCATGATATTCAATACACCAAATCGCTTAATCAAATGGCCCGTCACAAAACCAGGTGCAAACATACCGATCACGTGCCATTGCAGCACCCAAGCCGTATCCTCAAAAGACAAGCCACACACTTGCATGGCCAATGGTGTGGCAGCCATCAATAAATTCATTACGCCATAGCCCAAAGCTGCGGAAAGCGTCGCCACCAAAAATACAGGTTGACGCATGATTTCATTCAAAGGGCGTCCCGTGTGATCACTGGCTTTTTTGGCTACAACGGGAGGAAACTCAATGTAAGACATGACCGCCATCGAAAGCAATGCAATGCCCGCTAACGCCACATAGGCTCCCGCAAAAGGAAACTCCAACCAGTTTTTGGTATGCATCGCCAAATTGGGGCCAATGATGGCGCCCATCAAACCACCCGCCATCACGAGTGATACGGCTTTTTCTCGGTAGTCTGGGGCGCATAGTTCTGCCGCCGCAAATCGATACAACTGGCCATTAGCGCTGTAATAACCAGCAACCACCGTTGCCACAACTAATAACAAGAATGAGCTGTGAAGAACTGCCCACGCTCCAATTCCTGCGGATACCAGCGCAACAATTAGCCCCAACAAGAACGAAATTTTGCGTCCAAAAAGCTGTTGCGACTTGGCTACTAGCCCCGTGCTCAATGCGCCACCCACCACATAGCCCATCACTGGTAAGGTTGCCATCCAAGGAACAGGTGCCAAACTCAAGCCCACCAGTCCATTGATCGCTATAAAAGTAACGTTATTGGTTAAAAATAGACCTTGCGCGATGCTTAACAACAATAAATTTTTATTCATGCTCACAGCTTAACTGATTGACCGTGTGAAAATTATCTGCATACTCGGGTTTATTCCTTTCTCATCTTCTGACTTCTACCATGCAAAACGACCTCTACCAAGACACACTCGGACTACTCAATGCATCTGAGAGCGACGCACAGCTTCCTACCCGCCGATTAGCGCTTCAAACCGCATTAGGCATTGGCTACTGCGCAGCAGCCATGCCTTTGATCGCGCAAACTGCTATCAAAACGCCTACTGATGGCCTAGTGACTGGAGAAGTCACGATAGATGTGCAGGGCTTCAAAATGCCAGCATTTCGTGCCGCCCCCAAAGGCAAAACCAATTTACCTGTGGTCTTTGTGATTTCAGAAATATTCGGTGTACACGAATACATCGCCGATGTCGCTTGCCGATTTGCCAAAGAAGGCTATTTGGCTATCGCACCTGAGTTGTTTATCCGACAAGGTGATCCAACGAGCTACGGTGAAATTGCCAGACTTCAAGCTGAGGTCATCTCTAAAGTGCCTGACGCACAAGTGATGAACGACTTAGACGCATGCTTGGTCTGGGCGGATGCACATGGGGGTAATTTCAAACGTTTAGCGATGACAGGTTTTTGTTGGGGAGGTCGCATCACATGGCTATACGCCATGCACCAACCTAAACTCAAAGCAGCAGTGGCTTGGTATGGGCGCTTGGAGGGTCAAAAAACTACTGCTACGCCCGAGCATCCGGTGGACCTAGTAACCAAACTCAAAGCGCCTGTCTTAGGTTTGTACGGAGCAGCCGATACAGGCATTCCATTGGCATCTGTGGATCGCATGAAATCTGCACTCACGCAACTAGCTGCAAAAGGAAATGCGGCGGCCAAAGACAGTAACTTTGTGATCTACCCTGATGCACCCCATGCCTTCCATGCCGACTATCGTCCTAGTTATCAAGAAGGTGCTGCGCAAGATGGATGGAAGCGCGCCTTGGCATGGTTTAAAAAATACGTCTAAGAAAACACACTTTCTACAAATTTCTCACTGGAGCTCCCTATGTCGCCTTTTCTAGCCCTTACTCGACGCATTTCCTCTCTGGTCTTTTTGTCAGCTCTTGTAGGCGCCCTTCCTGCATGGGCTGGAAAAACATTAGACGCAGTCAAACAACGCGATCAAGTGGTATGCGGTGTCAATACAGGTCTTGCTGGTTTTAGTGCGGCTGACAGCCAAGGCAAATGGAGTGGCCTCGATGTCGATGTGTGTCGTGCTGTCGCAGCGGCTGTTCTAGGCAGCGCAGACAAAGTGCGCTACGTACCGCTTTCTGCGCAACAACGCTTTACAGCATTGCAGTCTGGCGAGGTCGATGTTCTCTCGCGCAACACTACTTTCACTCTCACTCGCGATGCTTCGCTGGGTCTTCACCAAACAGCTGTGACGTATTACGACGGTCAAGGTTTCATGGTGGCCGCTAAAGCCAATATCAAAAGCGCTAAGCAACTCAAAGGCGCAACGGTTTGCGTACAAGCAGGCACAACAACTGAAAAGAATTTGACCGATTTTTCTCGTACCAACAAACTCGACATCAAACCTGTGGTGTTCGAAAAATTCGAAGCAGCGAATGCCGCGTATTTCTCTGGCCGTTGCAAGGCTTACACCACAGATGCTTCAGGTCTAGCTTCCATTCGCACCAAAGAAGCCAAGAACCCTAAAGACCACGTGATATTGCCTGAACTGATTTCTAAAGAACCCTTGGGTCCCATGGTGCGACGCGGAGATGATGAATGGTTGGCGATTGTCAAATGGACTGTCTATGGATTGGTCGAGGCCGAAGAGTACGGCATCACTTCTGAAAATGTCAACAGCCTCAAAGCTGACAGCACCGATCCCGTTGTTTTGCGCTTGCTCGGTAAATCGGAAGACACTGGTAAATTGCTCGGCTTAGACCGGGAATGGTTGGCGCGCGCTGTGCAAGCAGTAGGCAACTATGGTGAGATATTTGATAAGCACCTTGGCGAAAAAACACCACTCGGTCTGAAACGTGGATTGAACGCGCAATGGAGCAAGGGTGGCTTGCAATACGCGGTACCTATCCGCTAAATAGCGCTTCACTTACAAAACATTTATGTTGAACTGGCGGAGTCAACGCGTCCGCGCCTGGATTTACCAAATCGCTTTAATTGGCATGCTGATTGTCTTAGTGGGCTGGTTGTTACACAACACCCTTGGCAACATGCGTATGCGTGGCATCCAAAGTGGTTTTGACTTTCTGCTGGATCCAGCAGGATTCGATATCGGTGAAAGCATGTTTAGTTTCACCTCTACACAAACCTATGGACAAGCGTTCTTAGTCGGACTGATGAATACCTTACGCGTGTCTTTGATCACGATTGTGATTTGCACGCTATGGGGCACTGTGTTGGGTATTGGCAGACTCTCAGGCAACGCCCTTGCTCGGGGACTGTGCTACGCCTACACCGAATTTTTTCGCAATATCCCGCTATTGCTGCAATTGCTCATGTGGTACGTGGTGTTGGTCGAACTCATGCCAGATACAGAGACGCCTTTGCATTTTCGAGACTGGGTGTTGTTAAGCAAAGAGGGACTTGCATTGCCATGGCTCATGTCAGACGGATTGACTTTGACGCCTGAATTTTTGGCTTTGACATGGGGCCTTGCTCTCTACACATCCGCTTTTGTAGCCGAGGTAATTCGTTCTGGCATTCAATCTGTGCCCTTAGGTCAAGTGGAAGCGGCGCTGAGTATTGGTTTGTCGCCTTGGCAAAGATTGCGCTTAGTGGTGTTGCCCCAAGCTTTGCGCTTGATAGTGCCGCCCTTGACCAACCAATATTTAAATGCGATTAAAAATTCATCCCTTGCAGTTGCGATTGGCTATCCAGACTTAGTCAGTATTTCAAACACCACCTTGAACCAAACAGGACGTGCAGTGGAGTGCATCGCCATCGTCATGGCGGTTTATCTGACGCTGTCATTGCTTACCGCTAGTGGGATGAATTATTTCAATCGCCGCGCAGCTTTGAAAGAGCGGTGATGCAACACCACGCAAGCAATTTGCTAGCTGCTAGACAACCGCCTTCGCACAACATCGGAGTTGTGCTGTGGGCCAAGCACAACTTATGGGGAACACCGGCCAGTGCAGTCACCACCGTACTACTGGCACTGGCTTTGCTGTGGGCTATTCCATCCCTGCTGGAATGGTCTGTCTTGCGAGCAGTTTTTTCAGCAGATGCAGACCAATGTCAGGCAGCACGTGATATCGGCGCATGCTGGGGCGTAGTGGCAGAAAAATACCGCTTGATATTGTTTGGGCGTTATCCCTTTGATGCGCAGTGGCGGCCTTTGCTAGCAACCCTTGCGCTTACTTTACTGTTGGTGGTGAGTTGTCGGCCTACATCTTGGAATCGCTATTTAGCAGTGGCATGGATATTCGTATGGCTGTTGTTTTTTGCTTTGATGGGTGGCGGCAAGTGGTTTGGTATTCCCACAGGCCTTTTTTACGTACCGACTGATCAGTGGGGCGGGTTGCCATTGACCATGATGCTGGCCACTTTATCGATCACGCTGGCGTTTCCATTAGCCATATTGGTGGCACTCGGCCGCCAGAGCACCATGCCTGCAGTGCGCAGCGTGTGCATTGTGTATGTGGAATTAGTCCGCGGTGTACCCTTAATCTCTGTGCTCTTCATGGCTAGTTTTATGCTGCCATTGTTATTGCCTACTGGCACATCACCTGACGTGTTGATCCGCGTACTCATTGGCATCACACTGTTTTCTGCTGCCTACACCGCAGAAATTGTGCGCGGTGGTTTGCAAGCGATTCCAAGAGGACAAATAGAAGCAGCGCACACCTTGGGTTTGAGTTATTGGCAAACACAAGGCCAAGTCGTATTGCCACAAGCTTTGGCACATGTGGTGCCTAGCTTGATGAACAACTTCATTGCGATTTTCAAAGATACCTCGTTGGTAACTATCGTGAGCTTGTATGAGTTGTCTGGCGCTCTTGGGTTGGCGGTCAGTGGCGACCCGAACTGGCGTCCCTTCAAATTAGAGGCTTATCTATTTATTACCCTTATTTATTTCTGTATTTGCTTTGCGATGTCTCGCTATAGCTTGTGGGTTGAGCGTCAGGTCTCGCACCGCTGACATACCAAGGATTATTTGTGACTTCTCCTCTCATCCAATTTGAAAACGTCAACAAATGGTTTGGAACATTTCACGCCTTGCGTGATATCAATCTTCAAGTGCACCGCGGCGAGCGCATTGTTATCTGCGGCCCTTCTGGCTCGGGCAAATCAACCTTGCTGCGTTGTATCAACCGTCTTGAAGAACACCAAGAAGGCAAACTGACTGTGATGGGTATTGAACTCACCGATGACTTGAAAGCTATCGAGCGCATAAGACGCCAAGTAGGCATGGTGTTTCAACAGTTCAATTTATTTCCACATTTGAGTGTGCTCGACAACCTCACACTTGCGCCAATATGGGTAGAAAAAGTCAGTCAAGATAAAGCGCAAGAACGCGCCATGCAGCAACTCGAGCGCGTGCATATCGCCGAACAAGCGCACAAGTTTCCTTTACAACTATCCGGCGGTCAGCAGCAACGGGTAGCGATTGCACGCGCCTTGTGTCTCACTCCACAGATTTTGTTATTTGATGAGCCAACTTCAGCGCTAGATCCTGAAATGGTGCAAGAAGTATTGGACGTCATGACCAACCTGGCGCAACAAGGCGTCACTATGTTGTGCGTCACGCATGAGATGAATTTTGCGCGCGCAGTAGCAGACCGTGTGATTTTTATGGATGAAGGGCAAATTATTGAAGAAGCACCACCAGTGGCTTTCTTTGAACATGCACAACACCCACGCACGCAAGCTTTTCTTAAGCGGCTAGTGGCTTAGTCTATTTATCTTGAGCCTTTCAAATTGGGCTCGGAAAGGACTCGGTAAATATAGGGCTTACGATAAAACATTAGATTTATTTTTCATCCATAATGTTTTTTTGTAATGCAAACCCGCTTTATTTAGGAGCCATGCACATGAATATATTCAACAGATTGTCATTAAGCACTTTTGCACTCTTAATGTTTAGTGCCACAACTAGTTACGCACAACAAAACGCAGCCGCACTTCACCAACGCGCCAACGCCGCGATGTGCTCGAATTGCCACGGAACGGAAGGTAAAACTGTCGATGGCTCTGCCGTACCTTCGATCAATGGCATGCCTAAAGACTATATGGTCTTACAGATGAAGGCGTTCAAAGACGGTACGCGTCCTGCTACGGTGATGCACCAACTCACCAAAGGCTTAACCGATGCGCAAATAGAGAGCATTGCTATTTATTACGCCAATAACAAGCGTTAAACAACAAATATTTGGGAGATCCGCATGAAACGTCGTAATTTTGTTCAAGCCTCTTTGGCACTAGGCTCCATGGGTTCTTTAGCTGGTTTGGTGGGGTGCTCCACCACTGGTCGCATTCCTGAAAAGGCCCGCGTTGTGGTGGTGGGTGGTGGCTATGGTGGTGCTACGGCAGCCAAATATGTGCGCATGCTTTCGAACTACCAAATAGATGTTGTCCTCATTGAGCCCGAATCAGCTTTTGTGTCTTGCCCCATGTCCAACTTAGTCATTGGCGGCAGCAAAACCATGTCAGACATCACAACCCCTTACAACAACTTGTCTGGCAAGCACGGTGTGAATGTGGTGCGTGACTATGTCAGCGGAATTGATGCCGCTAAAAAAACGGTGACACTAGCCAGCGGTCCAAGCATCCGTTACGACAAGCTTGTGCTTTCTCCTGGTGTTGAACTCATGTTCAACACCATTGAAGGCTCAAAGCAGGCCAATGCCAGCGGGCAAATTCTTCAAGCTTGGAAAGCAGGTCCTGAGACATCAAACCTACGTAAGCAACTAGTCGATATGCCTGATGGTGGCGTGTTTGCTATCAGCATTCCTGAAGCCCCGTATCGTTGCCCTCCTGGGCCCTACGAGCGTGCAAGCCAAGTGGCGCATTACTTCAAGCAAAGTAAACCGAAATCTAAAGTGTTGATCTTGGACGCCAACCAAGACGTGACCTCCAAAGGCCCACTGTTCAAAAAGTTTTGGGCAGACAACTACAAAGGCATTTTGGAATACATCCCGCAACACAATGTGACGGCGATAGACGCCAAAACCAACACCCTGAAGTTCGAAGTGCAAAACGACGTCAAAGCCAATGTGCTCAATGTGTTGCCTGCAATGCGCGCGGGAAGCATTGCTGTGCAATCTGGATTAGCCAACGCGAATGGTCGCTGGTGCGGTGTGAACTACCAAACTTTCGAATCTACCCAAGCCAAAGATGTGCACATCATTGGCGACTCCATCATGCCGGCACCTGCTATGCCTAAATCTGGTCATATGGCCAACTCGCACGGTAAGGTCGTGGCGGCAGCCATCGTGGCACAACTCTCCGATTTGGCTATTAATCCTGAGCCGTTTTTAACAAATACTTGCTACAGCTTTGTGAATGACAAATACGTTGTGCACGTTGCCTCTGTGCACCAATACGACAGCAAAGACAAAACCTATAAAACAGTTCCTGGTTCTGGCGGATTGTCTGCTGCACCTAGCGAATTAGAGGCTATCTATGCATGGAACTGGGCGCAAAATATTTGGAACGACTCTCTAGGCTAGTAGTTATTAGCTAGAAGCAACTAGCTATAAATTTTGTGCGTTAAAACCTGTCAGACTTCAAAATTCGAATACGCCTTCACCAGCATATAGCCTGACACACAAAACAACAAAAGCGCAAAACCGCGTTGTACTTGCCATGCTTGTAGCTTGCGCGAGACGCGTCGGCCAATCAGCATGCCGCCAATCATGGCGCCTACAAAACTACTGGTTTCAACCACAGGCAATTCGGCGCCTGCCAGTAATGCATTGGCAACACCACCGCTACCCACCAAAGTAATAACGAATAAGGACGTTGCAACGATACCGGGTACTGCCAAATGGGTAAAGCGCCGCATCAACGGCACGATCAAAAACCCGCCACCCACGCCAAGCAAACCAGTCATCAATCCAGTCAACATACCAATCGCTGCCAATACCAATGCAGCCACCGGTGTCCATATGAATTTGCCAGTTTCATTGCTTATAAAAGCTAAGCGCAGTGCGTCTTCTTCTGAGTTGAGGTGCGTTTGTTTTGACTGCTTATAAAAGCGCCACGATACCGCTAGCATGAGTAAGGCAAAGCCGCCCATTAGCAAATATTGCGGCAAAAGATGCGCCCAGTATTGCCCTAGACGTGTCACTGGAATTCCGCAAATCGCCATCAAAATAGCTGCCTTGTAGCGAACTAATCTGTGTCTAAATCCGTCGATGGCGCCCACCGCCGCACCTGCTGCTACGGCAATCAACGCCACTGGCGCTGCTTGCTGCATGCTCCAGTGCATGCTTGCAACCAACACAGGCACAGCCAAAATGCCACCGCCTGCACCAGTCAAGCCCATGATGGCGCCAATAAAAATTCCCAGAACAAGAACAAGGGTCACGCAAGGCCCTTTAGTTGACTATCGTCCTGGCTGCATGCGCTAGACCCACGCACATGCATGACTTGGCGTGCAATTAAATTACAGAGATATGGCAGATATGTCATAGCCAGCATTGGCCGCTGTTTGCACGATAGAAGCCCTGTCCATAGTTTTGGCATTTGAGAGGGCCCACAACGTGGTGCAACGCATACCAGAGCGGCAATAAGCCAAAACAGGCTTGGGTAATTCTTCCAACAACTTACCAAACTCTTGCCCTAACTCAGGCGTTACCGCTCCAGACACAGCAGGCAGATAACGAATGGGCAAATTGGCTTTGATAGCCGCTTCTTCTATTTCTTTGAATGCCGGTTGTCCCGGAACTTCGCCATCGGGGCGATTACAGATGAGCGATTTAAACCCCTCTTTTGAAATAGCAACAATATCTTTTTTAGTGATCTGGTCTGCTACTGATAGTTGATCGCTTATCTTTTTGATCTTCACGCTTTACTCCTTGTGATTTGATTGGATTCATCAGCCTACTTTAATTTATTTTGGCTGGGAGTCGCGGCGATTAAACATTTCAAACAATTGCATACCTATCACCATGAACACGACAAACAAAACACCTTTGACTTGACCCGATGCCAGCGACACGAGCCCAGGGCCTGGGCAAAACCCAGCCAAGCCCCAACCAGCACCGAATAAAACGGCACCAATCACCAAGGGCTTATCAATTTGGTTGCTTTTAGGTAAATGCAAGGCGCCGCCTAAAAAGTTGGCAGTTCTTTTCTTGGCGAATGCAAATGCAAAAAATCCAACAGCAATAGCACCTGCCATCACCAAAGCAAGCGATGGGTCCCATGCACCAAAAATATCTAAAAACCCAATGACCTTTCCTGGATCGGTCATGCCGGAGAGTAGGAGTCCTAAGCCAAATAACAGGCCGACTAAAAATTCACTGATTCTGTGTTGCATATCAATTCTTTTTAAAAAGCGTGACGCATCACGTAGACCACTAGAAAACCTAAGCCCATAAATGTCAGCGTAGAGACCAACGAGCGTGGTGACAGCCGGGAGAGGCCGCATACGCCATGACCGCTGGTGCAGCCCGATCCATAGCGCGTGCCAAAGCCTACCAATAAACCAGCAATAGCTATCGCTATGTAGCCCGCCTCTATCCGTGGTGCTTCCAAATAGCCAGAGGGCAATATCAGCCCGCTCACAAAAGGGGCAGCTGCCATACCCAGCAGAAACGCAATGCGCCATCCAATATCACCCAAGCGAGGTGCTAACAAACCGCCCAAGATACCACTGATACCCAAGATACGGCCGTTTACCAATATGAATGCAGCTGAGGCAAGTCCTAACAAAATTCCGCCACCTAAAGATAGCCAAGGTGTGAAATGGATCCAATCAATCGTCATAGGTGCCTTTATGGTTTGCAATATTGTTCGTACAAAGTCCCAATGACAGCCAAGGCTCTGGGACTTTTCACTTGGTAATAGATGCTCTTTCCTTCTCGCCGTGTTTCGACAAGTTCTTCATCGCGCAAGACAGTGAGTTGCTGTGAGAGTGTGGGTTGGCCGATTCCAAGCATCTCTTCAATCTCACCCACCCGCAACTCTCCTTTAGACAGTTGGCAAAGAATCATCAAACGGTCTGGGTTGGAAAGCACCTTCATTAACTTGCAAGCCTGCTCAGCAGCGCTGTGCATTTGCTCTAGTTCTAGGGATGCAACACTCATATAAGCCCTTAATGAATTAATTTTTCATATTCTATTGACTTTTAATATATCTGTCAATAAACTATTGAAAACTTAATTAAAGACCATGTAATGACCACCTCTAGCCTGAAACCCGTCGTCCACGGCATATTTGACAAAGCCACTTGGACCATCACCTACATCGTCCATCAGGGAAAAGGCACAGCCTGCGCCATCATTGACTCTGTTCTGGACTACGACCCAAAGTCGGGAAGAACTACTACGACGTCTGCCGCAAAAGTAGTTGATTACGTCAAAGAGCACCAACTCAAAGTGGAGTGGATTCTCGAAACGCACGCCCACGCAGATCATGTCAGTGCGGCTCCCTTTCTGAAAAAACAGTTAGGCGGAAAGATGGCGATTGGCGACCACATCACACAAGTACAGAAGGTCTTCAAAGGCATCTTTAACTTGGAGTCAACTTTTAAACAAGACGGCTCCCAATTCGACCATCTACTCGCAAGCGATGAAGAATTTAAAGTTGGCGAGTTGGTTGGAAAAGTTTTATTTGTTCCCGGCCATACCCCTGCCTGTGTGGCTTACCAATTTGGCGATGCTGTCTTTGTGGGTGACACCATGTTCATGCCTGATGTAGGAACCGCACGTTGCGACTTTCCTGGCGCTGATGCGTGTGCCCTGTATGCATCCACTCGCAAAATCTTGAGCTTGCCTGCTGAAACGCGACTCTTTATGTGCCATGACTATCCGCCAACTGACCGCGTGATAGCTTTCGAGACTACCGTCGCAGAGCAACGCGCAAAAAATATCCACGTGCACGATGGCATCACAGAAGCGCAATTTGTAGAGATGCGCACCAAGCGTGATGCCACTCTTGAAATGCCCGTCTTGATCTTGCCTGCTGTGCAGATCAACATTCGCGCTGGCGAATTGCCACCTCAAGAAGCAAACGGAATTTCTTATCTAAAAATTCCTTTGAACGCTCTATGAACTCCTTTGACTCCATCGTATTGGCTAGATAGTTTTTCTCGGCTGAACTGAGGGTTTGGCATAACTAGCGTATAAGTACGATATTTTTCTGGTTAACAGAGCTGGTCATTTTTAGTCCTAATACAAGTTCAGTTTAGGTACTACTTTGATAATTACCTTGCGCAAGGTCAAGGTTTCAGCATTAAAGCCCTTTTCTTTCAAACCACCAGAATAACCAAACGAATAAACCTGCCAAAACTATTGCAACAACCCAGTGTTTTACGTTAAGCACATCGGGTAGTCCTATCTTTCCAAAATCTCCCCTGTAAGAACTGTTACTTAAAAAAACGGATACATCTCAGCGTATAGGCTAGAAAGTTAATTTGATCTATATCAATGTAATAGTTTTAAATCAAGGGATCATTAGCGGGTTTTCAAACGGAGCGACATATGAAACTTCTACATGATCTTTTATTTACTGACTATGGCTTGATGAGTCTTATAGGAATACTTTTCATGTTGGGGATGGGTGTATTTTTTATACGCCTTTTTCTTAACAAAATATAAGAATCAGGAGACTCGTCCAATGGCACAGCTTACAAATGACTTTGCATTTGCCAATCCTGCATCCAATCCGCTGACACTTCCATACTCTGGATAACCCATAGACTTCAGCTTTAAGGCAATGGCATCTCGCAATGACTCGTCCGCTGTGACGTTGACTAACTGTTGATCGCGGTCGATCACGATATTCGACAAACCCTCAATTGCACTTAGGCCTTTAACGATTGACTTTTCGCAACCACCACATTTGATATTTTCAACGTGGATTTGAATTTGATTGATGGCCATAGAAACTCCTTTTGACAGTTTCTAATTATTGAATCAATCAATTAGAGAGCCTTTGATTTTTATCAAGGAATAGGCACTCTTCTACGATTAGCATTAATTTCAAATAAACCGAAATAAGTGCTTAACGCCTATGCAACAAACCCCGGATTAGGCAAAACACCCTCTAACTTAGGCGTATTGAGTTTCCGAGAACCCACCTTGCCGCCACTCGCTTTGAGCCACTGCTCTGCAATTTCCCAAACGGGCTTGAGGTTCTGACTCTTAGCTTCTTCGGCCACCGGCGCCCAACCTGCTACTTTGTATTTTTTATTAGCATCTATCAGCTTGCCCTTCAATCTCATCTCGCCAATACGGTTGCCGATTTTTTCGTTCGGTCTACACACATACTCCAAGCCACCCACACGTACCATGTCGCCACCTTGTTGGTAATAAGGGTCTGGATTGAATAAGTTATCGCACACGTCTTCCAGAATAGTTTTGATGGTTTCACCCGTCATCTCACTGACGGTCGCATATGAATAGGTAGTCGCTGTCATATCCATTAACCATTCACGGGTAATCGCTTGTCCAGGCAATAAAGATGTGCCCCAACGAAAACCTGGCGAAAACGCTAAATCAGCACCTTGTACATCCATCAATGCGTCTAGCAACAACTGGTCGCCTGTGCCATTGAAGTTGCCACGGCGATAGAGCGTGCCTTCTGTGACTGCCAGCTTCTCATTCAACTTCGCCTCATAAGGTGCGCGCACCTTGGTGATCAACGCTTGCATCTCACTGTCAGCAGGCAACATATTGGCAAAGATAGGTAAAAGCTTGTAGCGGTAGTCGGTGATGCGCTTGTTCTTCACTTCGAAATCTAAAACACCTAAGAACTTTCCGTTAGAGCCTGCGTTGGTAACAATGGTTTTGCCAGCTTTGTTGCTTACCAATGTGGCGACAGGCATGCCGTCATGTGTGTGACCACCCATGATGGCGTCAATACCACTCACACGACTCGCCATCTTCAAATCGACATCCATTCCGTTATGCGAGAGAAGGACTACGACTTGCGCACCTTTTGCGCGCACTTCGTCCACCATCTTTTGCATGTTTTCATCTTGGATGCCGAATGCCCAGTCTGCAACCATATAGCGTGGATTAGCAATAGGCGTATACGGAAACGCTTGGCCAATGATGGCGCAAGGCACTCCATTCATTTCACGCATCACATAGGGTTTGAACACTTGATCGCCAAAGTCTTGGGTTTTGATGTTTTGTGCAATGAATTCAATTTTTCCAGCAAAGTCTTTCTCAACAATTTCTTTGACGCGGTCCATGCCATAGGTGAATTCCCAATGGCCTGTCATCACATCTACACCCAACAACTTACACGCGTCGACCATGTCTTGCGCATTCGTCCACAAAGATGTGGCTGAGCCTTGCCATGTATCGCCACCGTCCAACAACAGAGCGCCTGGGCGACTTGCGCGAAGACGCTTCACCAAAGTTGCCAAATGTGCAAAGCCACCCACTTTTCCATAACGACGCGCTGCAGTTTCGAAGTTGAGACAACTCATGCCATACGCTTGTGCGCTACCAGGTCGAATGCCTGCGGTCTTTAATAAATTCTCTCCCACCAAATGTGGCAAGTTACCTTTCATATTGCCAATGCCTAAATTGACACTGGGTTCACGAAAGTAAATGGGCTTTAACTGGGCATGGCAATCTGTCATGTGCAAAAAAGAAACTTGACCGAATTTTGGAATGTTGTAGAGGCCATTGGCTGCTGTCGCCGCATCGGTCTGGGCATACGCGTGCATGTTGAGGCCAGCCACACTACCAGCACCAATAACTTGCATGAATTCGCGCTTGGTTAAATTCATATCAGCACCTACTTATTTATTAGTCATAAAAAAGCCGCAACCCAAAAAGAGATGCGGCTTCGGTTGAGATTATTTGTTGACGGGTGAAGCGGGGTCGAGAAGCAATGCCATCACATGTTTGATCTGCATTTCTGTCAGTACGCCCTTGTGTCCAAACCTTGGCATGCTTGAACAAGCGTTATAGGCACGTGGATTGTTGATCTTGCCCCATGTGTATTCAACAATGGGCTTAGATTCTGCACTGTTGGGGTTAGTTACGCCACGCATCTTGCCGTAGTTGTAGAGACTAGGGCCCAAGGTGCCGTAAGACAACTCTTCCTTACTGATTTGGTGGCAGTTGTAGCAGTTGCCGCCATTGGCCGCATCAGCCTTATCCGTCCATGTTTTACCGGAGCCGCTTTGGGCAATTTTTTCGCCCTCTTTGAAGTCGCCTAAATATTTTCCATCTACGGGTGCTTTGATGGTTTGCATATTGCGTGCTTCAACAGCAGCGGCTAGCTTTTCGTCAATCGTATTACCTGACTGGTCTGCCTGTGAACACAAAAGGTTGTCTTCATCGGGGTTGACGCGGTCGAGTTGGGCTTGTCCTTCAGCCCGAAATGAACGGGCAACAATGTCTTTCGTCAATTTGTCCAAATCAGCACTAGACGGTAATGGCGTTGAACAGGCTGTTAGAAAAGACACTGCAGCAGCGGCAAGGGGGAGTAGAAATTTACTTTGCATTTTTTTTCCTTATCGCTTGATGGCAGGAGCGACGGTTGCACCGCCTTTGCCATTCACGCCCATATAGACGCCCAAAGCAATCGTGGCATCACTGCCAAATATTGGGTAAGGGAACCGTTGTTGGCGGTAGCAGTCATTCAAGCGCAACTGAGCGCCCCACATTTGTCCGTTGGACACGCGGTAAGCAGGCCAAGCGCCAAAACCATTTCCAGCGCCAGGATTTTTGGTGATGTTGGGTAAGTCTTGTAAGCGAATACGTTTGTCATCTTGGGAGTGGCATGTGGCGCAGGCAAAGTCGTGCGATCCGCCGCGCATGAAAAACAAACGCTTACCTACCTCGTACATTTTTCGTTCTTCCATATGGTCTTGCGGAAGATTTAACTTCATGCCTTTGGATTCAGCGGCAATCCACGTTGCCAGTGCAGTCACGTTACTTTGCTCGCCTCTACCAAAAGGTGTTTTGGCGATTTCTTGCGCATCAAAGCCTTGCAACTCTTGCATACAGGTGAGTAAGCGTGACTCCAGATCTTGCACACGGCCAGTATCAGCGAAGTAGCGCGGCAACTCTACCCACACACCTTTGAAGACACCAGGGCCTTTGCCTAAATCACACTTTTCTAAGCTGGCATTTTTAGGTCCGCGCTTTTGCGTCCACAGACCTTCACCTTTGGCCTCAAACAGATCCGCAGGGTTTCCGTCTTGCAGCATTTGCCGGTATTCGGCGATGCTGTCAGTGGATGATTTTTGTGCAAAGGCAATGGCTGAAAGGCCAACAAGCCCCACAGCAAGCGCGATTTTTTTCATGCATGTCTCCGTTATAGGGGTCAATATTTTTTTAAGTTACCGTCGCTTCATCACTGCGTGTATCGCCCTTGTTGTCTTTCCAGGTGATGCCTACTTTGTCACCAGCTTTAGCGCCTTTGATGGTGAACTGTAGAAATGGGTTTTTAGATACTGCGGGGCCCCATTCGGCAGTCATGACGGTTTTGCCGTTGAGTGTTGCAGTGACGTCTTGGATATGCCAAGCAGGAATAGTTTTCCCAGTTCCGTCTTTGCGTTGTCCTGATTCCATTTCGTGGCTCATCAAAACACGGATAGTGGCTTTGTCGCCAGCTGCTTGGGCACGAATGCGCATTGGATCTGCCATGGTATGACTCCTAAATTAATTAAATAGTGATTAGCCGCCGCAGCCGCCAAGGGTTACTTTGACTTCTTTTTTAGCAAAGAAGGCTTTTCCATCATTGGTAATAGCAACTGCGTAGACATCAGACGATTGCCCCATCTTGGCGCGCGTTGCAAAGTTGACATCCACCTCAGGGCTCACATTAAACATGGCCACCAATGCGGAAGGATTTTTTTCAACCAATAGCAAAACGCGTTTCACATTGAGCAAAGAGGTGCTCGCGCCAAAAGGAACTACAGCGCCGTTTTCTGCGATGTCTGGACCGGTGATGGTGACGTCTTTGCTCTCTACTGGAACAGCGCCGCCCATGGCTTTGATCGCTTCGTTGATGGTCTTGGCATCAAATGCGGCTTTGTCAAAAGCCTGCGCGTATTGGGGGAACAGGCCTGTAGCCGCCAATAGGCTGGCAACAGCAGCGCTGTGCTTGAGGGTCTCGCGTCGAGTTTGCATGGAAGTGCTCCTATTGAATATCTAAGGGTTATTTTGCCCCACCGGCAGCCAGCCAGCTAGCAATGGTTTTGATGTCTGCATCTGGTGCACTTTGCGCTGGCATAGGGATGGGCCCCCAAACGCCTGCACCACCAGATTTTATTTTTCCAGCCAAGTAGTCTACTTTGCCTAGATATTTTTTCGCCATGTCATTAAAACTTGGGCCTACAACTTTTCGGTCTTGAGCATGGCAGGCGTTGCAATTGTGTTTTGCAAGAAGTGCTATAGCTGGATCTGCAGTCTTTGCTACGGACTTGATGCTTGATGAAGCCGGCGATGAAGCGCTAGCGCGATCTCCCAGCTTTTTCTCTGGCTGCAGTGTGTCGACGCCCTTTTGTTGACCCACTATGCGGTTTTGTTCTGCCAAATTACCGTGGGCATTGCGTGCGTAATCGGGCAGCATAGAAGAGACTTTTATCTCTGGAACACAGTCCTTCATGCACGCCACATTGGCTGTATCCGGTTTAGTCGAGCCGTTAAATTCTTTGCCAGGCCAAAGGTTGTGCTGCGTTGTCATGCCATTGCGGTTAGGCATGCGCTTTTGTACCTCTGCAATGTTTTTGTCAGACAACACAAAATTGTCTGGTACGACGTAAGCCAAATTCAACATATACGCAGTCACTGCATACACCTCATCGGTTTTGAGTGATTTGGGCGCGGTCCATGGCATGGCTCGGTTGATGTAGTCCCACAAGGTTGATACCGTTGCCACTTTCATCATGGTGGTTCTGCCGGGAAAGTCGCGTCTAGTGAGGTTGGCGACGCGACCATTTTTGATGTCTTCGTTAGTGGTGCCACCAATTAAAGGGCTGAATACTTCGTTGGATTCACCAAAAACACCATGGCACTGTGCACACTTCAATTCCCACACATCTTGGCCTTGCGACACCGAGCCAGAACCAGGTGGGAGTCCCTTGAAATCAGGACGGACATCAATATCCCACGCTGCAACTTCCTTGGGAGTGGCTGGTCGACCAATGCCCGGATATGCCGCAGACTGCGCAAATGCGCTAACAGTTGTAAACAGCAATACGGCCGTCAAAATGACTTTATGACACTTGTACATTTTTGACCTCGCCGTTTTCTTGTATCAGCCAAGACTGAATAGCATTGTTGTGATAGATGGATCGGGTATCACGCACCGCACGCAACTGCTGGTATGTGGGTTGGACAAAACCCGTATCGTCGGTGGCACGACTTTGGATGATGCCCGGCTTTCCATCCCACACCCAATCAATATTGAAGCGCGTCAATGACTTGCTCAGTACAGGAGTCTCTAGGCGCGCCCGTTTCCAATTGCGCCCACCATCCACGCTGACATCTACTTTTTTCACCTTGCCACGACCCGACCAAGCGAGTCCCGTGATGTTGTAGAAACCTTTATCCAGTAAGACCTGTCCTCCAGAAGGTGTTGTGACGACGCTCTTACATTCTTGGATGTTGGTGTATTGACGATGCTGCCCATTGGGCATGAGATTCATATAGTGAACCGCTTCATCTTTAGTTGCGTAAGGCATATCGCCCACCTCAACACGCCGCAGGTATTTGATCCAACTAACGCCTTGAATACCAGGGACCACTAATCGCAAGGGGTAACCGTTTTCAGGTCTGAGCATTTCACCGTTTTGTCCGTAAGCCACCAGCACCTCACCAGAGGTGATGAGACTCATGGGAATGGTGCGCGTCATAGAGGAACCATCACCCCCCTCAGCTAAAACGAATTTGCCTTTTTTGAGATCGGCTCCAGCCAATTCAAGCAACTTGATCAGTGGCACGCCCGTGAACTCACTGCAAGACACCATGCCGTGTGTGTATTGCACAGTAGGCACTGCCACGTTACCCCACTCCACTGCCGTGTTGGCGCCACATTCAATAAAGTGGAAACGCGAAACAGATGGCAAGCGCATGATCTCATCCATGGTCAGCACGGTGGGCGTTTTCACCATGCCATTGATCATGAAGCGATGTTTAGAAGGGTCGATGTCCCACCAACCTTGGTGATGTCGCTCAAAATGCAAACCGCTTGGCGTCACGATGCCAAACAAAGACTGCAAGGGCGCAAAGGAAACCGAAGCCTGTGTTGTTTGCGTGAGTCCTGGGCTTTGTCGGCGCTGCACATTGACTTCGTACTGGGAGGGCTTGCCGTATCCGCCTTCTGCGGCGACACCTTGGCCCAGCGCTTTGGCATGTTCTGGCAAATTCAAAATATTGGGGTCACCACCTTCGCTTGGCACTGGATTACTTTGTGCCATGGCCAGAGGTACCGCAGCACCAGTCGCAGCTGCAGCAAAGGCTTGCCGAATGAAGTTACGGCGGCCGCTTTTGCTCTCAGCAATGACTGTGCGAATTCCTTCGCGGTCTAAGAAATTTTCCGGGGCCTTTTGAATTCGTCCCGACAGCGTTCTATCTGAAGCATTCACAGACAGTCCTTCCATTTCACATTTATATATCAACAACCACTAATATAATCGATCTCGAATGTAAAAAGATGCGGGTTTACCAGTGCGGCAGAGTCAGCGCTATCGGAACTTGTAGTGTTTTAGATTCAAAACAGCAGCTACCGCGTTGGTGTCTTCTGGGAAGAAGCCTAAATTGAGTTCGGTATTGCAATACTCCACCATGCCACGCAATGCGCCGGCGGTGTTGATACGGCCAGTGGGCTTGTAAATGCTGCTTCCATCACCGCCAACACGGCGGATATGGCACTCATTGCATTTGTTTTCAGCAATTAACTTTTCGCCTAAAGGCAAGTCAGCGCCCTTGAATAAAGGATGCTGCTGTGCCTGCGCTAAGCCTATCCAGATCAGGGAAATAGCAATTAAAAATGTCTTCATTGATGGCATCCTAATTAATTTGTATAAAGGTTGATGTTTGAAGGGCTATGTTTGTTTAGCCTTGCTTATGCGCTACAACCGCTTGGCGTGCAACAAGCAGCTGCTCATCCAAATAGGCCCCATAAAAGTCAGGCAAATACGCACCCTTTAATCGCGCGGCCACCTCACGGCCTTGGTTGCCGAAAAACAGAACTGTAGGCGCGAGCTTGATGCCGTATTTACGAACCCAAGCATCCTGCGTGCTGGAAGACCCATCGAAATCAACAATGGTCCGACTATCACGCATATCGATCTGCACGATTTGTAAGCCCAAGTCGCGCAGAGGATGCAAATAGTTTTCACGCACCACTTTGCAAAAGGGACAACCATGCAGGCTCACCATGACGACCAATGGCTGTTTGGCTTGCAAAGCGGTAGCCAAAGCATTCGGCAATGAATCGGTCACGGGTAATGTGACTGGTGCCGCCCATGCGCCATTGGCAATACACAACAAAGACATTCCCGCCATGAGCTTTTGCACCAAAGCACGACGTTGCATCAACGGCTTCATTTGGATTCATGCTCCATGAGCAAATAGGTGTTGTAAGCGTTCATGCGATTAGCAGGTTTGAACAGTGGCATTTTCTCAAACTTGGACCAATCTGTTTTGGCGTAAGCACTCTCAAAAGGCTCCATCTCATTTGCGGCACGCCCCATGGTTTCTCTCAAGTACAGAAGATAGTCACGCGTCAGGGTCATATCACCCTTGGGGTCATTGGAGATAGGGCCATGCCCAGGTATCACCCATTGGGTATTAAAGGTCAGTAAATTTTGTAATGCTTCTATCCAGTGCTTGCTGTCCGCCTGCCCCACATAAGGAATACGGTTTCGAAAAACCAAGTCTCCCGCAAATAATATTTTTTTCTGCGGTAGATACACCACCAAATCTTCTGCCGTGTGCGAAGGCCCTACCGGTTCAATATCAAACCGAATGCCACCGACAGTGAAACTATGCGGATTGTTTAGCCAAACGTCCGCGGCAACAAGCCGTGTTTTTTCATCAATCCATGGCCACAACTCTTGGCGAGAGACTTCTAGACGCAACTTGGCAGTGTCTGAAAATAAATATTCCCGCGCAGCGGTATGCGCCAAGATACGTGCGCCAGCCTCTTTGAACACTTGCAGTCCATAAATATGGTCAGCGTGGTAGTGGGTCAATACCACCGTGTGTATGGGTTTCTTGGTTATTTTTCTTATCTCTGCCAACAGCCTTCGTGCAAGTTCAGGGGAGCCTAAGGCATCGACCACCACAACGCCAGCAGGTGTCACCACAAAACCGGCATTGGATATAAAGTTTTGATTCGCGGAAGAGCCCATCTCTGGGACTCCCTGCACATAAAAAACATGTGGGTCTATTTTTTTAAGCTGCATCAGCGGTTTGGCACTTACCGCTTTACCTGCAACTTGGGCGTGCGCAATGAATCCGAGACTAAAAAGCCATACAAACAAAAATACCAAGCAACGCTGATGTATGCACCTATTCAAATCAATTCCTTGGGTAGATTTCAATCTCAAAGAGATTTATGTGACCACACCACGACGCGTTCTAATGATTTTCTGTCTATAGCTAAGAGTGCGCGATATCGCTATCGATAGCTATCTGCGTACACACCGCTCTACACAAAGTGACGACGCGCTCATTGATGATGCGGTAATAAATTTGCACCCCTTCACGCCGACGGCCCAAAATTTTGGCTTTGAAGAGAGTATTCAAATGTTGCGACATATTGGGCTGGGTGGTGTCGATTTCCTCCAACAACTGCCCCACATTTTTTTCTTCTTCGCACAAGCAATTGATGATCTTCAACCGCATAGGTGCCGACATCACACGGAATGTTTCAGCCGCCAATTCAAACATCGCGTCCATCGAATCAGATGTTTTATTCTGGCTGGCTTTTTTCTTAACGGCCTTGACACCCAACTTAGTAGGTTTTGCTTTTTGAATTTTCTTTGTACTCATATGGGTTGGCAATGTAACTCAATCTATCAACCTGCGAATGCTCTCGCGTAAATCCACAGCCCATTGACGCCGACTGCGCCCTTGCGCCATTTCATTCGCGCCGTAATGCACTACCGCCAACAAAGGGGGCGCGCACAAAGTGCGCCAAACGGAACCCAACAAAGTGTCTTCAGCGTGATAGCAAGGCGCAAAACTTATCGCACCGCTGTGCGCTTCTAAAAACTGCAAGCCGATAGGCTGAATAGGCGCCTGCGCCACGATAGCCGCTTGCAACAAATTGCCATGGAACGGAAGCAAGGTTTTGCCGTCACCCGTTCCACCTTCTGGAAACACTGCAAGTAACTGTCCTTTTGACAATGCGTCTGCCATTTGGTGCACCACACGCATCGCATCGCGGTTGGAGGTGCGCTCGATAAACAAAGAGCCACCACCTGCGGTCAATACACCTAGCAAAGGCCAAGCGCGAATTTCAGATTTCGCTACAAAGCGGCAATGGCATGCTGCGTGCATCACCAAAATATCTAACCACGAAATATGGTTAGCCGCCATCAGCACCGGCCCCCTGCTGGGCTCACCTTGCACGCGCACCGTGATGCCCAAGATAGACAACATGCCTTGCGCCCATTCTTCAACGGCCGCGGCATGCGCTTGGGGTTCTAACTTATGAAATACCGTGCGAATGCGCCAATAGCCATACAACACCCACAACAGCATGCGCACAAATTTAACGACAGTACGCAGGGTCTGCATGAAAAAGAACGTTTAGGCTGCGAAAGCCAAATGCCCATTCACCCAGGTGGCTTTGACGCGCCCAGGCAAGGCCATACCACTGCGCGCAAAACCAAACGGCGTGTGTTTACCTTGGCTGTGCAAACCTTCTGAAGTGACTTGCCATGGGTCTACTGGATCAAACACTACGATATCAGCAAACCCACCCACTTGTAAATGGCCAATGCTTTTGTCTTGACCCAAGATACGTGCTGGTTGGGCTGTCACTACATCTAAAGCACGCAGCAAAGGCACGCCTGTTTCATGCGCCCATTTAAGCGAGAGACTGAGCAATAACTCCAAGCCCGTAGCACCTGGTTCTGCTTCTGCAAAAGGCAATGCTTTGGCGTCTTCATCCACTGGTGAATGGTCAGACACCAAAGCATCTAAGGTGCCATCTTTCAATCCATCGCGCAAGGCATCGCGGTCGCGCGCTTGGCGCAACACCGGAGTCAATCTTGCGCAACTGTCAAAGTAACCAATGTCGAGTTCGCTCAAATGCAAGGAGTTGATGCTGACATCCGCAGTGACTTTCAAACCTTCTTGTTTGGCTGCGCGAATTAAGGCGACGCCCTCTGCACTAGAAATACGGCACACATGCACGCGCGCTTGGGTGGATCGCATCAAAGCAAATATGGTGTGCAAAGCAATCGTCTCCGCCGCCACAGGCACACCGCTCAAACCCAGACGTGTGGCCAATGCTCCACTGGCCGCAACGCCTTTGCCCAAATGCAAATCTTGTGGGCGCAGCCAGACGGTGTAACCATAGGTCGATGCATATTGCAGTGCGCGTTGCAAGACTTGGGTGTCAGCGATCGGCACCTCTGCTTGGCTAAATCCAATGCAACCTGCTTCGGTCAACTCAGCCATCTCAGTTAAGACGGCGCCTTGCAAACCACGCGTCAATGCACCTAGAGGAAAGACACGTGAACAGTGCATTTTTTCTGCACGGAAGGTGAGCATCTCGACCAAACCGGGCTCATCTAAAACGGGATCGGTGTCAGGCGGACAGACCAAACTCGTGACGCCGCCTGCAACCGCCGCCTTGAGTTCAGACTCCAACATGCCTTCGTGTTCATAGCCAGGCTCACGCAAGCGCGCTTGCAAGTCCACCAGGCCAGGTGCCACTATGCAGCCTTTGGCATCAAACGTTTTTTCTGCTTGAAAACCTTGTGGTGTGGATTCACCCTTTTTGATGATGGCTAGGATTTTTCCTGCAGCTATCGCAATATCAGCCACTTCGTCCAAGCCAGAAGCAGGGTCTATGACGCGCCCGTTTTGAATCAGTGTCCTCATGCGTCATTCCCCGCAACGATAGACATCACTGCCATGCGTACCGCGATACCAAAAGTGACTTGCGACAAGATCACGCTTTGCGGACCGTCGACCACTGCAGAATCAATTTCTACTCCGCGGTTGATGGGGCCAGGGTGCATCACGATGGCATCAGGTTTGGCGAGTTGCAATTTATGCGGGGTCAAACCAAAGGCTTTGAAATACTCTTGACTAGACGGCAGCAAAGCGCCGCTCATACGTTCGTTTTGCAAACGCAACATGATGATGACATCGCAGCCTTTGATACCTTCTTCCAATGTATTGAAGACACGCACACCCATTTGCGAGAGGTCGTTGGGCACCAAAGTTTTAGGACCCACAACACGTACCTCGGCACAACCCAAAGTGGTCAAGGCATGGATGTCGGAACGCGCTACGCGCGAGTGCAGCACATCACCCACAATCGCCACCGTCAAATTGCTGAAGTCTTTTTTGTAGTGGCGGA
Source organism: uncultured Burkholderiales bacterium (assembly GCA_903880855.1). Classification (GTDB taxonomy): domain Bacteria; phylum Pseudomonadota; class Gammaproteobacteria; order Burkholderiales; family Burkholderiaceae_C; genus Limnohabitans. The sequence goes on along the minus strand of CAIRQX010000001.1, from coordinate 7,563 downwards.
TGGTGTACATGTCGAGCAAACCCTGCGTTGGGTGTGCGTGGCGGCCATCGCCAGCGTTGATCACATGCACATGCGGTGCGACATGCTCTGCTATGAGGTGCGGCGCGCCCGACTCGCTGTGGCGCACTACAAAAATATCTGCCGCCATCGCGCTAAGGTTGGCGATGGTGTCGAGTAGAGACTCGCCTTTGCTGGCTGAAGAGCGCGCAATATCCAGATTGAACACGTCGGCTGACAAGCGCGTGGCGGCGATCTCAAATGTCGTGCGTGTTCGCGTGCTGTTCTCAAAGAACAGATTGAATACGCTTTTGCCGCGCAGCAAGGGAACTTTTTTAACTTCGCGGTCGTTGACCGATACGAAATTGGCTGCGTGGTCCAAGATATGGGTGAGGATGTCGCGCGACAGTCCTTCTGTCGAGAGCAAATGGATGAGCTCGCCGTTTTTGTTGAGTTGCGGATTACGCTTGTAGAGCATGTCAGCCTTCCACCGAAAAACTAAATCGTCCGTCTGCCGCTTTAGCCAGCGCCAGCAGCTGGTCTGCGGGTAGCGCGATACGCGCTGCAGCAAAGTCGGCTTGCACCGGCAACTCGCGCCCACCACGGTCTACCAACACGGCCAGTTGTACGCTGGCAGGTCGGCCGTAATCGAACAATTCGTTGAGCACCGCGCGGATGGTGCGTCAGGTGTAGAGCACGTCGTCGAGCAAGATCACGTGTGCTGCGTTCACTTCAAACGGCAGTTTGGTTTGACCGCCGTCTGCCAAACCACGTTTGGCAAAGTCGTCGCGGTGCATGGCGGAAGAAATACTTCCGGCTTCGCCAGTGAGATTCAGGTCTTTTTGCAAACGGGTTGCTAACCACGCACCACCAGAGGTGATGCCTACTAGCCGACTTGTCGGGGTCAACATGGCGCCTACCCCCTTGCAAAGGGTTTGGTAAAGGCTCTCGGCATCTAAAGACAAGCGTCCGCTCATGGCAACTCCGCAAAAAATTGGTTCAAGATGATGCACGCCGACGCAGCGTCTGCATCTTTGGCGCCTTGGCTTAAGGCTTCGGTGGTGCTGTAGCGCTCGTCGACTTCGAAGACCTGCAAGTTAAACCGTCCATGCAGTTGGCGGCCAAATTTGCGGGCGCGCACCGTGTTTTCGTGTTCAGCGCCATCTGGGTGAAAAGGAACGCCAACGACCAAAGCGTCGGGTTGCCACTCTTGGATACGCGCATCGATCTCGCGCCAACGCGCATCGCCTTGGGCGTTGACAGTAGGGAGAGGTTGGGCTTGGCGCAATACACGGCTACCAAACGCTACGCCTGTGCGTTGGGTACCAAAATCAAAAGCCAAAAACGATTGCAACTGGGCCGACACAGGGAGGGCCGTGGCGTTGCTCATGAATGTCCCGCCTCGGAAGACAGCATCCAAGACTGCAAGCCCAACAAACCCATGGCACGCTCGTAGCGTTGCTCGATGGGGGTGTTAAAAATCACTTCGGCATCGGCGCCAACAGTGAGCCAACTGTTCTCCGCCAACTCAGACTCCAACTGGCCTTCGCCCCAAGCGGAGTAGCCCAGCGAAATCAACACATTGCGCGGACCAGCACCGGTGGAGAGGGCTTCTAAAACATCTTTCGATGTCGTCATCTCCAAGCCGCCAGGGATCATCATGGTGGAGGCGTAGACAGACTCAGCTTTTAATGGGTTAGGGGTATCTTTTACGGGACCACCAGGCTGGCCTAAATCTAAATTGCCTTGCACAGGATCTGCACCTTCTTGCAGGGGGAAAGAGCCGCTTTGCGGATCGGCAAACATTGCCTCGTGCAAAACAAAGCCGCGCTCCGTGTGGACTGGGCCCCCTTTTAAAACAGGCGCATCTACCAAATCTGCGCGGTGCAAGGGGAGTTCTACCTTTTCAAACAAACTGCGCATCGACAAGTCGCTGGGCTTGTTGATGACTAGCCCCAAGGCGCCACGCTCGCTGTGTTCGCAGAGATAAACCACGCTTTTGGCAAAAGACGCGTCCTCCAGCCCGGGCATTGCGATCAAAAAGTGATGCGTCAGGTTGATGGAGGCAGAATCTGCGGTCATTCTCTGATTTTAAAGGCTGAACATGACCCGCTCCCCACACCCCATCCAGCAGGTTGACGCTGGCTTGATGTGGTTTCGGCGCGACTTGCGCGCTTTTGACAATGCCGCCCTCCACCATGCCTTGTCACTGTGCAAGCAAGTGCACTGCGTATTTGTATTCGACAGCGACATCTTGGGCCCATTGCCCAAGGCAGACCGTCGGGTGGAATTCATCCGCGAGTCCTTGGTGGCTTTGGACGCTGACTTACAAGCCCTGTGCGCACAAAAAGGCGTTGGTTTGATCGTCCGCCACGGCAAAGCGGTGGAAGAAATCGCCCGCCTCGCCCAAGAACTCCATGTGCAAGAAGTATTTGCCAACCATGACTATGAACCCGCCGCCATAGAACGCGATGCCAAAGTGCGCGGCGTACTGGCCAATGCTGGTATCGGCTTGCAAACCTACAAAGACCACGTGATTTTTGAGCGCAGCGAAGTGCTGACCCAAATGGGCAAGCCCTACGGTGTTTTCACGCCCTATAAAAATGCTTGGCTGCAAAAGTTAATGCCAGCGCATTTGGAAAGCTACGCGATACAACCGCTCGCCAAAGCATTGGCACCTCGACCCAAGCATTTGCAACTTGCTGTGCCTAGCTTGGCAGACATTGGTTTTGAGACCACTAATTTAAAGCAACTGGCGGTTCCCACCGGCAGTGCCGGTGGCCAGATATTGTTTAAAGACTTTTTTGACCGCATGGACCGCTACGACGAAGCGCGTAACTTTCCTGCGGTCAAAGGTCCTAGTTATTTAGGCGTGCATTTGCGCTTTGGTACCGTGTCTATCCGCGAATTGGCGGGCGTGGGACACCAACGCATGTTGGCTGGCTCCAAAGGAGCAGAAGTGTGGCTGTCGGAATTGATTTGGCGGGAGTTTTATCACCAGATCTTGCACCACCACCCGCATGTCGTGAAGTCTGCTTTTAAACGCGAATACGACGCTATTGGGTGGGAATACGGTAAGTTGGCCAAGCAACGCTTTGCCGCTTGGTGTGGGGGACGCACCGGATACCCATTGGTAGACGCTGCCATGGCGCAGATCAACCAAACGGGCTATATGCACAACCGCTTGCGCATGGTGGTGGCGAGCTTTCTGGTGAAAGACTTAGGCATTGACTGGCGCTGGGGCGAGCAGTATTTCGCTACCCACTTGAATGACTTTGATTTGGCTGCTAACAACGGTGGCTGGCAATGGGCAAGCTCCAGCGGCTGCGATGCACAGCCCTATTTCCGTATCTTCAACCCCATCAGCCAAAGCGAAAAGTTTGATGCAGAAGCTAAATTTATCCGCCGCTATGTGCCCGCCTTGGCAGGACTCAATGACAAAGATATCCATGCGCCTTGGCTAGCCAAGCCCATCGCATTACAAGCCGCTGGTGTGGAAATTGGAAAAGACTACCCAGAGCCTATCGTCGACCACGCCCAAGCACGCGCTGAAACCTTGGCACGTTATGCGGTCGTGAAAAAAGCGGCTTAATCGCCGCGCAAAGCGGCCAGCACAGACTCTTGCGGTGCACGCACATTGCCCACGGCAAATTGGTGCAACAGGCGGCTGACTTCTTGGGCGCCTTGCAAGCTGGTTTTGATGTCGGAGACGATGCGCGTGGTGCGTAGTCTGGCGAGCTGCGAAGCCAAGGCATCCGCCACTTCATGCACAGAATTCAAAGAGACCTCTTGCGCCAACTGGGCCATATGGTGGGCGTCCAATTGCAAGGCCTCAGGCACTTGAGGTTGTTGTTCTTGCGAGCATTCATCCAAGATGCCGACCAAGCGTTGGGTAATCACATCGGCTTGCTCTAAAAACAAGAGGTGGTTGATCAACTCCAAGCCTTCGAGCGACGTTTCTTGTCCAGGGTCAAAGCTTTGGCGCAACAACAAACCACTCATGATTTGGCTAGACGCGCTGACTTCTTGCAAAGTGAGCTCTCGGTCACTAGCTTGGCACAGGCCGCTGAAGTAATGCGCGGCCAAAGACCAAAACGTCATCCAACCGGGGAAGGTTTCTTGCGCCGTTTGCTTTTGGCACAAGGCTAATAACTGTTGTGCCGCAGGAAGATGGATCTGTGGCCGATGGCGCAGCAAAGCCAGCATTGGAGATTCAAATGCGTGGCGAACTTGCATGTCTGGGCGAAGCCTTAGATTTGCACCATTTCAAAGTCTTCTTTGCGGGCTGCGCATTCTGGGCACGTCCAGTTCATGGGCACTTGGTCCCAAGGGGTACCTGGGGCAATACCGTGTTCGGGATCTCCCGCAACTTCGTCATAAATCCAACCACAAATGAGACACATCCAAGTTTTTGCCACGGCACTGCTTTCTTCAACGCATAGAATGAATTGCATTGTATCGACCGCCCCATGTCTTCAGAAAACACCCCCGCCCTCCACCCCCACGACCTCAGCGATGAAAGTACAGCAGCACCTCCCTGTGTGCTGGTATTTAATGCCAACGATCCCAGCGGTGCCGGTGGAATTGGCGCAGATGTGTTGGCCAGTGCCTCGGTGGGCGCGCACGCCTTGCCTGTAGTCACGGGCGCCTACATGCGCGACACGGCAGAAATATTCGACCATGTGTCGTTTGACGAAGAAGCCGTCGCCGAACAAGCCCGTTGCGTGTTGGAAGACGTTAGCGTGCAAGTCATCAAAGTCGGCTTTTGTGGCAACCCTGAGAACCTAAGCGTTATCGCCGAAGTGGCAACCGACTATGCAGAAGTGCCCGTAGTGGCCTATATGCCGAATTTGTCATGGTGGGAAGACGAAGCCATTGACGCCTACCTAGACGCGTTTCGCGAATTAATCCTGCCGCAAACCACGCTTTTGGTCGGCAACCACAACACCTTGTGGCGCTGGTTGCTTCCTGATTGGAGCAGTGAGAAAAGCCCTGGACCACGCGACTTAGCGCGCGCTGCTGCTGAAGTGGGCGTACCTTATGTATTAGTCACTGGCATCAGCCACCCAGACCAGCAAGTAGAAAACGTGTTGGCCACACCACACACCGTATTGGTAACCGAGAAGTTTGAGCGTTTCGATGCTGTCTTCTCTGGTGCAGGCGATACCTTGAGCGCGACCCTGGCAGCCTTGCTCGCCTCAGGCACCGATTTGGAAGCCGCCACCCGCGAAGGCTTGGCGTTTTTAGACCAATGCCTCAACAGTGGTTACCGCCCAGGTATGGGCCACATCTTGCCCGACCGTTTGTTTTGGGCCGAACTTGAAGATGGCACCGAATCCACCACAGATGGCGATGACCGCATGGCCACCGCTGAAGATTTCTCCCTCCCCCGTCATGAAACCAAGCATTGAGACAAAACCGCTATGACAGACCTTAACCAAACCTTATTTGAACGCGCCGCCAAAGTCATTCCTGGTGGCGTCAATTCGCCAGTGCGTGCATTTCGTGCAGTTGGCGGCACCCCGCGTTTTGTGCAACGCGCGCAAGGCGCTTATTTTTGGGACGCCAACGGCAAACGCTATATCGATTACATCGGCTCATGGGGCCCGATGATTTTGGGCCACGGCCATCCTGCAGTGTTAGAAGCTGTTCAAAAAGCAGCCGTCGATGGCTTCTCATTTGGCGCCCCAACAGAGCGCGAAGTTGAATTGGCCGAAGCCATCCTTGCGCAAGTACCTTCCATGGACATGGTGCGTTTGGTCAGTTCTGGCACCGAAGCCGGTATGAGCGCATTGCGCTTAGCCCGTGGCGCGACAGGGCGCAGCAAGATCATCAAATTTGAAGGCTGCTACCACGGCCATGCCGATGCGTTGTTGGTCAAAGCAGGCTCTGGCCTCGCCACATTCGGCAACCCGACCAGCGCGGGTGTTCCGCCAGAAGTGGTGCAACACACTTTGGTTTTGGAGTACAACAATATTCCGCAGCTCGAAGAAGCATTTGCCCTGCACGGCAAAGAACTCGCCCTGTTAATGATTGAACCCATTGCCGGCAATATGAACTTTGTTCGCGCCAGCGTGCCGTTTATGAAACGTTGTCGCGAGCTCTGCACCCAATACGGCGCCTTGCTGGTGTTTGACGAAGTCATGACTGGCTTTCGCGTGGCCTTAGGTAGTGCGCAAAGTGTGTATGCCAAAGAAATCCCTGGCTTCAAACCTGATATGACAGTGCTAGGCAAAGTAATTGGTGGTGGCATGCCGCTAGCAGCATTTGGTGGACCACGCGAAATCATGCAACAACTCGCGCCCACAGGCCCTGTTTACCAAGCGGGTACTTTGAGTGGCAACCCGGTTGCCACCGCTTGCGGACTGGCCACCTTGAAAGAACTCTCCAAGCCCGGTTTCTGGGATGCTTTATCCAAAACCACCCAAAGCTTGGTCGATGGTTTAAGCGCCGCCGCCAAGAAGGCCGACATACCATTTAGCGCAGACTGCCAAGGCGGTATGTTTGGCTTCTTTTTATTGCCTGAGCTGCCACAAAACTACGCCAAGGTGATGACTAGCGACAGCCCGCGGTTTAACAAGCTCTTCCATGGCTTGCTCGATCGCGGCGTCTATATTGCGCCTGCTTTGTATGAAGCAGGATTTGTCAGCGCAGCGCACAGCGAGGCCGATATTGCAGAAACCGTACAAGCGGCTTCTGAGGTCTTTGCTACTTTAGGTAAAACGTGAAAAAAACATTCCAACTGCGCCCAGAAGGCAAGCACCCTGACCGGGTGTTAGAAGCCACCAAACACGAAATTCGCAAATACATCAAACGTGAGCGTCGACGCGACTTACCCGAGGGCGTAGATTTTTGGGATTTCGATTGCAAATTTGGCTTGACCGAAGAAGGCGCTGAAGTTGTGCATTTGGCAAACCTGATGGAGCGCATGGATGCTGTGGCCAAAGAAGAAGGTTCTTCTTGCTATGTCGAAATTTTGGCCAAACACGGGGTACGAGTTCCACGCCCTATAGAAGCAGGGCGTGAGCTGCTTGAACTTGATACAGCGCCTCACAGCCACGAAGAAGCAAACGACTAAAGACTTCTTCAGGCACTTGAGGCTCTTGCTGTCCTAAAGGACTCGCAGCTTATCTTTTTTGCTCGGGCGGCGACCTTTGATTCCACCGTCACCGTCATTGAGCTTAGGTGCTGGCGGTGGTGTGTCTGTCGGTTCGAAGCCTTCGATGACTTCTAGTGTTAACGCATTGCTTTGACGCTTTTGGATCACATTCCAGTGAGCTAACGAAGCAGCCGTCACAAAACTCACAACATCGCCTTTTTCACCTGCACGCCCGGTTCTGCCCATTCGGTGGATGTAGTCAGTAGCGGATCGCGGCAAGTCGTAATTCAACACTGTCGGCAATTTGGCGATATCAATACCGCGCGCGGCAAGATCGGTGGTGACTAACACTTCCCAGCGCGCATCTTTGAACTCTTGCAGCACGGCTTGTCTGGCGCCTTGGCTCATCTCGCCGTGCAAGGCCGTTGCGTAAATGCCCGCTTGGTAGAGTTTGTTGGCCACATGTT